>CAZJGK010000058.1:0-6348 GCA_964545545.1 uncultured Fibrobacteraceae bacterium | reverse complement strand
CGAGCCCCGAAAAACGGGAGCATGGGTGACCCGGCGAACCGCTCGGCCCAGGCGTACAAGGGCGGCAAACCGACACCACCGGCAATCAGGACAGATTCGGCGTTGTCCGGCGCCTCGGGAAAGGGCCGTCCCAGCGGGCCTAGAAAGGAAAGCGAGGTGCCGGACCCACATTCGGCCAGGACCCCCGTTCCCCGGCCTACAACCCGGTACAGAAAGCTGACGGTGGCGTCCCTCCAGGCCAGGATGGACAATGGCCGACCAAAAACCCAGGCGTGCGAACCGGTCAGGTTGAGCATTGCGAACTGTCCGGGCAGAAACCCCGGATTCAGCGGAAGTTCAAGGTCCAGCCGCATCAAACCCCGGGAAACGGGTTCGTTGGTGAGCACTCTGGCGGTGCAGCTGCAGGCGGCCGGATTCTTCAGGCCTTCAATCAAGGCGAACTCCCGGGCCGGGGCCCGCGCAAAAGATCCCAATCGTCGCTGCGTTTCTTCTGCTGCTTTTTCGGTTTTTCCTTGGCCTCTTCGGGTTTCTTTTCCGGCGAAACCAGATCCCCGGGCCCCTGTGCCGTGGTATCAGCAACGGGGGACCCCGGCGGCAGCGCGGGGGTATCCCCCGGATTTTCCCTGATGGCGGTGGAATCAAGGGCTGCGGACTCCCTGGCGGGTATCGATCTTCCCACCGGGATGATGGTTTGCGGCGGTGGATAGGTCAGGTTGTCACGGCGCAACAAGTACACCATCCTGCGGCGCGCCTCGGTTACCTTCGGGCCTCTGGTCGGGGACAGCTCATTATCGCTGGCGGGCGTGGCTTCCAGCGCCGCACGGGCCTCCGGACTCAGGGCGGCCAAGCGGTCCTGCTGCTCTAGGCGGCGGCGATCAAGGAGGAATTCCAGGAGATCCCGTCCCCCTTTATCACCGGAGACCTCGAAGGCCTGGGGTGATTCCGGATACCGGCTCTCCAGCTGGGCAACGTACAGAGCCGCCGAATCCGGCTTATCCAGATGATCCCGGTAGGCGACCACCGCGCCGAACAAGGCCCGGGCCGCATCAAGCGAATCGGCCGCAGTATCCGCCGCGGCCTCCAGATAAAGTCCAGCCGCCTGTTCCGGACGATCCAGCCCGAACATGAGCGCGTTCGCCTTCAGAACTTCCAGGCGAGGCACACGGTCACCCTTGGCATCCTTCAAGGCGTACTCGGCAACGATATAGTCATTCAGGCTATCTTCCAGGCGACGCGTTTCATCCTGATCATCGAGAAATATCTTGTTAAGCATAGCATTCTTGAATTGGGCCTTGGCGAATGCCCACTTGCCCTGGGCCATGTACTCGTGCCCCAGAAGGTCGGAAACCCGGGCTTTGACTTCCGGTGTTTTCCACTCTTCGGGCATGTTCTGGAGCAGGGGCGTGGCTTCCTCGCCTTTGCCCTGGGCGTAAAGATTTTCGGCATCCACAAGGGCCACCATACCCTGGGATTCAAAAACCTCGGCCTCGGGACGAATTTCATCCACCAGGGCCGCGGCATCATCGTATCGCTTCAGGCGGGTCAGGATCCTGGCCTTGAGCAACTTGGCCTTGAAGGCCAATTCACTGCTGAGGGTGTTTTTTATCACCTTATCCAGAACGGGCACGGCCTCCTCGTAGCGATGCAGTTCCCAGCAGCACTCGCCCAGCTTGATGCCGATACGATCGGGGTCCTGCACCCCGGCTTTCTGATCCAGGTATTCCCGGTAACTGTCAAGGGCCGTCTCCCAGTCCTTCATGGCGAACGCATTGTCTCCGATGACCTTGCGCGTCTCCGCCTGATATTTGCTCTTGGGATACAGCTTGGCCAGACGGTCGAGGTACTCCTGACTCTTGACCAGGCTGCCGATGAGCAGATGATTCAGGCCCTGCAGGTACAGGGCCTCCTCCATGTACTTGGTCTGGGGAAAATTGGTAAACAGCAGATCCAGTTTGCGAATGGACATGCGGTAGGACTCAAGGCGATGCCAGGCTTTGGCCTGCAAAAACAGGGCGTCGTCCGTCAGGCCGTTGCCGGGGTAGTCATCCAGGATTTTCTGGGCTTTGCGGATGGCGGTTTCGTAGTCGGTCTTCTGCTGCCCCGCAGGCTGGGGAGGATCCTGGTGCTGGCGCAGGGCCTCCTCGCGGACATGCTCGGCATTATCAAAAGCCCGCTGGGCGTTGAAGAAGGTGTTGTATTTGGCGCACCCTCCCCCCAGGACCAGCATCAAGCCGATTAACGTCCCCAACAGCAGTGCGTTTGTCCTCTGCAGGATACGCCGCCTCAGGCTGGATTGTGTGCAACTGTTCAAGGCAAATCCTCAATCAAAGAACCCAGAAGGCCGGCAGCAAGCTGTCCGCAGCCTTGGCTGGCAGAGCCGGAATATGTATTCCAGCAAATTACGTTCCGGTGGGGGCCGCCGGATTGATCACATCCTGGTCGAGCCAGGTCAAACGGCCGCGCAAAAAGGTCGCCCCGACTTTGCCGGTCAATTCTTCGCCCAGATAGCACGAATTGCGGCTGCGCGAGCGCAGCTTGGCCGGCGTCACCGTCCAGATGAAATCCGGGTCCAGGAGGGTGAAATCCGCCACGGAACCCTCTTCAAGACGGCCATAAGACATGCCCAGAACACCCGCAGGACGTTCGGTCATCAATTCCAACAACCGGCCCAGATCCATGACACCGCCCTTGACCAGGTAAGTCACGCCCACCGCCAAAGCCGTTTCGAGGCCGAGCACGCCGAAGGGCGCCTGGTCGAACTGGAATTCCTTCTGGGTGGCCGTATGGGGAGCGTGGTCGGTGGCGATGCAGTCAAGGGTGCCGTCGGCCAGGGCCTCGGCGACGGCGTTGACATCTTCGGACTCGCGCAGGGGCGGGTTCATCTTGAACAGAGGGGAATAGTCCCGGCACCGGGAATGGTCAAGGCTGAAGTGGTGCGGCGCGGCCTCCGCCGTGACATACACCCCGTCCTGCTTGGCCCGCCTAATTATTTCCACCGCGCCCCGCGTGGAAACATGGGCGATGTGGAGATGGCCGCCGGCGGCCCGGGCCAGCTCGATATCCCGGAAAGTGGCGGCGTCTTCGCTGGCGCGGGGCATACCCGCCAACCCCAGCCGGGCGGACCAGTACCCCGCGTGCATGACGCCGTCGCCGATGATGGTCAGATCCTCGGCATGGCTGATGACCGGCACACCCAGCAGCTTGGCGAATTTCAAGGCATTGGCCATGAGGCTGCCGTCGGCCACGGGCGAGCCGTCATCCGTGAAACCCACGGCTCCGGCGGCCACCATGTCGCCGAACTCGCACATCTGTTCGCCCAAACGACCCTTGCTGATGGCCCCGGTGGGAAAAACGCGGCACAGACCCGCCTCCTTGCCCCGGTCAATGACATAACGCACCATGCCCGAGTGATCGATGGCCGGCTGGGTGTTGGGCATGGTCACCACGGAGGTGAAACCACCGCAGGCCGCGGCCAGGCTGCCGGAAGCAATGGTCTCCTTCTCCTCCTGGCCAGGCTCCCGGAAATGGACGTGCATATCGATCAGGCCGGGCGCGCAGACCAGGCCCGCCCCGTCGAGGACAGGTATCCCTTCCGAGGCCACCGTACCGACCCCCACCTGCTCGATGCGACCCCTCTTGATGTGCAAAAACCCCTTGCGATGACCGATCTTGCCCCCCTGATAGAGCTTCACGTTGGTCACCATGTATTCAGCAGGGATTCTCTTCCAGCTCCATTGCATGCCTGATCCTCTTTGCCGGCCGCTGGCGGAAAAACCGCGTGGCCGGTCGGGTTACGAACTCATCAACCGCCGAGCGCGCCGGGATCTCCGCCCGACAGCAGGTAGATCAACGCCATGCGCACGGCCACCCCGTTGGCGACCTGGTCCAGGATGACCTGGCGTGGCCCATCGGCCACTTCCCCTGCGATTTCCACATCCCGATTCATGGGACCGGGGTGCAGGATGAAGGCTTCGGGTTTCAAACCGCGCACGATTTCCTCGGTGATGCCGTACATCCGGTGGTATTCCCGGTTACCGGGGAACGTCTTGCCGGCGCCCCGTTCAAGCTGGATGCGCAGCACATTCAGGACATCGGCCGCAGCCACGGCCCGCACAAGGTCGTACTCCACGCGCACACCCATGCGTTCCAGAGTGCCGGGGACCATGGTCGGGGGTCCGCAAAGAGTCACCTCGGCGCCCAACTTGGTCAGTCCCCAGATGTTGGAGCGCGCCACGCGGCTGTGGGCGATGTCCCCGATGATGGTGATTTTTTTGCCCCGCAAATCGCCCAAACGCTGCCGCATGGTCATGATGTCCAGCAGACCCTGGGTGGGGTGCTCGTGGGCCCCGTCGCCGGCATTGATCACCGAACAGTCCAGAACCCGGGCCAGATAGCGCGCTGAACCGGGTGAGCCGTGCCGCACCACCAGCATGTCGATTTTCATGGCCGCCAGGTTCTCGGCCGTGTCGCGCAGGGTTTCGCCTTTTTTGAAGCTGCTGGTCGCCGCGGAAAAATTGACGATGTCCGCGGACAACCGCTTCTCGGCCAACTCGAAGCTGATGCGGGTGCGGGTACTGGGTTCATGGAAGAAATTGACGACCGTGCGGCCCCGCATGATCGGCACGTTGCGCACGGGGCGATCGAAGACGGCGCGGAACCGGGAAGCGATCTCCAGCACCCCCAGGATTTCCTCCCCAGTCAGGTCCTCCAGACCGAGCACATCCTTGCTCTTGAGGATCATCCTTCGGAAACCTCCCCGACGACGACCTGTTCCTTGTGATCGAATTCCTGGACCTTGACCTTGATGATCTCCTTCTGGGACGTCGGCACGTTCTTGCCGACAAAATCCGGACGCACAGGCAGCTCGCGGTGGCCACGATCCACCAGCACCGCCAACCGGATGGCCGCCGGGCGGCCCCAGTCCATGATGACGTCCAGGGCCGCGCGTACGGTGCGCCCGGTGTAGAGCACATCGTCGACCAGGATGATGATCTTGCCCCTGACATCAAAGGGCATTTCGGTGCTGGAAACCTTGGGCGACGGTCCCAGCGTGGACAGGTCGTCCCGGTAGAAGGTGATGTCCAGCGCCCCACGGGGCACGTCACTGCCCTCGATCTCTTTGATGGCATCCCCGAGCATTCCGGCCAGGGTGACACCCCGGCGCTGGATGCCCAGCAGGACAAGGTTCTCCACCCCCTTGTTGGCTTCGACAATCTCGTGGCCCATACGCTTGATGGACCGGGCCATCTCGCTGGCATCCATGATGACGGCTTTCTCGACGAAGTTCATGAGGCGTCCTCGGGTTGCGGCCCAAAAAAAGGCATGGGGCAGCGCGCTCCATGCCGGACTTTTTCAGAGCCTCCTTGACGGGTTCGGATCCGGGGAGAATCTAACAACCCCTTTCGGAGGCGGCAAGTCCCATTTCCCCGGATTGGAGTTCCCAAACCCGGCAACCCAGGATTTCCAGAAGTTCCCGGTCGTGGGAAGCGATGATCAGAGCGCCCGTTGGCGGGGTACCATCCAGAATGGCGACCATCTGCCGCCGGCCGCACCGATCCAGGGCTGCCGTGGGTTCATCCAGCAACAACAGGGGCCGCCCACTGTGGGCGGTCAGGCCCACGGCCAGACGTCTTCGCTGTCCACTGCTCAGATCATGGGGATTACGAGCCAGAATCTCCCTGCCCAGACCCAGCTCAGCAAGAAAATCCTCCGCCACCACACCGGCCGGCAAGGGGCCCATGGCCAGTTCATCCTGCACCGTTGTGCGGCAGAACATGTATTCGGGAAACTGGGGAGCCAGCATGGCCAGGCCGTGGTCCAGATCCCTTACGCCACGCGCGTACAGGGTTCGGCCCGCCAGGTCCACACGACCCCTATCAGGGGGTCGCAACCCGGCGCACACCGCCAGCAAGGTGCTTTTCCCACAACCGTTGGGCCCGGTGATACCCACCCGTTGTCCCGGGGTCACCGTCAGATCCACGCCATGAAAACCGCCGCCAGGGCCCAGAAAGTCACAGGCCACTCCTTGCAACTGCAGGACGGGGGAATCACCCAGGCACCTCGGGCACGGCCTGACCGGCGCAACCTCCCGCCGGCCAAGCAGATCCGCCACCGCGGCGCTGTCCAGCAGATCGGCGCTCGGTCCCTGGACCAGCACCCTGCCCCTCTCCAGGATGACCAGCCAATCAGCCCGCACAGCTTCACGCCGATCACAGGTGGCGGTCAACAGACCGCGCCCGGTTTCCCGCCGCCAGCTGTCAAGCCTGTCCAGCACCCAGACGGACTGGGTGCTATCCTGGAGGGCGGTCGGTTCGTCACAGATGAGCAGTCGGGGATGCTGTTGCACCG
>CAZJGK010000057.1:13553-22082 GCA_964545545.1 uncultured Fibrobacteraceae bacterium | reverse complement strand
TGCCTTTGCGGCCGCCGACCCCGATTTGATTCCAGGATCTCCAAAACCGGGTATTCGCCCGGAATAATGTGCCGGGCGGGCATGGGGATAATACCGGACAAGGGGAGGATGAATTGTTTTTGCATTTTACTGATATTTATTGAATTCATTTGGTAGACAGTGAGTTAAGGATTTTTCACGTCCGTTTTGAGGCCGGAACCCCGGCTTTGGCACCCGGGGATAACTTGGGGATAATTTTCGCCGGGAAAAAGAGAACCGGGCCCTGGTCAGAACCCGGTTCAACACCAAAGGAGATGTTTATTTAACTTTTGCCATATCCGCCAGGGTCGTGACAAAGAGTTTCCAGATCTTCTGCACCGAACTGATCTGGACCTTTTCATCGGGCGAATGGGCCCCCTTGATATTGGGGCCGAACGAAACGATGTCCAGATCCGGGTACTTTTCCGTCAACAGGCCACACTCAAGCCCCGCGTGGATGGCCAACAACCCCGGCTCGGTGTGGAAAGCCTTCTTGTACCCCTTCTTCACGACGCCCAGCAACGGAGACTTCAGATTGGGTTTCCAGCCGGGGTAGCCTTCGGGCTGCTCCACCTCGGCGGCGGCCAGCCGGCCCAGGGCCGCGTGCTGTTCCACCAGGCCCGCAAGAGCGCTCATCACCGACGACCGGCTGCAGCAAACCAACCTGACCGCGGACCCCTCGGTCTTGACCACACCCAGGTTCGTGCTGGTTTCGACCAACCCCGCAATATCCCGGCTCATGCCCAGGACACCGTTGGGAATCGCGGCCATCAGGTTCAGGACACTCCGGCTGTTGGCCAAACCGAAACAGCGCGGCGCCTTGACCGTGGACATCTGCCAGGTGAATCCGTCATCGACGCCGGCCAGCTCCTCGGTGGCGATTCTATCCAGGATCCCGTCCACGATCTTCTTGAACCTGCGGCCCTCGCTACGATCGATGACCACTTTGGCTTCGGCTTCGCGCGGGATGGCGTTGCGCATGCTGCCGCCGTTGATCTCCAACAGGCGGACTTCCATGACTTCGGATGCGGCCCACAGCGCCCGGGTCAAAATCTTGATGGCGTTGCCGCGCCCCGTGTTGATGTCCAGTCCCGAATGCCCGCCCTTCAGGCCGCTGATGGTCACCTTGCGGCCGGCGCTGTCCTTGGGTGACCGCGTGGTGCGGTTCTTCAGGCCGAAGACCGTATCGCGGCCGCCGGCGCAACCCACGAAAATGGCGTCGTCCTCTTCGGAGTCCAGGTTGATCATGCGGCGAGCCGTGAAGAAACCGGCCTTGACGCCGGCCGCGCCCGTAAGACCGCGCTCCTCGTCGACGGTCATCAGGACCTCGACCGGGCCGTGGGAAACCGCAGGGGCGTCAGCCAAGGCCAGGCCCATGGCCACTCCGATGCCGTTGTCCGCGCCCAGGGTCGTCCCGTCGGCGGTGACCCAATCCCCCTTGACCATCAACTTGATGGGGTCGGTGGTGAAATCGTGCCTGGTGGCGGCGTTTTTCTCGCAAACCATGTCCACATGACCCTGGACCAGCACGGGCGCGACCTTCTCCATGCCCTTGGTCGCCGGAATCGTCACCAGCAGGTTGCCGACCTCGTCCTCCTTCCAGGACAGTTTCCTGGCTTCGGCCCACTTCTTCAGGGCGTCCATGACACCCTGCTCGTTGCCCGATCCGCGGGGAACGCTGCTCAACAGTTCAAAGACATTCCACACAGCCGCAGGCTTCAGCTTGTCCAGTTTTCCCATGACCCACTCCTTGCCGAACAAATAAGGGACCCCGGGGTCCTCATGGTTGATAGTCCAGAATCAGCCCCCACAAACCGGCCACATGCAAACCGCCGCAGGGGTCGATGCCGAGGGAGTTTAAACGATCAAGATGGCCGGTGTCCATGACCTGCCAATCCGTGCCGTCGTAGCGCAGGACGACGCCGCTGTAACCGCTGGCGTAGATCATTCCGTCGGGAGCCCCCTCCACCGAGAACAGGGAAAAAACCGTACCGCTGGTCTGGCGTTCCCAGGTCATCCCGCCGAAGTCATCGGGAACCCCACGCAGGATCAGGCCGTCGGTGCCGACGGCGAAGACACCGCCATCATCAGCGCACCAGACACCATCAAGCCCCGTATCGGTTCCCGATTCCTGCTTTGCCCACACCACGCCGTCGAAGTGCAAAATGGTTCCACCCAGACCCACGGCGTACACATCCAGCGGGCTGCGGCCGTGGACCGAAGCCAGGGACAAAGAGGTGTTGCTGTCCATCGCCTCCCAGCTGCGGCCGTCGAAATGGACGATGGCCCCCCCGGACCCCACGGCGAACACATTGTGGGCGGATGTGCCCCAGACGCCCTCGAGGTTGACCCCGGACTGGAGATTCCAGACGGCCCAGGGTCGTCCGCTGCGGTAGCGAAGAATCACCCCGCCGGAACCGACGACGAAGAAATCGTCCGCGCTCGGCCCCCAGACGGAGGAATAATCCACATCGGGAATCACCGGCGCAATGTTCTGCCAACCCGAGGCACCGGATTGCAGCACCACACCATCCTTGCCCACCGCAAAAACATGGTCGCAATCCGGAGCCCAGATACCATTGAGCCAGTGGGTCCAACCCTGATTGAGGATTTCCCAGGCCGGATCCGAGACCTTCATCACCAGACCGCCATAGCCCACGATCATCAGCACATTGTCGCGATCGTCCCACAGGCCGTAGAGATAGCGCCCACCGGCAATGGTTTCGCTATTCCAGGATCCCTCACCGCGCGTCAGGTAGATGCCGTTGGCGCCCACGGCCACCGGTTGATGACCGGGAACACCCCTGACGCCCCACAGACGCTCGGTGGTGCCGCTGGTTTCCAGAGACCACGCAGCACCTTCGAAGTGAACGATGGTGCCCAATGAACCCGCGGCATAGAGGTTATCGGGTGTCAGCCCCCAGATACAATCCAGGGTGTTGGATGTCGGCGATTCCATGGCGGACCAGGTGTGACCGTCATAGTGCAAAATCACACCGCCGCCACCCGCAGCGTAGACGTTGTCCGGCCCGAATCCCCAGACGCCGTAAATGGTGACGGTCGTGCCGCTGGACATGGGTTGCCAGTCCTGGCCGTCGAAATGCAGGATGGTGCCGGCATCCCCCACGATGAAAACGTCCGCGGCGGACGAACCCCAGATCCCCTGCAAATTCTGGTAGGTGCCGACGTACTGGGACTTCCAGTCATCACCATCGAAAAGGTAACAGGAGCCGCCCTCGCCCACGGCCCACACATGATCCACGGCCGTGCCCCAAACCCCGCGCATATTGAAAAAATAGCGGAACTGCCAGCTTGACCACACGCCGTCTTGATAGCGGCGGATGGAGCCCTTTTCCCCCACCACGAAAAACCGGGATGAACTCACACCCCAGACGGCGCGATGGGTATAGTCGGGAACGAGGGATTCGGTCCAGACTCCGGTTCCGTTCTTCACCACCTCGGTGGGATGGTCGTCACCGCATCCCGTGAACACGAGCAGCAGCACGACCCATGCGCAAAACGCCCGAGTCAAACCGGGTGCACCGTGTTGTTGCTGGAATTGAAATGTCGGCATCCTACCCATCACCTGCGGTAAATCCGGGGCCGTCGGACGACCGCCCCGCTGCCTGACCATGGCCGCGATTGTAGCACACCGGCCGCGAGTACAAGGCAACAAATCCTGCGGTCACGGTTTTTCCTTCACCAGGGGCGATGCTCCCGCCGGCCAGTTGCCGCGGATGACCCGGCCACGGCCGGTCGGCAGGACCAGCCAGCTGTATTTGCCGTAGTGGCTCAGGCGATCGGCCAGACCCGGCAGGCGCTCGGCCGAGGTGCAGAACACCACCAGCAGCGTGCGCCGGGGCAAGTCGGGATCAGCGATGGCATAGACCAGATCCGCCTTGTCCAGGTCATAGCGTTTTCCCTCCAGAACGACCGTCTTGCCGCTGATAAACAGGCCGTCGGGAAGCAACCGCTTCCGCAGGGCCGGGCCGGGATTCAACAGCACGCCGGCGCCGGCCTCGGCGGACATGGCGCCATCGGCCATGAAAACCGGATCGTCTGTTTCCGTGAAGGATCGGGCAAAACTCTTGGCTGCCTCCGTCAACAACGGATCCTGATCGCCAGTGGAGAATTCGACCTTGTCCTGGCCCAGGACCTGGCGCAGGGTGGGCTCGATCTCCTCGGGATCCAGGTGCCGAAAAAGATGGCAGTCCGGATCGACGGCCAAACGCACGGGTCCGGCGACGGTCAAGGCCACCGGGGTCACGGCCTGGTCGATCGGAACCACGTGTTCGCTGTCCCCGTCCGCTCCCGTGATCACCACCGGCACTTCCAGGGTGTAGACCGGTTCGGTCTGAACCAGGGCGAACGTGACCTGATCAGCCCCGAAGACGACGTTGCGCAGGGCCAGCGCCGGAGCCCCCGTCCGCTGCAGCCATTGTGCCGGAAAATAGCCCAGATCCCGATGTCCCTCGGTGGAAAACGCCGTCAGGAAATCGCTCCAGGCAGCAGGCAAGTACTGGTGTTCAGCCGCCACCCGGCGCAAGGAGGCCAGAAACGCGTCCCGGCCGATCATGCGGTCGATCATGTGGAAGACCATCATGCTCTTGCCGTAGCCCACCGCCCGGGAAGCCCCGCTGTGGCGGCTCAAAAACTTGCTCAAGGGAAAATCCAGGGTGGGATCCTGGACATACCCGGCATAGTCCTTCAACAGGTTGCGCCGGTATTGGCGGGCCGCCGCGGGGGATTCCAGCTCCTGGTAATGATAGTCCGCGCAATATACCGTCAAACCTTCGCACCAGTTGCCCGCGGACGCATCGACGAACACCGAGTTGCCCCACCAGTTGTGGGCGATCTCGTGACCGAAACTCGTGTAAGGGATGAAAGGCAGCCGCAGAACCTGGCCTCCCAGCAGCGTCCAGGACGGCATGCCGTAGCCCGTGGGGAACCAGTTTTCCACCGTGGCGAACTTGGCGTAGGGATAGGGCCCGATCATGTCCTCGTACATGGCGAGGTAGGCGGCGGTGCGTTCTTCATAGGTTGCCCGCAGGGCGGGATCATCCTCCATGAAGAACGTGTAGCTGGTCACCCCGTCCGCCAGCGGCTGTTCGTGGACCACGAACCGGTTGGCGATGAGGTTCAGACCGTCGGAAGGATGTACGGCCTGCCAGCGCGTGTGCAGAACATCCCCGTGCAGTTCATGCTCCAGCCGGCGGCCCTGGGTAACGGTTTCAAACCCCTCTGGGGTATCCAGCGAGATATCATAGGTGGCCATGGCGCCCGGACTGGAGACAATCCAATCACTTGAGGACGCCAGATAGATTCCCTCTTTGCCGATGGTCGCGGTGATCTCACCGCCCACATTTTCGCGCGAAAAAACAACCTGATCGGTGGGCTCATAAAAGCGGCCGGAATACGTCAGGTACAGGAAACCTCCGGTGCTCTGCAGGCCCATGGCCGAGCAGGAAAGTTTCTGGTAGGGACCGTTCTCATCCTCGGCAGCGGAAACCACGACCTGGGGGTCGGCCTGCGCATTATCCAGGCACAGGATCCCTTCGACCGCCATACCATGCGCCAGCCGCAGGTATTCCAGACCGGCCGGCACATTCATGCGGTCCTTGATCCTGACGGTGTGGTTGAGGATGTCGAACTCGGCCTGGATCTCGTGGGTGATCACGGGTTTGGGCCGGGGGATCCCGGAGGAAACATCCGGCAGCACAACCATGAGCAGGGCGGCGCCGGCCAGGGAGAGCACAATATGATTCCAGCGCAGGCAGTGACGCATTCCCATCTCCCGCAGTTGAGTTCACGGCGACCATCAGACCCCCTGAAGGATCAATCCACCACCACCGTGACCAGGGGCATCGTCGCCAGGTAGCGCCGGGCGACGCGGGCCAGATCCTGGAGCGTCACCTTGTCATAACGTGTGGTGGCCGACAGATAGCCCGGAAGGTCATGGTCCAGCTCGGCCATGCCCAGATAGTAGGCCTGACCCATGCTGGACAGCCGCCGCATCATGGTCCGCCCCTGGCGCGCGTTGCGGACCTTGTCCATCTCCGCGGTGGTGATGGTGCCGGCAGCAAAACCCCGGATGAATTTCGTGACGGCCTGCAGGCCTTCGTCCTTGCGCTCGCGCGGGGGATTGATCCAGGCCTGGAACACCCCTTGGCCGCCGAACAGGGACAGGGAACTGCCGACGCTGTAGCTCAGACCCTTGGTTTCGCGCAGATCCATGGCCATGCGATCCGAAAGGATGGCGACGACCAGGGATAGGGCCTGGGCGTCTGCGGGGGCGACATCCAGCACTGAGCCCAACCGGATGGCGGTCATCTCGCCGCCGACGGTCCGGGTCAGGGTGCGGTCGGCGGTGGTCACCGGCAGAGGGGGCAAATCAGGGCCCGGGGTACCCGTGCCCGGCAACAGGCTTTCCAGCTGCGCCTTCAGCTCCTGGTGGGTGGCCGGCCCCACGATGGAGAAGACCAGGTTTTGCGGCTGGAAGGCCCGCCTGTAGAGCATGCGAACCTGGTTGTAATCCAGAGCCTTCAGGCTCTTTACACTGCCCTCCGGGGGCAGGGCCAGAGGATTGTCCCCGTACAATCCTTCATCCAGCAGCCTGTTCGCCGTGGTGCGGGCGCTAGTCTGCCGACGTTCCAGATCCTTGACCCGCTGGGTGCGTGTCTGCTCGAAATCCTCCCGGGCGAACACCGCGTGTTGAATCAGTTCCGCCAACAGATCCAGGGCCGGTTTGCCGTTTGCGGAGGAGGTTTCCAGCCGGATGAAGCTGAAGCGTCCGTTGGTGTAGTAATCGTCCATGGGGAAGCGCGGGTCGTCCACCAGCTTGATCACCGCGCCCAGGCTGCGCCAGCGGCGTGCCAGGCAGGTCTTGTCACAACCCGCAATTCCCTCGTTCAACAACCGGTGTACGAGATCCAGGCCCCCGGCCGCCGCATTGTCCCGATCCAGCAGGGCTCGCCCCCGCACGGCCAGGTGGACGGCCTGCAAGGGGTTGTCCGGCACCGTCTGGCTGACGAGCACCGCGCCGTTGGACAAAACCGAACGCTCGACCTTGGGCGGCGCGGGAACCGCAATCGCCGGCGGAGGCGCAGAGGCCGCCGTGGTGTCGGCAGGAGCCATCCCCCTGGCCTTCATGGCCGCAGCCATGGCCGGAGGCATGGACATCCCCGCCGGCATTCCCGACGGCGTAGCCGGACCCGCAGATGCCGCTTCGGCAGGCTCGACAAGAACAGCCTGGCACGGTGCGTCCACCAGCCAGTTGGTCAGCACATTGGTAACGTCATCGGCGGTGACGTCGCGCAAATGATCCAGAAAAGTCACGAAGAAATCGGTGCCGCCCAGGACCAGGGGTTCGGCGATGTAAATGCCGGTCATGCGCAACTGTTCGCGTTCCAGCAGGGTGTTGGTTTCGGTCATGCGCACAATGCCGAGAATATCTTCGCCGGTGATGCCGCTCTCGATGGCTCCGGTGACCGCATCCTGGACCAGCCGGTACACCTCCCCGGGGTCGGCCTGCGGCGGCAAATCGAATTCCAGGTTCAGACGGCTGAATTCCGACGCCTGCTGCCAGCTCAGGGAAAGATCGGGCCGCATGCTTTCATCCGTATCCTCCAGAGCCCGGGTCAGGATGCCGCTCCCCTCGAGGGTGAGCAATTCCGTCATGACCTGAAAGGCGTAGTAATCATCCATTCCGTAGGCCGGCGCGGCGAACGACAGGGTCAGCACCCGGCGATCCCCTCCGCGGCGCACAATGGATGTCGTATGATCGATGAGGGGCGCCGGCCTGAAGGGGGTATCGTCGATGGTCCCGGGGGCGGGCTGTCCATAATATTTCCGCAGCAGTTCCAGGGCCCGGTCGCGGTCGAAATTGCCCGAAAGGGTCAGGATCATGTTGTTGGGCACGTACCATTTCCGGTAGAAGGCCGCCACGTCGTCCCGCTGCATGTGGGCGATGGTCGAGCGCGTGCCCAGGGTGGGCAACTCCAGGCTGGAGCCTCCGTAAAGCGCTTCACGCAGGGTCGTCTCGCTGAAGTGGCCCGGATCGTCGCGGCCCTGGACCAGTTCGCCCAGCACGATGCCCTGTTCCTTGGCGAATTTTTCAGGGGGGATCAACGAGTGGAAGAGCATCTGGGACTGCAGCTCCAGTCCCGTATCCAGCTTGGCGGCCGGCAGGACCACCATGAAGTTGGTGTAGAAATCGCTGGTGTTGGCGTTGTTGTAGGCGCCTGCGTTGTCCGCCAGGGCGTAAAGTTCATCCTGGTTGTATTTTTCGGTGCCGTTGAACAGCAGATGTTCGAGCATGTGGCTCATGCCGCTGGTGCGGTAGTCCTCCCGCGCCGATCCCACCTTTACCTGGGTGTAGATTCCCACCATGGGCTGGGCGCGGTTTTGCATCAACACGACCTGCAAGCCGTTTTCCAGGCGCAGGATCTCGACGTTTCCCGGCAGGGGATGGAATACGGGGTCCAGGTGCGGATCCGTATAATGAAGCGCCTG
>CAZJGK010000057.1:0-13453 GCA_964545545.1 uncultured Fibrobacteraceae bacterium | reverse complement strand
CTGGGCCTGGGCCGGGGATATTCCGATCAAGAGCAAGGCTGGAGCCAACAAGAGCAGGCTGATCATCCGCGAAATAGTCACGTTCACTCCTTCTGAACACCGTTGGTCATCCGGCCGCAGCCTCGGCTCCATCGACGATCCCCACGAAATCCTCGGCCTTCAAGGCCGCGCCCCCGATCAAGCCCCCGTCCACGTCCGGCAGGCTGATCAGCTCCCGGGCGTTGGCGGGTTTGCAACTGCCGCCGTACAGAATCCGCATGTTCGCAGCCACATCCGCGCCCAACGTCCCGGCCACCAGTTCCCGGGAAAAGGCGTGCATTTGCTGGGCGATTTCAGGCGTGGCCGTCTCACCCGTGCCGATGGCCCAGACCGGCTCGTAGGCCAGCACAAGGTTGTAGGCATTGGGCGACTCCAAAAGGGGCAGCACGGCTTCCAGCTGCGCCCTGACCACATCTTCCGCCCGACCGCTTTTACGCTCCTCCAGGACCTCGCCATAGCAAAAAATGGCCTTTATCCCCTGGGCATGGCAAAGATTGATCTTGGCGATGAAGTCGGCATCCATCTCCCCGAAATACTGGCGGCGTTCGCTATGGCCGATGATCACATACTGGACACCGACTTCCTTGAGCATGGCCGGAGCCACCTCGCCGGTGAAGGCCCCCTGCTCATGCGCCGCACAATTCTGTGCTCCCAGCATGACCGGGTCGCCCTGGGCGACTTCAGCCACCGCAGATATCGTCACGAACGGAGGACAGACCAGGACGTCACCGTGCAGGGTGCGTCCGCGCAAGTGTTCGCCAACGGCGGCGGCCAGGTTCCGGCCCGCTGCAGGCCCCATGTTCAACTTCCAGTTTCCGGCGACAAGATAGCGACGCATGACGTCTCCTTCGCACGCTTCCAAACCACGGACAATTGATGTTCAGGATAGTGAATATGTCACCATGGGGGCGATATGTCCACCCTCGGCGAGGTCATGCCAATATGGGGGCTCGGGAGGTCAAACGATATGCGGCAGAAACTCGAAAAGCAGCTTGGCCATGCGGTCGCGCACCATGGCCCCCACTTCCACCACATCGTTGTGGGACAGCTCGGGCTGGCCCGTTTCACGGGCCGGATTGGTGATGCAGGAAAGGCCCACCGGCGCGACACCCAGCCGCTTGAGCAGCACTGTCTCGGGCGCCGTGGACATGCCCACGGCGTCGCAGCCTACCCGGCGCAGCATCCCGATCTCGGCCTTGGCCTCGTAGGCGGGCCCGGACATGCTGGCATAGGTCCCGCTGTGCATGGGCACACCGCAACGGGCGGCGGCCTCGACCAGCTTGCGCGCCAGCAAGGGATCGAACAGGTCGGTCAAACCGCCCCGGCGTCCCATGCAGGCGGCATCCTCGCCGCCCATGGGCTCGGTCAACAGGCCGCGCAAGGGGTCATGGAAGTGCAGATCCAGCTGGTCCCTGATTACCATCAAATCGCCCGGCGCAAAGTAGCGGTTCAGACCTCCGGCGGCGTTGGTCACCACCGCCGATTTGATGCCCAGGCAAGCCAGCACCGCCGTCGGCAGCAGCAGTTCGTCATGGGGCAGACCTTCGTAGGGATGCAGCCGGCCCTGCATGACCACCACGGGAACTCCCGCTGCGGCGCCGCAAACCAGCCGGCCGGTATGCTCGGGAACCGTCGGCGAATGGTAACCGGGAATATCGGCGTAGTCGATGCGCTCGGCGTCCTCCACAGCATCGGCAAAATTGCCCAGACCACTGCCCAGGATCAGGCCCACCTTGCCGCCGAAGCCCCGTTCCTGCAGGAATTCCACGGCGCCGGCGACGCGATCGCGCCAACGCGTGGACAACAGCTCCAGCCGGTCGCTCATGGGTTTTACCTCTTGTGTCCGTCCAGATCGAACTTGTCGCGCAGGCTGCGAAAAGTGGCCAGCGCTTCCTGAACCATGACGCCCTTGTCGGCCTCGGGTATGAACGCGCTCTTGAAGCCGTTGAGCAGGAGGTTCTCTGTTTCCAGCAGGGTGAAATCGAACGTGTCGATAGCCAGCCTCAGTTCCTTCAGCGGCGTGGTGTCGGCAAACAGGGTGTTGTCGGTGTTGAGGGTCACCCTGATTCCCTTGCGCATGTAATAGCGCAGCGGGTGGTCCGCCAAATCGTCCACGATACAGCTCTGCAGGTTGCTGCTCAGGCAAATTTCCAGAGGGATGCGGTGGTCGGCTACGTAGGCCATCAACTCCGGATCCTCCTCCAGGCGCACGCCGTGGCCGATGCGGTTGGCCCCGCAACGGTGCAGGGCCTGATGAATGGATTCGGGCCCAAAACCCTCACCGGCATGAATGGTCACGTTCTGGTTGTGGTTCATCACGTGATAGAACGCCTCGACGTGACGCTTGGCCGGATGGTCTTCCTCGGCGCCCGCCAGATCGAAGGCCACCACACCGCGCCCCTTCCAGTCCACGGCCAGCTTGGCCAGTTCCAGGGAATGCTCCGGGGCGATGGTCCTGATGCCCGTGATGATGATTCCCGCGCGGATGCCCTGCTCCTGCTCGGCGGCATCAAGCCCTCGCCGCACGGCGGCCACGGCCTGGTCGGGAGTCAGCCCCTGGTTGGTGTGCTGCAGGGGACAAAACCGGACTTCCAGGTACCATACCCCCTCGGCCGCAAAATCCCAGGCCAACTCGTACGCCACGCGTTCCAGGTTTTCCGGGGTCTGCAGCAGGGCTACCGTATGGTCGAAATAGCGCAGGAATTCATTCACTCGACATTCGCGGTCCAACGGAAAATAAAGACGCCGCACATCCATCTCATCGGTGGGCATGTCCAGCCCTGCGGCCGCACCCAATTCCCGGAAGGTGTTCAGGCGCAGGCTCCCGTCCAGATGGCAGTGGAGGTCGGTTTTGGGCAGGGTTCGCAACAGGTCGTCGGAAATCCCGGCGCCCCGCAGCAGATCACTCGGTCGGTATTCGCCTGCAGTCACAATCTTCCTTTCGGTAAGCGCGTTGCGTGCTCATGCTTTTCCAGGTGGGCCTCCCGGATCATGTTCAACAAACCGGCCTGGGCCGCGGCATTATCCCGCAGGTTGACTTTTTCGGTATCGATGATGCGGACCGGACACAGGGCCGGCGCGCGTTCTATCCAATCGCCATAGGCCGCATGCAGCCCCTGCAGGAAATCCAGGGGGATTTTCGCTTCGCATTCCCGACCGCGGTGCGTGATCCGGTTCATGGCGGTTTCCGGTTCGCTGCTCAGGTAAATGATCAAGTCCGGCGGCTGGAGAAAAGAAGCCATGTTACGGAAAATCTCGCGGTAGTTTTCGTAGTCCCGGTCGTCCATGCAACCGATGCGGTGCAAGGTCGGGGCGAAGATTTCCACATCTTCGTAGATGGTGCGGTCCTGAACCGCGGACTCCGGCTGATCCAGGATCTTTTTCTGGATTTCGAACCGTTTGCTGAGGAAATAGACCTGGAGATGGAAACTCCACCGTTTCATGTCCTTGTAGTAGTCGTCGAGGTAGGGATTGTTGATCACCGGCTCGAAGAACATCCGCCAGCCGAAGACCTCGCCGATCATGGTCGTGACCATGCTCTTGCCGACCCCGATGTTGCCGGCCACCGACACGAAAAACGGCGTGTCGGGAATCTCCTGGCGGGGAAACTTCTTCTTGAGCGTGTTGATCTCCATGGCCCATCTCCCGGAACAAGCCCGCTGCCGACTGGAATTGATCAAGCCCGGATCAATTCGGGGGCGGGGGCGGTTCCTTGTTCAGAAAAATATAATGCTCGCTGCTGATGAACTTCCGCACTTCGTTCTGCGCCGGAAGCACCATGAAGACATAGGCCGCATAATCCACCGCGTTGGTGCCGGTGCGGACATCGATCACATCGAGCGACACGGGGCCTGGGGTGGCTTCATCATCCCCGAAGGAAAGATCCAGGGTACCGTCGGACAAGAATACCTGGACGCGATTGTTGCCCGTATCGGCCACGAAGATCCGGCCCTGGCCGTCGACGGCCACATCCTGAGGTGCATGGAAAGCACCCTCCGCATCGCTCGGCGCCCCCACCCAATCGGTTTGGCCGCAGGTCGCGGCATCACCGAGCACAAAATCCGCGGCGGCGGGCGGCACGCAAGTGGGAGCGTGGAACAGGGCGGCGCGGCCCCGCCAGGGATCCTGGTCGCCGGCCTGGGGCGTGGTGTCCTCCAGGTCGGGTTCGCTGAAGAAACGGATCACCCAGTTGCGGTTGGTGTCGGCGTCGCATACCAGCAGGCTGTCTTCACTGTCGGTGGCCAGACCCGCGGGCAGGTGGACAAAACGGGCGGCGTCGCCATCGCTGCGGGCCAGAATTCCGTAGGGGCTCAAACCGTTGAAGTCGTCGAAGGCGAAGCGGTGGATGACTCCGGCCGTGGGATCGGAAAGATACAGGAACGTGCGGGCGCCGGGTTCCTCCTCAATTCCCGTGGGATTGGTGGCCATGGCCACCGCCAGCTGCACTCCCGGCACCGCCGAAGTACCCAGGTAGGACAGGTCCGTGGTGGCGTACCAACTCACCTGGCCCACACCCTGTTCGTAGACAAAGATCAGTTCCCCGCTGCCGTCCACACAGAGGGCGGTCGGTGCGGACAGGCCGCCCACGGCCGTAATCCTGCCGTAATCCTGGTCCCGTTTGGTCAGCGAATCAGCGGTCAGGACAAAAATGCTGCCCTGGGCCACGGCGACCTGCAGGGGGTTGGCATCGGGATAACTCGAATCCTCGATGTAGGCACTGACCGAAAACAACCCGATGGGTTCGGGTATGGCGATCTTGTCCCCACAGCCGGTCAACAACACCCCGGCCAGCACCAGGGCCAACCCGGCCGCCAGGAAGAATCCGGATTGTCTGCTCAGGTTGATGTTCACCGCAGCCCCCTTCTGCGCCAGGCGTCAGGATCCTTGCGCTTATGCAGGGGTGAAAGGTCCACCGAAATCTGATGCACGACCCCGAAACTGCCCATGTCGCTGTAGGCGTAATCAACGCGCACCAGGAACTGCTTGCGTTTGAGTTGCAGGCCGAACCCGGCCGCAAACCCGCCCTCCTGGCGGCTGGTCTCATAGCCCGTGCGCAGATAGAGCATCTTGTTCAGGCCCAGTTCGCCGCCAAACCGGAAGCTTTCCTTGAAATCGGAGGGATGATTGAAATCCGCGCAAGTCATCAGATTCACGTCCCGCCCCAGGGTCCAGGTGTTGGCAATGCCGAAGGACCCCACGGTCGGCGAGGGAAAACTCTGGAATTCGGTGGTGGACGCATATCCGTCCGGCAGCGTTGGCGGCGTGCCCGAGGGCTTCAGGTCGCTGCCGAAATTCCTCACCGAGAACCCGATGCGCATGTCCTGCCACCCGACCAGGTACAGGATACCCAGATCCGCCAGCAGGGACTTGATCTGGTACTGGTCCAGGTTCTCCTGGTAATACTTCACCGTGCCGCCGATGGAAAAACGATCCGTCATGGCCCTGGCCAGGGTCCCCCCCAGGAAAACCTGGTTGGCGTTGAAGTACTCGCCGGTGCCTTCCTGGTGGTACTCATCCGTGCGCAGGATATCCCCGGAGCGCAAGACTCCCATGGTCAAACCGAAGCCGAAATTCTGCCGGCGATGATGGATGGACAGGAAATCCAGGTTGATGTCGGCGGTGTAGGCCACATGGGAGGCGAAATAGTTGACCCGGCCGGGAGTCCGCATGATCCCCGCCGGATTCCAGAACAGGGCTGAGCCATCGGTGGCCGCAGCGGAATAGGCCTTGCCCATGGCCACGGCGCGGGCGCCCACGGGAATGCGCAGGAACTGTCCACCAGCGGTGCCCACGTTGTCCTCGCCGTACAAACGCAGGATCCCCTCGCCCCGAGCAGGTCCGCCGACAAGCACCGCCAGGGTCAGAACCAACCCCAGGGTACCGGTCTTCAGAATGCGCATTGCCGGGAGCCTTACCATGAGTAGCTCACCCCCCACAGGACCAGCAAGGGGTTCTCGATGTAGCTGGGGTCTACCACGCCTTTGGCGTAATCCTCGCTATCGGTGGAGACCGGCTCATCGGGCGCCGACCAGTGCTCCGTCCAGCTCGGATTGTAATCGCCGACCTGGTATCCGTCTCCGGTCCAGGGGTTGATCCGCCGATAGTTCTTGTGGTTCAAGATGTTGCGGGCCTCCAGATACATGGTCAGCTTCCGGTGGGAGCCCACTTCCCAGAATTTGTTCAGGCGCAGGTTGATGGTGCTCTTGTAAGGTCCGGTTTCGCTGTTGAAATCCCCGTAAACGTAATCGCCCGGCCCGTTATAGAAACGGGGCGTGAAGCGCTGCCCCGCTTCGGCGCGCGCCAGCAGGTTCACACTCCAGTTGGGCGGCAGCCGCCAACCGAAGATCTCGGGGCGGTCCTTCTCCATCACGGTGAAATCCAGGTTGACGCTGACTGTCCAGGGCTTGTCCCAGATCAGGGGACTGCGCGTCAAGCCGCCGATGCTGGCCGTCGGCGTGTACGACTCCTCGTAGATGGCCTGCAGGTAGGCCTCGTCCGCATTGCTGTTGGTTCCGGTGGTGCGCTGCAGTTCCAGGCTGCCCGAACCGCTCAGCCATCGGGTGGTACGTTTGATCACGCTTAACTCGACACCCAGGCTGCGCGCAGAATCACCATTGAAGTAGCGCACGGGCTGGATGGTCACTGTTCCGGTGTCGTTGGGATCGGGCGTCTCGTCCGCACCGATATCCACCGAGCCCAGGCTGACGCTTTTGGCGTAGTCGTAAATATCCCGGTTGTAGAAGGTGACCCCCATGCTCCATAGCCCGCCGAACTCGTGCTGGATACCCGTTTCATACTCCACGGTCACCTTGGGATCCAGGTTCGGATTGCCCAGCAACTGCACTTCGGTGGCGGTCTGGGTCTCGAGCTGCGGATACACGTAGGCAAAGCGGGGCCACTGGCTGAAATGGCCGTAATTGAAGAAGAACTTGTCCCGCTCGGTCACCGGGAAGCTGACGCCCAGCCGGGGAGAGATACGCATCTTCCAGCGGCGTCCCATGAAACCGATGGTGTTGTCCTTGAACTCCTTGGCCATATCCTCGTAAACGAACAGGTAATCATCGTAATGATCCATGACATTCTCGACCTCGCGACCCGGCGCCCAGAGATCGGTGCGGATTCCCGCGTTCACGATCATGCCGTGATAGTCGAGGGTGTCCTGGAAAAAGGCATCCCCCGTGATGGGGTGGGCGGTGAAGATATCTTCCTTGATCCCCAGCTTGCCCGGCGGAGGCGAGCCCAACGAGGACTGCAGGTCCACGAGCTGCATTTCCGTGTACGAGAGGTCGAAGCCGGTCTTGAAGGTGTTGTTGCCCGCCCCCATGAACGAATAGGCGCCCTTGGCCGTATAGGATTCCGAATAGTGATCGTGCCAGCGATCGGCGCTGCCGAAAGCCTGGCTGCTGGGAATGGGTGGCGCGTTGATGTGGTCGTAGGTCGTGAAATCGTCATTGCCGTTCACATTGGAGTGCTGGCGGTTGAAATTCCGTCCCAGGGTAAGTTCCAGCCAGGAATTATCGTTCAGCACCTGACGGTAAAAGAGCTGGTTCAGGATGTTCTCATTGGTGAACACCAGATACTGGTCCAGATTGTCCAGGAAGGGCCGCGGATAACCCTCGCCCGGCAGCCCGAAGCCCTGGCTGATGGAGATGTGGCGGCTGTTGTTGATGCTGATCTTGTGTGATGTGGTGATGTTCCAGGTCCACTTGAGCAGACCATTCCAGTCGTTGGACTGGCGCGGTGACCAGAAGTCCTGGGTGTAAACGGGTGATTCGAGGCGGTTCTGCCGGCTGTAGATCGGCAGGAAACCGTCGCGGATATCCATGGTGCCGCTGGCCAACATGTACTGGGTACCCGGCAGGTGCAGGCCCAATTTGTCCAGGGCGCCGCTGATGGGGTCGGGCCCCGACATGCTCAGCTTGAAGATGTCGATGTTGTTGGATTCGTTGTAATCGGTCAGCTTGCGCCAGTCGCGGTCCTCGTGCTTGTTCACGGTGTTCCACAGGTAATCGCGCTTGAAGCTGGCCTTGCCCTCGAAGCGATCGCTCCCCTCCTTGGTCGTTACGTTGACCACGCCGCTGACCGCCTGCCCGTACTCCGCATTGAAGCCGCCGGTAAGCACCTGGATCTCGTTGATGATCGAGGGATCGATCTGGTAGCCGTAACCGCCGCCGGCCAGCGGGTCGTTCACGCTCACGCCGTCAACCACGAACATGGTGTCGTCGGCCCGGCCCCCGCGGATATGGATTTCGTTGTCCTGCAGGGTGACCCCGGGTTGCTGGGCGATCATGTCGACGACCTGGTCCAGCGGCATGGCGTCCATCTGCTTGCTGCTGATAAAATGGGCGCTGCCCGTGCGGTCGACTTCGATCAGGGCCCGCTCGGCCGCCACCTCGAACGGCTCGGCCATGATGGCGTGGACCTTGAGATGGAAATTCAGGTTGAGGATTTCACCCGGCCCCACCGTCACGGTTGTTTCCCCCACGGTGTAGCTGATGTACGAAGCCCGGACGGTATAGGTCCCCGGCCGCAAGCCCTTGATGATGTAGAAGCCGTCGGTGAACGCCATGGTCCCGATGTTGGTGCCGGCGATGAAGACGTTGGTATACGGCATGGATTCGCCGCTTTCGGCGTCGAATATCCTGCCCTTGATGGTCGCAGGCCCCGTGGGGGCGTTGGCCTTTACCGGGGTCTGGCCCAGGGCCGCGGCCGCGGAAAAGCACAGGCCCAACCCCGTCATGAGCAAGAATTTGCGGAAAAGCGAATTCACGGGGTCACCCCCAGCTCATTATCCAACAGGGCGGCCAGTCCGGCCTTGGCTTCCACGGGATCGAACTGGTCCAGCATCAGGCTCACGGTGACCACCTGGGCGAAGCCCGAAACCGCGCGCTCCGGTTTGCGCACCGCAACAACAGGGTCAAACGGCGGCCGGGGGCGGCGGGGATCGCCATAACAGTTTTCACAGTATTCCATGCGGTAAAGAATGTCCGAACCGTTCAGCGGCACGATGCCCAGCCCCAGGACCCCGTTGCCCACGGCGGTCAGGTCGGGAAGATAGGAAGCCTCCCCCAGGGCCTTCATGCCGGCGATGCCGCCGAATTCCGAAGGGGGCGCAGGAGAGGGGGTGATGCCCAGCACGCTCTGAACAAAAACCGCCGGCAGTCGCGAGGCGGAGCCGGCCACGGCCTTGGTGATCAGAAGAAATTTCCCCGGCGCCGCCGTGTCGGAACCCTGGACATACTGCTGCAGCACGCCGTCGCGGCCCGCCGCTTTGACCAGGATGTTGCTGTTGGAACCCCCGTCGGTCCAGATCACCAGATCGAACAGACGCATGGTCTCCAGCAGGACATAGGGCCGGTCGGGAAACCCGAACCAGAAGTCGTAGGTATCCCAGTTGTCCGCACCGAAATGCTCATCCATGAAACCGCGATAGAACACGCGGCCGACCGACGAGCTATTGTCGAAGATGTACAGCACCCGGCCCTTGGCTGGGCGGACTTCCCAGGTGTAGGAGAACAGGGCCTCGCCCTGGGCCTCGTCCCTCACCTTGACCCGGAGAGTTCTTTCCCCTGGCGAAGCGTTTTTTATCTGGATATCGAAGTCGCGGACCTCGCTGCTCAGGTCCGGGAAAGGCTGACGGACCCAGGTCGAATTGGGATCGGCGAGAGGATCGTCCACGTCGTACACCTGCTCGGGATCCCCGTCGGCCAGGGTGTACAGATAACTGTCCTCCATGGTGGCTGCCCCATCCAGATCCAGGGCGAACAGGCGGAAGTTGCTGACACCCCAGTTCCAATAGGTAGTATCGGCGCCGGCTTGCCCGGCGGAGGTGATCTCGCGCTGCATGTTCACGCGGGGCTCGAAATCCGACTGGAAGTTCACCACGGGCGGAAAATTCCGCAGGGGCACGAACTGCACCACGGTGTCACTGGCCGCACCGCGGTTATCCTTGCAGGCTAGGTAGAAAGTGGCTTCCGCAGTCCCGTCCTCGCCGGTGATGAAGGTCATGGTGGTGTCGGTGCGGGTGGTGGTGATCCAGGGCGCGGACACGTCGCGCTGGCTGCGGATCGAAATAGAATATTCCGTCACCCAGCCGTCGGGATCGGTACCGCTCCAGGAAAACTTCCGTTTGAAATAGCTGGTGGGGTTCAGATCGCCACCCGGGATCACGGGGCCGACAAAGAACTGCACATGCGGCGGCTGGTTGGCAACCGAAGCGGGGTCGAAGGGATCGTTGGCGGCACACCCGGCCAGCCAGATCCCAAGGCCCAGCGTTCCGGCCATCATCAATGCCAGCAGAAATGTTCCTGTGCGCTTCATTTGATGATCACCAGCTTCCCGCGTTGCACCTGACCGGTATCCATATCTTCGACGGCGAAGATATACAGTCCGGAAGCAATGGCGCGCACGGGTTCGCTGAGCAGATCCCAGGGTTCCTGGCCGCTGACCGGGTCATCATGGTACAAGGTCTTGATCACTTCCCCGGCCAAGCTGAAAACCTGGATCTTGCTGTGCGCAGGCAGGCCGGTGAACCAGATCTTGCGCCCCAGCTCAGTCTCGCCGCTGCGAGTATCAAACATGGATGAGGCCCGGTAGGGATTGGGGTAGACCCCGATGCCACCGGGATTGCCGCTCCCGGCGGGCGCGGGCCCTGGATGCACCAGATGGGCATTCTCATTGAACCCACTCTGGAATTCTGGCAGACCCTCTTCCAGATCCGGGGCGCTGAACGACACCACGGAATACCAGTAGGGAAATCCGTCGAGCAGACCCGTGTCGATGAATTCTCGCCGGCCCTGGTCATTCAGCGGGGGCAGGCCCGTATCGAAGCCCACGCCGTCGATGATATCGAACTGGGCCACCAGGGTGGCGAGGGAATAGGGGTTCTGGTTGATCACATCACCTTGGTAACGATAAATCCGATAACCTTGAAAATCGGACTTGCCGGTGATGGCCGAGATATGCTGTTCGGGCGACCGCAAAGGACTGTCGCTGGCCAGGGGATTGCCGTCCGTATCCAGGGAATCCCCCGGCGTCCAGTTGAGGATCACCGTATCGTTGTTGAAGGCGAAACCCAGCATCGGCGACGGTGGACCGGCGGGAATGGAGAAACCGTCGTCGTAGGCCACCTGGGCCACTTTGCTGTTGGCCAGCAGCCCCAGCGAATCGGGTCCACAGGTGACGGCAAAGGTCACATGCACCGTATCGTCCGGGGCCAGGTAGGGAAACGGTCCGGTCGACAACAGGCCCACCCAGTCCGAGGCGATGGTGTAATCGATTTCCTGGGTTTCCCCCACGGTGAACGCCCCATCGCCCATGATCTGGTACTTGCCGGGCAGAAGGTGTTCGTGATCCACGTCATCGTCGGCGTAATATTCGTCGTCCTTGGCGGGCACATGCCTGAACTGCCACGAATTGTACGACACCGGTGGGTGGCCCTCGGGTTGTTCGACCTGGGGAATGGTCCCCAGTAGGCGGCAGCCCACCCAGCTGGTGGCAAGACCTTCGTCGCCGTCGTCATCATGTTCGTACATCATCCAGATCTTGTCGTCGCCCTCGGGAACATACTGAGCGGGGATGCCCCACCCCGGAGGCCCCCAACCGCCGTTTTTGTCGTCGTAGTAATTCCAACCCTGGGCGGCCTGGGGATCGTAGGGATTGTTCTGCTCGGTGTTGCCCACACTGGTGTCGTTCCAGAAACCCACATAGACGTCCCGCAACTCGCCCCCGGAAATGTTGATGATCGAGTAATCGAGGATCACGAAATCGTCGGCGTAGGGGTTGCCCCAGGCCAGCGCCCGCAGCACGACCTTCAGGCCCAGGGGCACATGGTTGCCGGATTCCACCCGCGCATAGTCGTTGAACACCACCTGGATGTGCTGGGTCGCCAGGGCGCGGGGATCGAAATTGTCGCTGTTCTGGCTGTTGGACCAGATCTGGACATTCTCGACGGGATCATCGGTAAACTCCCGAACTTCGTCGCCCGCAACGAGGTTGGCGGCATCCTGCGCCCCGGTGGAGACGTGGATGGTTCCATCTGAGGCAACCGCTCCGACCCAGATCCCTCCCAGGAACATATGCTCCACATGGGAATGCAGGGGATACTCGCAGGAAGGCTGGTACGGCGATATGAAACCGTTGCCCACGTAACCAAGGTTGGAAATGGTCAGCCCGATGATGCCGACATCGGTGTACATGTCGGCACGCGGCGAAGCCAGCAGGGAAGCCGGCCCCACCAGAACAGCCGTACAAACGGCCATCGCCAGCAGCGTATTTTCAAGGCGGCGCAATACAGTCTCCGCGGGCAGGGGCGGGGTGAACATGCAACCGGAAAACGGAAACGGACCCCAGGGGGGAGCCCGGCCGACCGTAGGAATCGTATCTGCGAAAATAGCCCCCGGGCCGGGTAATTGTCAACGGGAATGGTCGGAATGCTGTTAGGATGTCACCCATGCTTAAGATGGAACTCACCCTGCAGAATCGGCTTGCCGGCCTGATGCGGTTGCGGCGGGGCCGGCCGGGCGTAGCGGTTGGGAGCCGCAGCCCTGAGGGCATAACCTTGCTTGTCATGTTGCCCGCCCCCGCCGCCCTGAAGGATGTCGTGGAATCCATGGGTGTGCCCCACTGCGAGATCGGTGCGGTGAGCGGAGACCTCGACGGACTTGACGAGCTTGTATTCGACGGCTGCCGCACACACCTGGCGCCGGCGGCGCCGTCGGCCCTGATCGACCCCCGCTTCCTGTGCGACGGACACCTGGGCCGCCTGGCCCGCCTGCTGCGCCTGCTGGGATTCGATACGCTGTGGAATACCCGGTGGCCCGAGGCCGAAATCGCCCGCCGAGGCGTCAACGAAGGCCGGACTGTTCTTTCGGGCAACCTGGCCCTGCTCAAGCGCAAGGAACTGACCCGAGCCATGCTGGTGCGGGCGGATGATCCGGTGGAGCAGACCCGCCAGGTGGTGGCGCGCTTTCTGCTCGCGGGTCGCGCGCGGCTCATGGGTCGCTGCAGCACCTGCAACGGCGAGATCCGGCCGGTGGCCAAGGTCGACGTGCTGGAGCGGATTCCGCCCAAGACGGCCGCCTGGCTCAACGAGTATTTCATCTGCGCCGGATGCGGAAAATTGTACTGGGAGGGGACGCACCTGCAGGGCCTTGAAGACATGTTGAACAGGATCCTGCGGAGCTAGTTTCGGGGTTTGATCCCAGGGAAGGCCGGTCGGATGAAAGTCTTGGCGCGCATACCGCCGCTACCCGATCACCGCCCCGCCCTCGCCAGCGTCAGGGCCATCACCGTGCCCCCGCCCGGACTGCTCTGCTTTACCATCAGTCCGCCGCCGAACTTGCGCAGGACCTCGCGGCTGCGCGGCAGGCCCAAACCGCCGCCCTTGCGGGTGGATTGGCCGGCCTCGAAAATC
>CAZJGK010000056.1:11728-22683 GCA_964545545.1 uncultured Fibrobacteraceae bacterium | reverse complement strand
CCACCGTATGCTACCTGCTGCAGGGATTGGTGCTGTTCCGGCGCTTCGCGTCGGGGCGGTGGCACAAGATCGATATATTCCGGTAGGCGGGTTCCTTGACGGTGGGCGGGGCAAACAGGTAGACTGCTGGCGGTTTGATTGCCGGATCGGCTGTCGTTGGGGCCATGGGGTGTCAACTACCGTGTAAACGGGCAGGATAGCCCCGTAACATTTGCAACATAACCAGATACGCAGACCAAGATATTTCACGAAAGAGAGATAGGAGGCTTAAATGTCTAGGGCTCGCTTGTTGGTAGCGGTTTTGTTAGCGGTTTGTTTTGCCAGCCCATGCTATTCGCAGCCATCTACAGCAACTAAACTCCAAGAATGGAACCGTGGCGTATGGTTTACATCGGGTGGGGGGTACACCGTCTGGACCGACACTCACTACATTGTGGTTTGGGGTTCAGGCGAAGGGGACAAGGCTCAAGTGTACTGTGGAAGTTCCCGGGTTCGATATACGGACAAGGGCATCGCTCGTCATCAGAACCTAAGAATGCGCAAGACGCCAAGTTCGGAATTGCGCATCATGGGCAACTATTCAATGTATACTGAAAGCGAAGGCCTTGGTGTTGTTGAGGAGCCACTTGAGGTTGACATGAGTCAGTTTCGGCCGGGTGTCTGCAATATAGTTGACGGGGTAATCTACGACTCTGTCACCGAGGAAACTTCCGAATATATACTTTTGTCGAGTTGCAATGGGGATAAGCTGAAGCTGTTTAACAATGGTCGGTCTCTGTACCAGTCCTCAGACGGCATTGAAACTTGGTCCTATCGCATCGAAACATGGTAAGTGGACGCTCGGCAAGATAATGAAAGGAGAATGAGATGAAACTGAATGTGAAAGCCTTTGCGCTGACGTGTGCCCTCATTTGGGGAATAGGCCTTTTTCTGGTCACATGGTGGATCATTGCTTTTGATGGCGCCGGTGGCGACGTGACATTCATCGGCAGGGTCTATCGCGGTTACAGCATAAGCCCGGCCGGAAGTGTCATCGGTCTCCTGTGGGGGCTGATCGACGCGGGAATCGGTGGAGCCGTCTTCGCATGGCTCTACAATTTCATCACCACGCGGACCAAGGACAAACAGGCATGAACCGCTATTTTGCTTTCGCCCTGTTGGCGGTGGCCACTGCGACCTTAGTTGGCTGTTTCGGTATCAAGAGCAGTCCGGTTGAAGTTGAAACGATGAAGGCACAGATCCGCCAAGCTGATCTGGCCCTGTTGCGGGCCGAGGAGCAACGGGATCTGGACGGGGCCATGGAACTCATTGCGCCTGGCGCCGTCTTTCAGCCTCCGGGCTATTCACCAATTGTGGGACGTGAGGCCATCAGGCGGTTTTATGACACCCAATGGTTCAAGCTGCCCTTCACTGAGATATCCGGAACGCCCGAAGCAATTGTCGTCGGGTCCGCGGGCGATTTGGCGTACATGGTCGCCAGAAGCCAAATGGTGGTCGAAATAGCGGGTGAAAGATCGGTGGCCGCCGGCAAGTATCTGGGTGTTTGGCAACAAATTTCAGGAATGTGGAAATTGGCGGCCATCAGTTGGTCGGCCAACGAGGTGACGAGATAGCGCCGGGCCGGCCGACCGGCCCGGCATCGTTTCTGCTGGCAGGGTAGCCTACCTCACCAGCGCCGCCTTCTGTGTCTGGGCCGTCCCACCGCTGCGCAGCTGAACGAAGTAGAGGCCCGAGGCGGCCGCCCGGCCGTCACGATCCAGACCATCCCAGATCGTGCGGAACTCGCCCGCCGGCTGGAATCCGCTGAACAGGTTGCGCACGAGCTGGCCGCGCAGGTCGAAGATCCGCAGGCTGACCTGCGCGTTGTGCTCAAGGTCGAAGGCGATCACCGTGCGCGGGTTGAAGGGGTTGGGGCTCGGGGCGTACAGGGTCATGCCCGAGGCCGCGCCGGGGACCTCGCGCACCGCCGCCAGCGCCGAGGCGCCCGCGTCGGTGATCACCAGGCTGTTGCCGCCGCCGGACCGCTGCCAGACCAGATCCGTGATATCGGTGAACGGCGTCACGATGGGATTGTCAATCACCACTTCCACCATATCCGCCATCACCGACGCCTGTCCCTTGGCGCCGATGAAGGTCACCACGTTGGGATGGTTCCCGATGCGCATCCGCGCCATGCCGTCGGCCTGGCCGACCATGGCCGCCAGAGAGTTGGGCTCGGACTGGGCGGACAGGCACTCCTCCAGGGTGCCGGCGCAGATGGTCGAGGCCACCAGGGAACCGCCCAGGTAGAGGTTGTAGGTCACGTTCCCGCCCCCCAGGTGGGTCGTGTCCACGGAGTACAGGTACTGGGAGCCATCATCCACGACATGGACGGCGCCGATGAGGCCACCGCCGCCACCACCGCCGCCGGCTGACCCGTAGGCCTTGAGAACCGTGACGTGCCCCCGGTGGTATTGCAGGGTTTCCTTGGCCGCGATCCCAAAGGTGGGCGTGGGGTTCGGTGGGATGATCGACACCCCGTCGAGCGCGCCGTCGCGCATATCGCGCACCAGCATGGCCCCGCCTTCCACCATCTCCACCGAGGCCGCGCCGACGCCCGACGCGCTGTCCACGGAAATCCCGCCGTTCTGCGGGCCGATGGTGTTGGGACAGCCCACGATGGTCATCTGGTTGGCGAGCAGCGCGTGCCCGCGGATCTCAAGGTTGTCGAAGCGGTAAAAGGCGCTCCAGGGATCCGCGGCGAAGAACATGCGCACGCCGTCGCAGTCCTGGTCCACCCCGTTGCCGTCCACGAACTGCAGGGCCCCGCCCCAGGTCAGGGTGCACCTCAGGCCCCCCTGGACAACACTATCGATCTCCAACTTGAAGGGCGCCTGGACACTGGACTTGGCCACCCCGGCGGACAAAGAGACGGTGGCCGCGGGATCGGCGGCCGTGCCCACGACCTCGCCCGCGAGCAGGTACTCGACCAGGACGGGCGGGCTGACCACCGCGCTCGTGGCGGAGACCTCCACGACCGAATCGGCGAAGGCGCAGGTGATCTCGGGCAGGGGCGAGGCGGATCCGTCGTCCACCTCGGCGGTGCCGCCCGCGACCACCAGGGAGCTGCCGGCGGCCGGGGAGAGGGGATCGAGGGCGACGCCGACGGCGGTGTCGTCCTCGCGGCGGGCGATGCTCACCCCGCCCTCGCCGGTGGCTGCCGGCCACTCCACCCTGATCGCATCGGTCCCGTCGGCGCCAGGGAGACCCACCCCGCTCGGCGTGGAATCACCCAGTCGCCCGATGGTGTGGCCGAAAAAGGTTCCCGGGAAGGTGAGGATCATCAGCTCGCCGACCGACCCGTCCGGTTCGGTGCCCAGGATCTGCACATCGGTCAGGGCCTCGATGTTCGCAGTCCTGTCCAGGAAGTCCAGGCGGACGGCATCGGGCATGAACACGGTGGAATCGCTCGGAACGGTTACCTCAGTCCCCGCCGGGTAGAACCAGGTGAAATCCCCCAGGCTGAAGGGCTGATAGGCCTGGCCGCCGATTCCCGCACCGACGCCGTCGGGTGCGCTCGTGCTTTGGAACAGCGGGTTGCCGCTGAGCGTCTGGGTGCCCTGGTAGAGGGGGTTGCCGTCTCGAAATAGGGTCACCTGCACCTGGGTGCAGCCCGTGGCCATGGGGTTGAAGGTAACCTGGTTCTCGTCCAGGTCGTTCCCGAAACCCGAACAGGCGAACGCGCTCGGATTGCCCAAGCTGTCCTCGCCCGTGACGATCACCGTCAGCCCCCGGCCGGTCATGCTTTCGGGCGCCATCCAGCGGATGGGGCCGATCGCCCCGCGCGTGCGACCGTAATTCATCTCGACACCGTCGAGGCCGCTGCTGCCGATGTTGGAGATCAGGATCGTGCCGTCGGGATTGTTGGCGACGCTGGCCTTGCCCTTGGGCGTCACGGGACCGAATTCCTGTTTGACGTTGAATGCCTCGACGGCGAAGACGGCACCGGCCCAGACCGTGCAAAGGATCAAACACACAGCGAGTAGACACTTGCGAAATAACATGGATCAACTCCTTTACTGGAGATGCTTCTTTGGGTAGGCAAAAAAGGAGTATATCATACTCTTTTGGTCTGAATTAAGGATTTTTTACCCACATACGCAAAAAAAAAAACCCCCCCCGCGAAGCGGGAGACGTACGTTGCTCCAGCACCCCCCGGCGGTCCAAACAAAGACACCACCGGCCGCCATCCCGCAGAGGGTTGGCGGCCGGTCAGGGAACCTGTCGGGCTTATCGGTCTACCGCTTCGGCTTCACGTTCCACAGCAGACCCATGATCAGGGCCCCGATCAGGGCGAAGGGGATCGGCCAGAGCTTCCACGCCTGCCAGCCGTACTTGGTCGTGATCTCGCCCACCAGCAGGCCCGTGAAGGGCGCGGCGAAGAAGTACTGGGCGCCGTCGAAAAGGCCGGCCGCGGTGGCGGCGGCCCGCTTGCCGCCGAAGTCCATGGAGGCCGCGCCGCCGATCAGGCCGTGGGCGCCGTTCACGAAGAACGACAACATCGCGATGATCCCGAAGGCCGCCCAACCGCCGAGGCCGAGGTGATCCGAGAGCCAGAACAGGCCCAGGGTGATGGCCATGCCCATGAAGCCCATCGAAACCACCGGCGCCCGCCGCGTGTCGAAGACGCGGTCAGAGAGCGGGCCGAGCACGAAGCCGCCGAGGATGCCGGCGATCGCGATGCCCCAGGCGGTGGCCTGGTAGAGTAAGGCGGTCTTGGCGACGTGGTGGACCTCACTGAAGTACAGCGGCCACCAGGCGTCCACGATGCTGCGACGCACGAACCCGATCATCACGGAGGCCAAGGCGATCATCCACATCGCGCGGGTGGAGATGATCTTGTGCACGATCTCCCGGATGGTGACCGTGCGTTCGGGTTCGTCGCTGTCGGCGTCGCCGGTGTCGAACGGGGCAAAACCCGCCTCAACGGGCTTGTCCACCACGAACAGGAAGGTCAGCAGGCCGAACAGCCCGACCATGATGGCGGGCACCCAGAAGGCCCAGTACCAGGGGGCGAACGAGGCAATGAAGGGAACGCCTGAGAAGGCGAAGATCAGGCCCAGCCGGATCAGGACACCGAAGATGGCTCCGAAGGTGCCGCGCTCGCTGATGTGGAACCACTGGGCGTTGATCTTGACGATCGACAGGGCACCGAACGACTGGAAGTACGCGTTGATGCCCCAGACGCCCGACATGACGTACGCCATCTGCCTGGCCGTCAAGCCTCCGGCGAACACCGCAGGAGTTGTGATGACGCGGGCCGCTCCCTCTCCCACGATGACCGGCGCCTGATACACCAGCAGATGGGACAGGCCGAACACTGTGTTCATCAGGACCACTCCGCTGGCGCCGATCAGGAACGCCTTGCGGCCCCCGATGCGGTCGGCGATGGCCGCGTTGAACAGCACCGAGGCGCCGTAAAGGAAGGGCATCACCGTCTCCAGCAGCGACAGGTCGACCTTCGTCCAGCCGAAGACGTCCATCAGCACCGGCGACAGGGCGGTGAAGTTGTAGCGGGACATGTAGAAGAACGAGTAGAGCAGGCCGATGATCAGCCAGTTGCGATTCCGTCGCGCCGAGTATCCCGGCGGCAGCTCGAGGGTATTCGAAAACGCGGGCATATCGATCTCCGTTTGGGTGAATGGTGGGAGCACCGCCATTAATTCGATCGAATCTGGAAGCTAGCATGCCGATCTGAGGAGGTCCAGAAAACAGTAGCCCTCAGAATCTCCTGCCCATCTCCACCACCGCCAACGGCCCCGACATGGGCACGCCCGGCACTTCCTGGTAGGTGCGGTCCAGCAGGTTGGTGCCGGTCAGGTGGGCGAAACACCGGCCGCGTTGCCAGCCGAGGCGTCCGTCCAGGACGAAGGCCGTCTTGAAATCCTCCGGCCCTCCGGTGCGCTCGATGTAGCGGGCGGACACCCCTGCGGTCAGACCCGCCGGCAACACCAGCACGCCCGAGGCGGCGAGAACCTGCCGGGGTACCAGGAGCGTGTACTTGCCGGCAAACCCGGGCGCCAGGTCGCTCGACTGCTCCAGCCACGACCATGACACGCCCAGAGTATGCCCCCGGGGCGCGGTCCAGTCGAGCCGCGACTCGGTGCCGCGGGTTTTGCCGGTGGCGACGTTCATGACCTGCCAAGGGTCGTCGGGCAGGTCGGCCCGCCGCGCCCACTCGATGCGGTCATGTTCGTAGCGCTCGAAATAGGTCGTCCGGGCGGTGACTGCGCCGTGATGCCAACCGAGGCCGGCGTCCCAGGTCCAACCGTGCTCGGGGGTCAGGTTGGGATTGCCCAGGTTGGTCGGGCTCACATAGTACAGGTCGGTGAACGTCGGCACGCGGAACACGCTGCCCATGCTGCCGCGCACGGTCAAGGCGTCGTTCAGATCGTAGGCCATCGCCGCCGTACCGGTGGTGCGGGGCGCGTAGTCACCCCGCGCATCGACACGACCGCCCAACTGCCAGCGCACCCGGCCCCGTTCACGGTCGACCTCCACGGCCAGGGAACAGCGGCGCCGCACGTGGAAACCCAGGGCATCGCCCCAGACCCCCGACCGCAGCCCGCGACTGTCGATGTCTTCGTACAGGCCCTCCAGGCCCCAGGCCACCGCGTTGCCGCGGCCCAGGTCAACGATGCCTCGCAGTTCGCCTCCGGCGCGCCGATCCACATGGTCGTTGGTGAAAACATCGGGAGCGTCCTTCAGCAGCACGAATTCGTCGCGATGCCGCCGGAAGTGCAGGCGCGGTTCCAGGGTCAGGCGTTCGCCCACCGACCAGGTGCGCTTCAAGGCGGCGAAGACCGTGTGTGTGCGTTCCCGCGAGGGATACGGCGCGTAAAAATCCAGCGCGCCGAAATTGCGCGAGGCGTAGCCGGCGAACCCGTCCCAGTCGCCGCTGTCCGTCTTCCGCAACACGTGGGCCGTCCCGGTGTAGACCTCGGCATCATTGCCCAGCCATTTCTTCTCGCCAGAGGCCGTGGGCGCGGCATAGCCGTCGGTGCCCAGAGCGGAGCCGGAAAGGCGAACGCCCGTCGCGGTATCCAGCCGAAGATTCGCAATCCCCCGCGCCCCGCGCGTGCCCTGGCCGCCGCCGGAAACGGCGACCTCGCCGCAGGAATGATCCTCCGGCTCCTTGCTCACCACGTTCAGCGTGCCGCCAAAGGCCCCCGAACCGTACAGGGCCGCTCCGTGGCCGGGCAGAACCTCCAGGCGCTCGATATCCTGCAGCGCCAGAGGCAGATCCAGCAGGTGGTGGCCCGTCTGCGGATCGCTCATGTCGTAGCCGTCCAACAGCACCTGCACCTGATCGAAACCCGACCCGCGGATGCTCAGGTCGGACTGGACGCCGAAGGCTCGCCGCTGGCCCGTCACCACGCCGGGCTCGACCGCCAGGGCGGAGGCCACTCCGTCGGCGGTACCGTGCGCCAGGTCATCGGCGGTGACCACGCCCACCGGACGCAACGTGCCGGGCAACCCGGTCGGCACACGCGAGCCCACGATTTCCAGGGGCGCGGCCAGCCACAGGGTGTCGCCGTCGACGACGATGAAGGAAGCCAATGAATCGGCGGGTGATGATTCCTGCGCCAGGATCGGTACGGAGAAGAACGACAAAAGCATGAGCAGGCAACTCATGCGGAACATGCGCAACATGATAAAGACCTCGACAGGCTTCGGGTCAGGCGGACCCCGGTAATGCGCCCGGCGGCATCCAACTCCTCGTGGGCAGGATCAGGGCGTAAGTCACGGACATCGCCGCAGCGCCAAGATAAACAAAACCGTGGCTGATACCAACGGCGATGCCCGCGTTGCCCCCCGGTGATTCCCGCGGCGGGGAATCCGGTGAAACACCGCGCGCGGGGATCAGTCCCGGCGACGGATCACCACCAAAGTGATGTCGTCGGACTGGGGCTCGCCCGAAGTGTGCGCCGCCACGGCGGCGAGGATCGCCTCCAGGATCCCTGCAGCCGGCAGATGCCGATTGGCCAGGATGACCCGGCGCAGCGCCTCCTCACCGAACATGGCCTCAAGATCGTCTTCCTCGAGGCCGGGCCCCACCGCCTCCGTGATCCCATCGGTGTACAGAACGATCACGTCGCCGGGGTCGAGGGTCACCTTGTCCTGCTGGTACACCTGATCCTCGAGCATGCCCAACAGGAGTCCACCCCGGCTCAACTCCTCCATGGTCCCGTCGCGGCGCACAACCAGGGGGGGATTGTGTCCCGCATTCGTGCAGGTGAATTCTCCATTGGTGGTGTCAAGCAGGCCATAAAAAAACGTGGCGAACATGTGGGGATCCGTGGATTTGACCAGCAATTCATTCACCCGGGCAACCACCGAGGCAACCGTTCCCGGGTGCAGAACCTGCCCATGAAGACTGGCCTGAAGATTGGACATCAACAGGGCGGCCGGCATTCCCTTGCCCGAAACATCCCCGATGGCGATGCCGACCAGATCCTTCCACTGAGCCAAGAAATCATAGTAGTCCCCGCCGATTTCCCGGCTGGGAATGCTGGTGCCCACGACCTCGAAACCCTCGATGACAGGGGATACGCCCGGCAACAGGCGTTCCTGGATCGCGCGCGCCGTAGCCATTTCCTGCTGCAGGCGGTCATTGGCCAGAGCGATTTCCCGGCCGTGCTTCAGGGAAACGGTCATGTCATTGAAGCCGTCGGCCAGGTCCCCGAATTCATCCTCGTTGGGCACTTCGATGTGTGTGTCCAGGTCCCCGGCAGCCACCGCCTTCATGCCCCTGTGCAGGGCGTGGACCGCCGAGACGATGCCCTCGGTGATCCTGACCCCGAAGAAGATCGCGAACGCCTCCAGAATCAGGAACAGGACCACGAGCATACCCAGGACCACCACCACGCCAAGGTTGACGTTCTGGTCACCCTCAAGGAAATCCGCCCTGATTTCGGGCCAGCCGACCTTCAGGATGATGAAGACATTGCTGGATTCAAGACCACCATCCTGGTACTTCAGCAGCGGGAAAAGGGTTCCTCCGAAGAACATGGACCTGTTCCAGAATGAAGACCCGGGATCGAGGTCCCGGCAACTGACCTTCAGTCCGGGAAACAAGCGGCGATCCTCTTCCGAGGGACTGCTCAGCACCAGCTTGTCCTCGCTTTGCGTGGCGTCGATGCTCGAAATTTCGATCCCCGTGCCCAGGATCCCGGACAACATCTTCAAGGGGGTTGTACCCAGCCGCCAGGCCTGGGTCCGAGAATGTTCCCCACCCAATCCCTGCCAACGCATGAGCCAGATGGACCTGTCCAGCACGAACCAGTCGGTGGTGTCGGCCACGGCCGGAGACAGCATACCCGCCAGATCACGAGCCAGGGTGGGGACAACCGTCGGAGCCGGAACCACCACGCCACCCGCAGGATCGCCCGTGCCCGGCCAAACGAACGTGGTGTCGAAAATGGCGCCGGCGAGGTCCGCTCCCCCGGCGGTCATCGCGCGCCATGATTCCAGGGTATCCCGCGCCCTGACCGCCCGGCTGCCTCCCAGCCCCGTGTACAGGATGACCAGACCCAGGACCACGATCAGCACCAGGGGAATGCCCCCTATCAGCACCGCGTTGACGGCCAGCTTGGGACGCAGGCGCAAAAAGTGCAGGCGCATCTTCAACACCAGGTGGTTCAGCGAAAAGACCCAGAAAATGCTCAGGCTCCCCAGGGCCCAACCGCCCAGATACCGCATTCGGTTCAGAAAGTTATTGCCGGCGCCATCGCCCCAGAAACGGTGGCCGATGTACAGGGCGACCAACGTGAGCAACCCCAGGCCGAACCCCAGAGCCCGCTGCCGGGGCGTGAGATTTCGCCAGGGTCGATAGCGGCGGAACATCAGGAAAAAGACCGAGCCCACAAGTCCCAAGATCAGGCCAAGCTTGCCGGTCAGCAGGATCAAAGCCAGGATGCCGACGTTCAACCCCAGCCACCAGCGCGGACGCCAGGAATCCAGCAACAAAAAGCGGACGACCAGGGCCCAGGCCAAAGGCAGGACCAGGCCGGAAACCGTGGTCGACACCCCCGCCGGCAGAAAATGCAGATCCACGCGCAGGCTGACGACAACCACCTGGAACAACACCAGGAGACAACTGATGATAATCAGTCGCCATCCGTTGACGAAATTTCGGGAATTGAGGATTTTCAACGGATTCCATGCTCCTGCTTGTAAGCGGCCCAGTTCTCCTTCAGGTCACAGAATTCGCCAAAGCCGCCGCTGGTCAAAAACGGGTTGTATTGCCTTTCATGAGCCAGAGTGGAAAAAGGCATGGCGCCTTCTCCGCCAAAATAATTGTGGCCCGGGTAGACCCTCGTTTCCGGCGGCAACAACAGCAAACGCTGCAGGGAATCCCATTCCTGCTGGGCGCTGGACCCGGGAAAACCCGGACCTGTTCCGCCCACCTTGCCGCAAAACAGCAAATCCCCCGTCACCAGGCAATCCTGGCACATGAAACAAAAGTGGTCCAGGGCGTGGCCCGGGGTGGCCAGAGCCCTGACGATCAACCCTCCCACATGCAAAAGCTGGTCATCATCAAGTTGCTGAGCCTCCGGCAGAGACCCCGCATCACCGGCAAAAACCTGTGCGCCGGTCATTTCAGCCAACTGGGTGGCCTGGCCATTGTGATCGCTGTGACCGTGGGTGATGAGGATGTGCGTGATTTGCAAACCATTGCCACGAGCAAAGTCCTGCATTTGATCCGCAGCAAAGCCCGGATCCACCGCCGCAGCCACACCTGTCCGTGTGTCTCCAATCAAGTACTGGAAGTTACGGTCCCCTCCCAGTTGCAATTGCAAAAAGCTCAAATGATCACAGCTGAAATCGGTAACAATCACTGCTCCCCCCTATAATTGGATTGGGATGATAGACGACTTTCCCCGCAAATCCAACGTTTTTGCTGCGGCCCGGTT
>CAZJGK010000056.1:0-11628 GCA_964545545.1 uncultured Fibrobacteraceae bacterium | reverse complement strand
CCCCCTAGAATTCACCTCCTCGACGGCAAGAGATCAATTCCAACCAGGAGGTTAAACCATGAAATCAAGAATGGCGATGGGGCTCGTGCTGGTGATCTGTCTGACTGCGGGCAGCGCCCTGGCCGGCATGAGCCTGCTCAGCGTCTCACCCCGGATCGATTACGTGTCCCCCAGCGATCTGGACGGAACCATCGGTTTCGGTGCTGTTGCAGACCTTGGCTCACTCACCCCCATGTTTGGCCTTCAGGTCAGCGCGGATTACTGGTCCTCCAATCTCAGTAACCTGGACGGATGGGACCTGAACGATTTCGTCATCGGGGCCCGCACCCGCTACAACCTGGCCATCGACAATCCTGCCTTCGTGCCCTTTTTGACCGCCGGCCTGGCCATGCATTTTTTCTCCTGGGATATCCCCGAGTCCATCACGACTCTGCCCGGTTATTCCGCGAATCAATATGATGATTCGGAGACCAAGCTGGGGCTCGACCTTGGCGGGGGCCTGCAATTCCACAACAATTTTTTCGTCGAGGCTCAGTATCGCCTCGTCAGTGATGTGGATCAGCTGACCATCGGTGGGGGATTCACTTTCAACCTCGGCAACTGACCGGTTCTCGAAAAAAGGGCGGGACTTCGTCGTCCCGCCCTTATCCATTATGTTGTGCCTCGGAGAACCTACCCCTTCAGGATATCCCGCGCTCTTTTCCAGTCCGCCTCGGTGGTCACTTTCCAGTTGGACACCTCGCCGTCAACCACCACCGGCGGGTGGCCACGGGCAGCCAACAGCCCGCCATCGTCCGTAAAACCCGCCTCCTGGCCGGCAAGCATGCGATGCGCTTCCAGGCAATGATCCCAGCGAAAAACCTGGGGGGTCTGCACCGCCAACAGGGCGTCGCGCCGCAGATATTCCACCACCGGATCCCGGCCCTCCCCCTGGACCCTGACCACCGTATCATGCACCGGGATCCCGGGTATGGCGCCTCCCGCCGTTCCCGCGGCGGCAACCAGGCGGCCCAGAAGTTCCCCGGTGGCAAAGGGCCGGGCGGCGTCATGGATCACGGCCAGGTCTGAATCTTCGGGCACGGCTAGATCACCGTCTCCTGAAGCCAGCACAGAAAGAGCGTTCCAGGTGGAAGCCGCACGACAATGGCCGGCGGCCGCCTGCGCCCAGGGAACATCCGTTTGCCCGGCCAACAAGTCGGCCATGGCTGCAGCAACGGCTACTTTCCACTCTTCAGGGGCCGCCACCACAACCGAGCCCACCCGGAAACCAAAGGCCTGTTGGCCGGCCAAAAACGCACGCAGACTGACGGTAAACAGGAGGCCCCGGCCCGTATCCAGGAATTGCTTGGGCACCGAACCCGGACCCCCGCCCGCGCGCAGGCCCCGTCCTCCGGCCAGCTGGATCAGATGAATGGTCGGGTTCACCTACGACCCCCTCTGCGCGGCACGCGCGGCGGGTTCCAGGGCCATGGCCACACCCTCTTCCACGCTGGAACAAGTCGCGATCTGCAACCCTGTGGCGGGCGACCGGTGCTTACCCCGGGCAGGCGGCGCCATGACCACCCGGGCAAAACCATGCCGACTGGCCTCCAGCAGGCGGGCGTCCAGGTCCGTCACCCTTCTGACTTCGCCCGTCAAACCCACCTCACCCAGCACCAGCGTGCTCTGGGGCACCGGCCGTTCTCGCAGAGAGGACGCCAACGCCGCCATGATGGCCAGGTCAGCCCCCGGATCATCGATCCGTCCGCCGCCGGCGACCTTCACGAAGATGTCGCAACCGGCCAGGTCCAGGCCCGCCCTTTTTTCCAGTATGGCGGCCAGCAGGGCCACCCGTTTGCTGTCCACCCCTTGCACCACACGCTGGGGCGTTCCGTAACGCGAGGGGGAAACCAGGGCCTGGATTTCGACCAGGAAAGTCCGGGACCCGTTCTTGACCGCACACACGGCCGCTCCCGGTTCATTGCCCCGCCGTCCACTGAGAAAAAGCACACCGGCCTGGTCCACGGGCACCAGACCCTCCCCGCGCATCTCGAGGACCGCCAGTTCTCCGGTGTTGCCGAAGCGGTTCTTGACCGCACGGACCATGCGGATGGGGCCGCCGCCACTGCCCTCGAAGTAAAGTACGGTATCGACCATGTGCTCCAGGAGCTTGGGCCCGGCCAGGTCACCGCTCTTGGTCACGTGGCCCACCAGGAAAACGGGGCAGCCGCTGCGGCGGGCGAAATCCGCCATAACGCCCCCGCAGTACTTGATCTGGGTGGGACTGCCAGGAAAGGCGTCAATGTGCTCGCTATGCAAGGTCTGCACCGAATCGACAATGACGACGCAGGCAGGAAGCAAGCCCTGTTCAGGAGTGTCACCGTCAGTTGACGTCAACTGCTGTTGACGGTCCCGATCCAGAGCGTCAACCAGGCTTTCCAGGTGCACTTCCGGCAGGATGGCAAAACCCCCTGCATGGTCTGGCTTGAAGCCCAGACGCTCGGCCCGCATGCGGATCTGGGCGGGAGATTCCTCTCCGGCGACATAGAGCACGCGGATGCCCTGATCGGCCCACCAAAGGGCGAGCCCCGTCAGCAGGGTCGACTTGCCGACCCCCGGCTCCCCTCCCAGCAGAACGACCGACCCGGCCACCAGGCCGCCGCCCAACACCCGGGCCACCTCGGTCGGCTCCACCGGCAGGCGTTCATGCTCGGCCGATCCGACCTCGGCCAGGGGCACCGCCTGCAACCGGCCATCCGGTCCCATGGCCCCGGGCCAGGCGTTGCGGCCACCCCCGCCAAACCCCGGATTGGGTCCGGCACCCGGTGTGCCTGCAGGCCGGGAGGCGAACCCGCGCGCACCTTTTTTCCCGCCCGCAGGAGCGATCTTCATTTCCTTGAATGTGTTCCATTGCCCGCAACCGGGACAGCGGCCCAACCAACGCAATTCCTCGTGGCCGCAATCGGTACAGAAGAACCTGGTCGTGGACTTCGCCATGCAGGATCCATCCCCTGGATTAAGTTGAAAATGTGGGGGCTTTCAGCGAACCAGAAGCATCTTGCGTTCCAGGGTCGCAGTCGGCGTTTCCAGCCGGTAAAGGTAGACACCGCTGCCGGCCTTTCGCCCTTCGGTATCCCTGCCGTCCCACAGGATGCTGTGATATCCCGCATCAAGGAAATCCCCCAGCAACCTGCGCACAACCATACCACGCAGATCGAAAATGAAAAGCCGGGTCTGTCCGGGCGCATCCAGATCGAAGGCGATCCTGGTCCGGGGATTGAACGGGTTGGGGCTGTTGGGATACAGCACCGACCCCGCCAGGGGCGTCCGCCCTCCCGCCGAGATGAAATTCTTGAGCGTGAAATGCAAACCCCAGCTGTCGATCACACCGTTGTTTCCCGGCAAGGCATCGATGGCCGTCAGGGTCCAGGACCCCGTGTTGCCTTCGTCATGGAACGAAGCCAGACTACCGGGACCATCAACGCTCAAGCTCGCGGGATAGTTGCCCACCAGATTCGCGGTGCCCGGATCACTGTGCAGATACAGGGTCACTTCGGTTCCGGCCGGACTGGTCAGCAGAACCGTCAGTTCCCCGATGTCGGGATGGGAAATCCCCACGTCCACACTCAAATCCACGATGGTGCCGGCTTGGGCCCCGGAAACCTCGATCACGCTGGCGATCCCCGCCGGATCATCCATGGGAATCACCAGATCAGGTTTGGCGGAGACCGCAAGGTGGACCAAGGCCGTCACCTGGAAAACTGCCGGATCGTCGGACCCGTAGACCGGCCAGGTGGTGGGGAATCCATTGAGTCCGGTGGCCTGGACATAGTACTCGACCGTCGATCCCTGAAGCTGCCCCGGGATATCGGCGCTGTACTCGTAGGGGTGGCCGCTGGGCGACATGCTCACCGGAAGCCAGCTCCCCCCGTTTACGCGGAAGTTCAACACGACGCTGGCCGGATCCACACCCACCCGATCCGTGATGATCGCCGTCACGGGATAGGGACCTGTCGCGTTCTCGGTGTCGCCCTGGGGTGACACGTTAAAAACCGGGCCGAAGTAGGTCACCGCCGCCAGGGCATCGACGATTCCCCAGCCGTAATCATTGTCGGGTGTGGCGGCATTGTCGGCGGTGGCGTGCAGGGCCTCCAGGATCTGCATGGGCGTCAGGGAAGGCACGCGCGACAGCATCAGGGCGGCCACCCCGGCCGTCAAAGGACAACTGAACGAGGTTCCCGACACGTTGACATAGCCGTGGTCGTCGAGGGGATTGGCCACCGGGTTATCCAATCCCCGGGCCATCACGTCGGGCTTGATGCGGCCGTCCGCGGTCGGGCCGGGTGAGGAAAAACTCGTGAAATTCCCGGCGGCGTCCACCGCGCCCACGGTGATCACACTGTCCCCGTCCGCGGGAGCAAGAATGTACCCCAGACTGGCCCGGGCATTACCCGCGGAATTGACCACCACCAGACCCCGGCCCACGGCCAGGTCGGCGGCGATGGTCGTCACGGCCGTGTTGCCGTCCAGATCGTCGTAAGTGTACCAGTCGATGTAGGCCAGGGATGACGAAATGATGTCCGCCCCCTGGGCCTCGGCCCATTCCAGTCCCGCAACCCAGTGATCTTCTTCCGCCGGAACTTCCTGGGACACATCCTCGGTCCGGGCCAGCAGCACCGAAACCCCGAAAGCGGGGCCCACCAGCTGGCCGGGAAAATGTCCCGCCAAGGTGGAAAGGGTCATGGTTCCGTGGGTGATCACCGAGGAGAGATCCCCGGCCTGGAGATCCACGATGGAATCGTTGTCCACGAAATCATAAGCTCCCAGCACCGGGACGTCGGCCAAGGATTCATGAGTCGTGCGGAACCCCGTATCAAGTATGCCGACGATCACGCCGCGGCCCGTCACGCCCATTTCATGGACTTGGGGCACATTGATCTGTTCCAGGGGGCCACGGTTCAGACCGTAGTCAAGGGTCCACTGGGCGGCCTTGTCATGGTGGCCGTCGGCGATCCGGGCCACGGGTTTGAGATCAGGAGCGCCCGGGTGCCGAAACCGGTGGACCAGATCCAGGCGCGACACGTGGGGCAGTTCCGCAATGCGGGGCACGCGGTCGGCAGCCACCGTGAAACTGGCGGCATTGAGCCAGCGGCTGGTATGACGCAGCTGCGCGCCAAGGGCCAAGACCGCAGCCACGTAATCCGGGGCCACCGGCAGGTCGCGCATATCAACCAGCGGCTGTCCCGGTCCGGCGGCCTTGGCCCGCCGGATGCGGGCCCGAGGACTCAGACGGGTCTCGGCCCTGCCCAGTGCGGCATCCAGATCGCCCTGGGCCACACCTTTATCCCGGAAGTAAACCCAAACCGTCAGGGGCGCTCCCGGCTGCAATTCCAGGTTCAGGGGATGGTCCAGGCCCTCTTGCAACAAGGGGGAGATCGGGCCATCAGGGGTATTCCCAAACCCGGGGACAGGCAGCATAACGGTCAGGCCAACGATCAGCCAGACCAGCAGGAACAAGCTACCAGGATAACCAGTCCGAACAGACAATACCAAAGGGCGCAAATTAAAATTCTCCCGCACATGGAACCGTTGGAAACATCCATACCGCAACACTTGACGGTAAGGAATTATACCATAAAAACAAAAATTATTGGGAAAAGACCTTAGTGCCCGTCAACCCGGATCAGTCCGCCGCCTCGGGCTCATCATACTGCGGAGCGTCTTCGGCCGTCACCAGCCCCATCTCCCGCAGAATATCCAGCAACCACCAGTGGGCGGTCAAGTTGCCCGCCCAGGCTTCCCCGAGCAACCGGATACAGAAATGGGCTTCCTCTTTGCTGCCGGTGATGAAGGATCCGGGCAGTTCAAGTTCCTCATCCCCGCCCAGACCGATGAGCAGAGGCGCCACGTAGGGATTCATGTCCAGGGCGTGGTCCAGGGCCTCCCGCGCGCCCTCTTCGTCGTTGATCATCAAAAAGAGCAGAACCCAGGCCCAGTTAAAAACGGCGCCGGAATCGTCATCGATCTCCTCGAGCAGATCCCAGGACCTCTGCACCTCGCCCATGCTCAGGTAATGCCCCAGCAACAGGACGCCGTTGCCCATGTGATCCTCGGGATCCATGTCCAGCAGGTTTTCATAGTGAGCCACCACATCAAGGCGGCGCCCCACGTTCCACAACACCTCGGCCAGTTGCTTGATACAACGCATATAGGGCCGGGCCTCGACCATGGGCCAGAAATCCCCCTTGAACTCGGAGAAAAATTCCTCACCCAAGGCATTTTCGCCGCAGGTGGCGGCCTGTTCCAGACCCGGAATCAACTCCCCCGAATCATCAGACGCAAGAAAAGCCTGGATGGTCAGAGCGTCCACACAAGCGGGATCCAACTCCAGAGCCTTGTCCGTCAATTCCTGGGCTGCATCCTCAGAATCGGCTTCGTAAGCCTGGAAGGCAAACTCCTGGGCCATTTCCCGGGGCTTGTCCTTGATCGAGGCCAGGTAACGCTGCATCAATTCTTCCTGATCAAACGCCATCAAGCCGGCCTTGAATTCCGCTTCGGAAGTGAACACTTCTTCATCTGCGGCACCCAGCCGCCACAGACGCAGCATCCGCTCGATCATGAATGGAGATTGGGAATCCGGATCCATATCTAAGCCGGCCATGAGTAACCTTTCCCTATTGAATATTCCAGCCGCAGCAATTGCCGGGCCGCCGCAACGCTAGCGGGTGATGACGGCCAGGTCAAAGACTCGTTGGAACCCGCCCGGCTCTTTGTTATCTTGCCCTCAAACAAAATCGGTAAACCCACGGGAGAATTCATGTCCAAACCCCTGAAAATTGGCATCGCCCTGGGCAGCGGGGGTGCGCGCGGACTGGCTCACGCAGGTGTTCTGCAGGTGTTGGAGGAAGCGGGCATCCGGGCGGACATTGTCGCCGGCACCAGCATGGGCTCCATTGTGGGCGCTCTTTACGCCCAGAACCCGGACCCGGAATGGATCTGGGACAAGCTGAAGATCTACGTCAGCAACAAGGACTTTGCCGATTACTGGGCGCCGTTCCTGCCCAAGAACGATCAGGAGGCCCAGTCTCCCCAGGAACGGTTGTCGGGGATTTTTGATTTCATGCAACGCAAGATGATCGCCGTCAAAACCGTGACCCGCCCCTGGATCCATGAACGCCAGAAACTCCTGAACCCTTTGAGCGCGGCCTTCGGGCCTTTAAGCTTTGAAGACCTGCCCACGCCCATGGCCGCCGTGGCTCTGGACCTGGTCTCGGGCAAAATGGTGGTGATCACCTCGGGCCCCCTGGTCGAAGGCATCTACGCCAGCTCCGCCATTCCCGCCGTGTTTCCACCCGTGCGCCGCGACGGCATGATCATCGTCGATGGCGGCGGGCCGTTCCGGGTGCCGGTGGAAGCATGCCGGGATCTGGGCGCTGATTTCGTCATTGCCGTGGACATTCCCTCCTTCGAGGAAACCACCTTCAACACCGGCCTGGACCTGATCCTGCGCAGCAACACCATTGCCCGCCAGCGCCTGAACCGCCTGGTGTGCAGCCAGGCGGATTTCATCATCCAACCCCAGGTCAACGAGTTCCACTGGGCCGACTTCGGCGCCGGCGATGCGTGCCGGGCCCGCGGTCAGGCCGAGGCCCGCAATCAACTGGCTGAGTTGCAGCGCCTGCTGCGCTGGCGCCGCAATCCCCGTTATCATTTGAAGATGAAGCTCAAGCATCTGTTGCGCATGCATCTGGACTGAAGCGGCTTCCCAGGGCCCGGACCCTGCCGTCAGGCAGGCCCCAACTCCTACAAGCCCACCAGCAGGGATTCTGAACAAAAACCCGGGCCCAAAGCCGAAATCAAGCCGCGACCACCGCGGCCCACCCCGAATTCAGCCAGGTAGCGTTCCAGAACAAAAAACACCGTTGCCGACGACATGTTGCCGTAGTCGCGCAGGACGGTCCGCGGTATGTCCAACTGTTCCGGCGCCAGCGAGAGAGCTTGCGCGTAGGCATCCAGAACCTTGGCTCCGCCGGGATGCAAAAGAAATGCCTCGATGTCGGGAATCTTCAGGTCATGGCCTGCCAGAAAGGTGCCGAAATCCTCGGCTGCCGTCTCGGCTACGATGCCGGGAATCCGCTGGGCAAAGACCACCTGCAGGCCCTCCTGCAGCACGGTCCAGCCCATGACATCCAGCGAATCAGGGTAAAAACGGCTGCGGGTGTCCAGCAGCTCAAGACCCGGGCCCGCAATGTCCCGACCGGCAACGATAGCGGCGCCCGCCCCGTCTGCAAAAAGTGCGGTGGCCACCAGATTGGACTTGGAGGCGTCATCCCGCAAGAACGTCAGGCCACACAGTTCGGCGGAGATCACCAGGATGCGCGCGGCGGGGTGGGCCAGGGCATAGTGGTGGGCGTGCGAAAGTCCCGCGGCGCCTCCCGCGCAACCAAGACCCCAGATCGGCGTGCGCCGGATATCCGGGCGCAGGCCCAGCACGTTGATCAGGCGGGCGTCGATGGAGGGCGTGGCCAGGCCGGTGGTGTTCACATAGATGATGTAGTCGATGTCCGTGGGCGCAAGCCCGGCCTGGGCCAGGGCTTTTCCGACCGCCTCAGCCGAGAGCCGGGTGGCTTCCTGAACGTACAGGGAGCTTTTCTCCGCCAGATCGTGGTTCGTAAGAAACCATTCGCGAGCGACGGCAAAATAGCGGGTGTGGATACCTGAATTTTCGAACAGCGGCAGCAGCCGTTCCAGATCCGCGATGTGGTCGGCGAACATCATGCGGGCAAAGGCTGTGGCCTCCTCCTGCGCGATGCGGGTGGCCGGCACGGCGGTGGCGACAGCTTGGATTTTGCTCATTTTTTCTCCCAGGGTTTTCCAATGATTTTTCGACAAGATCGCCCAATCAGCTTCAGGCCGCCAACTGGTCGTCTGTTAAGGCCCCATCAATTTATATTGACAAGCACGCTTGTCGTTAAGTATACTTTACATCAAGCGAGGTGAAAAAGTATGGCCCTCACAAAAAACAGGCTCCGGTTTTACCGGGAATCCCTGGGCTTGACCCAGGAAAAACTTGCGGCTCGGGTGGGGGTATCTCGCCAGACCATCATTTCCATTGAGGGTGGCCGATACGTTCCCTCCCTGGAGTTGGCCCTGAAATTCGGCCACACATTCAACTGCCAGGTCGAAGAATTGTTCGGCATTGCGGAGGTGCAAAATGATCGGAAGGACTGAGTGGTTCACCTATCGTGTCGCGGGCTGGGGGGTAACCCCGCGAACATGGCAAGGTTGGGTTTATGTCCTCGGGGCGATCGGCCTCTTTGTGGGTTTGGGCTCCCTGCCCTTGCCTGAGCACACGAAGAACATCATGCTGGGAACCCTCGGCGGTGTTTTTTTCTTGGATTTGATCATTATCTGGAGCCAGCTGGGCAAGGTGCACGATGAGCGGGACCGTCAGCACCAGATCATCATCGAGCGGAATTGTTCCCTGGCCGCTGTGCTCGGTCTTGTGGGCGCCATGTTCTATCAGACCTACCAGCACGCGGCCAGTACCGGCCAAGGTCTACCCTTCGACCCGCTCCTGCTGGTGGTGGCGGGGATCATGGTCCTGACCAAGCTCATTTCGACGCTCTACTATCGCCGGAAGGGCTAGCCCCGGCCGTCGAGGTTACCCGCGCAGCGCGTGCAGGGCCTTTTCAACCGCCGGCACGATCCCCGTGTCATTCTCCATGGGGCCCAGGGCGTCCCGCACCATGAACAGAACATCACGAAACTCCGGATCCCGATAGATGCTCAGAACATGGTGCACCCCTTGCCGCAGGAACAGGGAGGTCAAATGCTGAAGCACCCCTTGCAGCAGCGGGACAAGGGACGGCCGCCCAATATTGGCCAGGGCAATAGCCGCCAGCCAGCGCACATCCAACTCGTCATCCTCCAGGGCATCAATCAGCCCGGGCACGGCTTGGGGCGAGGAAATCTCAGCCAGGGCCTTGGTAATTTCCCAGCGCACGATGAAGGGCCCATGGGCCAGTTGGTCGAGCATCATCGGCACAGCCGGCTCTCCCAGGGCCTCAAGCTCTTCGCGCGCCTGCCTGCGAGGGGTGATGTCCTTTTGAGCTAATTGGGTCAGCAAATGGGTAATTTTCCGGGTCTGCTCCGGAGTAAGCGGCGCCGGGGGTCGGGCGCTGTCATTACCGGATTCGCCCATGGACATTGTCATCACGTTCACCTCGTCGGTTTGGTGGACGGCAAAAGCAAATTAACGCGCTCCCGCCGGTTGGTCCTTAAACGACATACGCCGTGGCGACACCTGGGGTGTTGCGGCGTTTCATATGTACCCACAACATAATCATCAAATATCCTATTTCCCATACGGCCCTTCAAGTCAAAAAACCCTCTTTAACCATCCTGAGGAAATTGCTGTGCCGGGGAGCCTTGTGCCGCATGCGCTGATAAACCTCCACCTTGACAAGATCGGTCACAAAGGCCGAGAAGATGGAGTAAGCCCAGATCAATCCGACCTCCGGCCACGTGATGGGGGCAATGAGACCAAAGCCATAGGCGGCCAGCAAGGTGCCGATCAGTTTGGTGGCCACGGCCGACCAGATCATGATGGGAGCCGGCCATGGCCGCTTCCAGAAATGCCCCTTGGTACGGGCCACGAACAATACCAGATGGCCCGAAACCGCCATCTTCAAAAAGACATAGGTTTGGATCTTTGCCACATCCAGATGCAACCATTCTATGGCCAACAGCAACATAGCAAAACTTCCGACAACCCCAACGACTCCCATCGCGGTGGCTACCGAGATGACATGGTGCATGTTCCAGCGCACCGGGTCCTGTTCCAGCCCCGTATGGTCGTAGGCAATGGTCATGATCGGGATGTCATTCAACAGGGCCAGCAGGATGATCATCATGGCGGTGATGGGGTAGAAGTTGAAGATCACCATGGCCAGGACGACGAAAAACATGATCCTGATCGTCTCGCTGATCCGGTAGATGGCATAGCTGTTCATCCGCTCGAAAATTCGGCGGGCCTCCTCGATGGCCGAAATGATCACCGACAGACCGGGCGCCGTCAGCACCAGGTCGGCGGCGGCGCGGGCCGCATCGCTGGCCCCGCTCACGGCGATTCCCACATCGGCCTGTTTCAGGGCCGGGGCGTCATTGACCCCGTCACCGGTCATGCCCGTGATGTGGTTGCGCTGCTGAAGGGCCTGGACAATGGCGAATTTGTGCTCGGGGAATACTTCGGCATATCCCTCGGCCTGCTCGATCTGCTTGCCGAAGGTGTCGCTGATGGCATGCATCTTATTCAAGGCAGGTAAAGCACCGGCGCGTAGAATATTGGCCCCCAGCTTCAAGGTCTCGGCGACCTGTTTGGCGATGGCCACATTGTCCCCGGTGACCATCTTGACCAGCACCCCGTACTTGCGGGCGCGGTCAATGGTCTCGGCCGAATCCTCCCGCGGCGGATCGAACAGGGAAAGGATCCCGAGGAACGTCCAGTCCTTGTCACCTGCATGTTTTTGCCCCACCCCGAGTGCGCGGTAGCCCTTGGCGGCGAAGGCGTCCTCCACCTGCTGGGCCGGCTTGCTCTCCTGCTCGGTACGGCCCGCCAGTTCCTTGATGAGCTGAGGCGCCCCTTTG
>CAZJGK010000055.1:0-22720 GCA_964545545.1 uncultured Fibrobacteraceae bacterium | reverse complement strand
TCGGGAAAGGCTTGACCGTCGGCTGCGGTATAGATTCCCGAGCGCCCGAACAGCCTCTCGCACTCCACAAAAATGACCTGCAGCCGTCCCGTGCCGCGGCCAAGCACATGATAGCGGACCTCGTGCATGCGTTGCCCCACCCTCAGACTCAACGCGGGCAATTTTTTAAAGGGGCGAATGCCCAGGCGTTTACGGTCCAGATGGCCGTAAAGGGGAAGGACCACTTTGACCTGGCTGCCGCGGGCTGCCAACTCCCCGGCCAAGGCGGCCGTGACATCACCCAGTCCTCCCACCTTGGCGAGGGGAGCATACTCGGCGGTGACCATCAAGATGTGCAACGGATCCATGAATCCTCTTTCAAAAAAAACGGAACCTTTTCTGCGAACCATCGTATATCCCAGCACCCGGGGGAAACAACATGAACTTCCCCCCCAAGAAAAAATCCAAGGCGAACGATTTTTTCGGGTGTTCCAAGCGAGGGTGAACGGGAAAGCGGGCCTCAGGGCGAAGGGTCCGCTTTCTTGTGTGCAGCTGACATCCCGGATCCGGGCTGCGCCACCAGGGCGAACTGCAAGTACCGCATTTCCGCTAATCTACCCAGAGTCAAAAGGTTGAAGAGCTTGAAAGAGGCCGCGCCGGTGGGGTTGATCCCTGCGCAGGTCTGCACCGTGTAGCCTGCGCGCCGGAACATGCTCCTCATGCTGCTGCGCGTAAAAAACCGCAGATGGGTGCGGTCGCAGATTCCCTCGTCGGTATATTCCCAGCGGCCCTTCAGGGCCAGGTTCACCAGATTCCAGAAATAGCGCACGTTCGGTAGCGAGGCAACCACGCACCCCCGGGGGCTCAGCAAAGGCCGGATGTCGCGCAACAGATCTTCGGGTTCGAGCAAGTGCTCCAGGATATCGTTCAGGCAGATGCAATCGAAACGTGCGCGAGGCAGGGTGGGCACAATCTGACGCGCGTCCCCCAAATGGACCTGGTCGAGGACTTCGCGCGCCCGCTCGGCGGCGGCGGGATCATACTCCACCCCCCAGATCACGAGATCCTTGCGGGTCTCTTTGAGACCGGCGGCAAAGGCGCCCGCGCCGCAACCGATATCCAGAATCGTGCTGGCACTTGCGGGGATAAATCCTCGCATTTCACGGCGAGGATGCCCGTAGTAGGCTGCGGGGTCGGCGGCCCGGTTCATGGCGTATCCCGGTTGGTATGAAAAACGCCGGTATTCGTATCGCCCAGCAGGCTTTCCAGAGCGCCGACCTCACCCACGATGATCAGCCGGTCCCCCGCATTCAAGGGTTGTTCAGGGTCTGGAATCCGGTTAACCACGCCGCCCATGACCGTGCGCTCCTTGATTGCCAGCACCGAGATCCCGTAGCGCGGTCTCAGAGCAAGTTCCTTGAGGGTCTGTCCTTCCCAGTCCACCGGTGGGACGAATAGCTGCACCTTGTACTGCTCCGGCAATTCCACGCAATCGTGCATGTGCGCCTCCCCGGTCACCAGTTGGATGCCCAGGTCCTCCTGGTGCAGCACCTCGCGGTTGTAGATTTCAAAAATGGCCTTCCGGGAAATCACTCCCACCAACGCGGGCTTCCCCTCGCTGTACAGCACGGGCAGGTCGGGGCGATCCCGGTGTCCCAGCTTCAGCAAGCAGTCCTCCAGATTGTCCCGACGATAGACGAAATCCTCGACTTCGTTGTAGATGTCCTCGGCGATCAGGACCTTTCCCAGGCCTTCTTCGTGCAAAAGATCCTTGATGTCATGGATGGAGATTTGCCCTTCCAGAGAGCCGTCTTGGTCGACCACGTAGTAGAGCTCTTCCTGGTTCCCCAGAAAGAGTTTGAGAATGCGGTCCATGCCGTCGGTCGCGCAAATGGTCGTGGGATTGACCTCCATGATGTCTTCGACATGGAAGTTGCGCAGGATCGCGCTTTCGCGGCCGAAGTGCAGTTGCCTGCCCTGGCGGGTGAACTTCAGGGTGAAGATGGTGTCCTTCATGACCAAACGGTAAACCAGGGCCGCGCCGATGCTCGCGAGCATCAGCGGCAGGATAACCTGGTACTGGCCGGTCATCTCGAACAGGATCAGGATGGCCGTCAGGGGCGCGCCGGTGGCAGCCCCCACCATGGCCGCCATGCCCGCCATGGCAAACGTGCCCACGGCGTGGTGCGCGCCGGGGAAGATGAACATCAAGGCGGCGCCGAAGGCGCCTCCGGTCATGCCGCCCAGGTACAGTGCGGGCGCGAAAATTCCGCCCGAGGCCCCCGAGCCCAGGGTCAGGTCCACCGCCGCCAATTTGACCAGCACCAGCACCGCCATCATCCCCAGGGCCATGTGACCGTTCAGGGCCTGGACCATGGAGCTGTAACCCACCCCATAGAGCTGGGGAAACCAGATCAGCAGCACGCCCAGGCCAAGTCCGCCCAAGGCGGGCTTGGACCAGGGTGGGATGCGCAGGCGATCGAAGGCATCTTCGGTTGCATAGAGCGTGCGCACATAGACCATGGCCACCAGGCCCACGACCAGCCCCACCAGCAGGTAGAACGGAAGTTCCAGGGAGCTTTCCATGGCAAAGGGCGGCACGTGGAACGAGGGCTGCGTGCCCAGGAACTCGCGGCTGATGGCCGTGGCCACCACGCTGGAAACAATGATGGGGCTGAAGGTCACCAACGCGAAGTCGCGCATGAGGATCTCGAGGGCGAAGAACACCCCGGCGATGGGCGCGTTGAAGGTCGCGGCGATGCCCGCGGCCGCGCCGCAGCCGATCAAGGTGCGCAGGCGCTGCGGAGATAACTTCAGCCACTGGCCCAGGGTGCTGGCCATGCCCGCACCAATCTGCACGATGGGGCCTTCGCGCCCTACCGACCCGCCGAAGGCGATGGTAATCGCGCTGGCGGTGATCTTGACGGCCGCGACGATGGGCCGGATCACGCCCTTCTTGAAGACCATGGCGTCCAGGACTTCCGGCACCCCGTGTCCTTTGGCCTCCGGCGCGCCGAAAAACACCATGGGGCCAACGATCAGCCCACCGGCAACCGGCAACAGCAGCTTCTGCCACCAGGGAACGGAACTGAGCAGGGCCACGGTATCCTCGCCGTGACCGATCAAAAAGCCCTGGAAGAAGTTCACCATCCAGCGGAACAGGATGGCGCCGAAACCGCCGGCCACGCCGACCAAAACGGCCAGAATCACCATGATGGTCGTCTCGTCGGGCTCGAAGCGCCCGACCAGCCGGAACAGGGAATGGCGGATGCGGCTGTAATTCGTTGTTGGCACTTGCGGCCTCTTGCTGCGTAGGGACCTCGAATATCAGAGCCGCCTTAAACTGTCAAACCGGGTAGATTTCGTCAATGCCTGTATGCGCCAGGCCCCGGGCCGGACCCCCTCTGGACAAACGGCAACCCGGGTGGCAGTATCTAGGTGTTTCAAGCAAATAACACCACGGCTCATCAAGTGCTGTTTCCGGCCGGTTACGTTGTTGCCCCAATCTGAAAGATGAACCATGAGCCAAGACTTCATCGGTGACGGCAAGCTGCACCCCAGCGACCTGGCCTCCGGCCTGTTCACGGCCCGGTTGGAAAACGGTTTGCGCGTCATCATCAAGGAAGACCACCGCACCGCCGTGGCCATCTGCAACGCCTGGGTAGCCACCGGCAGCAACCGCGAGCCGGCCGCCTTGCGCGGCTGGTCTCACGGGACGGAGCATATGCTGTTCAAGGGCACCGCACGTCGCGGCGGGGGCGACTTCGCGCGCGAGGTAGCCGCAGCCGGGGGCTCCACCAACGCGGGCACAGGCTACGAGACCACCAATTACCATATCACCCTGCCTGCCGAGCAGCTTCCGGTGGCCCTGGATATCCTCAGCGACGCGCTGTTTCACAGCGCATTTGTGCCGACGGCGCTCGACGCCGAGCGCGAAGTGCTGGTTCACGAGAACCACATGTACGACGACGTCCCCTTCGGTTACGGGGTGACCTGGCGCTGGGGCATGGAGCTCAACTTCGATGTCAGCCCCTACCGGCATCCCATCGGCGGCCGCGACGAGAATCTGCGGGAGCGCAGCCGAGCTCAGATCATGGCCTACTGGCGCAGCGCCTACCGCCCGGACAACACCGTCGTGGTCGCCGTCGGCGACTTCGCGGCTACCGCCGCCTTTGCCATGATCCAGGCGAAATTCGGGTCCCTCCCGGAGGCTACCCTCGTCGCGCCGGAGTGCGCCATGGTGGCCGAGCCGCCGACCGAACCCCGGCATGAGGCTCCGCGCCTGCGCACCGAGCGTGGCGACATCCAGAAGTGCTACGCCAAGCTGATCTTTCCCGCCCCGGGAGCAAAACAGGATCCCAACCAGGTCATGGGGGTGATCACGCAGATCCTGACCGAGGGGCGCAGCAGCCGTCTTTATCGCGAGGTCCAGGAAGAGCAGAAGCTGATCGAAGACTTCGTCGTCATGGGCGAGGCCGGCCCCCGCGAAGGGGTCATGGTCATCGACCTGGAGACCGATTGCGAGCGGCTGCCCGCCGCGCTGCGGGCCGTGGCCGCCATCCTGGAAGACCTCAAAAAGACCGGAGGCACCGATGCCGAGCTCCAGCGCGCGCGCATGGGTGTGCTCCGCGGCTTTCTGTTCGGTGCCGAAACCGTGCAGGGTCAGGCCGGCGTCCTGGGACAGTACGCCCTGCTGGATGACCTGGAAGGGGCCTTCACCTTCCCCGAGCGCATCGCCCGGATCACCCGGCCCGAGGTGGCCGCCCTGGCCACCGAGGTCTTCCCTCTGAACCAGCTCGGCGTGGTGGTCTATGCGCCCACAGGCGCCGACCTCGCCCACCTGCCCCAGGATGGAACAGCCCTGCAGGATCTGCTCCGGAATGTTCTGAGCACCGACACCGGAACCCAGGTCGCAGCCACACCGAACACACGGGGCGCCTCCCGGAATCAGGCGGCTTCAGGAAGCTCGCACATCACACCCTTCATGACCGTGGCCGCGGCCTGCGGCCCGGAGATCAACTTTCGCCTCGACTCCACCCTGCCCGTCTTTGCCCTGGCCCTGACAACCACCGGAGGCGCCTGCGGGGAAACCGCACGGACCAGCGGCCTGGCTGCGCTGACGGCCGCCGTCCAGGTCAAAGGGGCCGGCAAACTCGACTCCTCGACGCTCTATGCCCGGCTCGAAGCCGAGGGCGCCGGCATCTTTCCCAACGCCGAGCGCGATTTCTCGGGTCTGGTGTTGACGGGTCTTTCCAGCCGCATGAATGTCCCGCTGGAAATCCTGACCGACTTCATCCAGCGACCCGATTTCCCGGAAGCCGAGATCGCACAGGAACGCCGGTTGGCCCTGGAGGAACTCGCCTCGCTCGAGGACAACCCCCTGCAACTGGGCGTGGTCAAACTGCGCGAAATGATCTACGGCGACCACCCCTACGGCCGTCCCCTTCTGGGCACGCCGCAGAGCCTGCCCGGCCTGGACCGCGAGCAGATACTGAAGGCGCACGCAGCCGCCTGGACGACGGACAACATCCGCCTCACCGTTTCCGGGGATGTGGACCCCGAGGTCCTGCTGCCCCGTCTGGAGCAGATGATGGCAGGTCTGCCTTCCGGCAACGGCGGCCGGCCCACCGTGGGTTCGACCCGCACTCCGGACGGCGTGGAAGTGAAACGCCTGCAGCGGCAGATTGCCCAGTGCGTGCTGCTGCTGGGATGGCCCGGCCCCCGGGATCCCAACGAGGATCGGCCGGCCCGCATACTGTTCAAGGAAGTCCTCAACGGCCAGAGCGGAAGGCTTTTCGAGGAACTGCGCAACAAGCGTTCTCTTTGCTACAACACGGGCGTGATGACCACCGCCGGATTCGGCCAGGGAATGTTCCTGGGTTACGTGCTGACGGCGCCCGACGCCGAAGCCGAGGCCCGCACCGCCATGCTGGCCGAGTTGGCCCGCATGGTCGAGGTCGCCGTGCCGGTCGCGGAACTTGACCGCGCGCGTGCCAAGATCATCGGCAATCTCCTGATTGCCGGGCAATCCAACTACGCCAAGGTCAGCCGCACGGCCCGCAACCGCGTCTATGGCCGCGAACTCGACGACCTGAAGCAGCTGGTGCAATCCCTGCGGGAATGCACACCTGCGGATATCCAGGCGGTGGCCGCCAAACTGGTTTCCCCGCTCAACAGGTTTGAAGTCGTGGTGGGACCGGCCTTGCCGGACAAAAAACGAGGGAGCGCATGACCGCGCTCCCTGATAACCCTGATGGCGGGATACGTTAGCCGTGGACCTTGTACCGATCCGGCGCATCGGACATGTCGATCAACGTCGTCGGTTGGGTGAAGCTGGCCCGGTGTTTGACCCCTTCGGGGACATGGTACGAATCCCCGGTCTGGTAGAGATTGCTTTGGCCCTCTATTTCGATGATCATCTCGCCGTCAACCACCAGACCCCGCTGTTCACAGTGGGTATGGTCGGGGAATGAGACTCCCTCGTTGAACTTGAAGAAAACCACCTGCCTATCCGCGCTTTGCAGACAGTAGCCGGTAACCCCGTCGACAGGCATTTCCACCTGGGGCAAAGCCTGAATCTCAAGGGGGAAAGCATCATCCATGGTCTGTGTGCGGGCTGATTCCATACCATGACCCTCCTGTGTGTGTTGACGCGATTGGATGGCCGGACCCGGGGGGCCGACTCATGAACACATATTAAACCCATCGGGAACTTCGGCAAGACCGCGCCCCCACGGGAGCCTTAACTGCGCGGCGCATAATCACTGCCGCGCATGGGCAAGGCGGGCCGGCCGGCCACGATTTCCGCCCGGACGACTTCGCCGATGTAAAGATCATGATCTCCGGCCGTGACGATCTGCCGGGTAAGGCACAACAACCGGGCGCTGCATTGCCGCAACACCGGCGTGCCCTCCCCCCACAGGTCATGGTCCACTTCGGCCCATTTGTCCCGTTCACGCCGGGAATACAAGCCGAACAGACGGGCGATCTCGACCTGGGTCTCGTGCAACAACGAAACCGAAAATTCCGTTCCCTGCAGCATGATTTCCTGGGTGTAGCGCTGATGTCCAATGGAGACCAGCAACAGGGGGGGGGTCATGGATACGCGGGTGAGCCAGGCGGCGGTCAAGCCGCAGAGGGTTCCTGGGCGGGCAGCGCCGATCACGGCGACCGGGGCCGGCACCAGGTGGAGAACTTCGTCGATCATGTCACCGGTGGTCTTCACCTTGTGATCAATACCCGATCCAGGGGTTATCCTGCAAGCTCGAATTCAGCCACCACGGGATAGTGATCCGAGGGCAGCGCCTGCTGGCGATACTCCAATTCCTGATAATCAACACGGCTGACCGAACGCACCAGCGGGCGGGGCCGGAAGAACACATAGTCGATGCGGCGCGGGCCCAGCAGCTTGCGCCCCACCCGATCCCGCAACCCCAGGCCGCGGAAAGTCTCGCCGTCGCTACCGCAACCGGTCGGGCCCACTTCGGCCCAGGCGTCAAAAAGCGGTTCAAGACCTGGTCGGGAATCAGCCATGGCCCGGATCTCGGGAGAGTCCGCGACGGCATTGAAATCACCGGTCAGGAAGATGGGAATGTCCACACCCAATTCGGCGACCTTGGCGCTCACATAGCCCCGCAGCAGTTCGGCGCTCCGCTTGCGGTGCCAGCGATTGACCGCCTCCAGATGGGTGGTCCCGAAGATGAACTCACGGCCCGAGCCAATCAGTTCGAACTGGTTCCAGGACACCAGCCGCGGCCGCGTCCCCAGGGTGAATGTAGAGGCGGGAATCTCGGGAGTCGGCGACAACCACAACGTATCCCGCTGCCCGGGCTCATCCACTTGGCGAACCCGATCGCGCCGGAAGAACGTCGCGCAATACCAGTTCTGGTCACTGTAGGCCATATCGTTGCCCAGATTTCCTTCGCCGTGGAAATCATAGTCAGGCAACAGGGCAGCCAACTCGCGCAACTGACGGAAATTGGCTTCCTGGGTACCTACGACATCCGGACCCAGAGCCGTGATGATCCGCGCAATATTCCGCTTGCGCAAACGCCACGGATGGCTCCGTTGCTTCTTGGTGGCGGTGAGAAGGTTAAAGGTCATCACCCGCAAATTAATATCAGACAAAACATCCACTCCGAAAATTATTGGTCAAACCGCCGCAGGCGGATCAAGTTCACGGACAAGTCAGGTTTTGGCAATACCCGGATCTTGTATAACAAGGTAATGCAATTCCCGTTCCATGCCAAAAGATTCCCATAATGCCTCAAATCGGCTGAAGAATTCATTATTGAAGCATAAAGCACAGCACCGCCATGCATCACGCAATCTCCTTAGCTGTGTGGCTACGGGAAAAGGTCCAGCTGAGGGGGCTCAGCCGGCAGATCCAGGGCCTGCAGCACCAGCCCAACCCACTCGTCACGGCTGTGTGGAGGAAGCCCCAGCGGGAAAAGTCCGAACTCCCGGCACAGATCGTCAATCAGCAGGTCGATGGCATTCTGGAAGTCCACGGAAGTATCGCGGGTGCCGTCGAAAGATGGCGGCGCGATGACCGGCACCTTGACCAGAAGGTTGTAGGTGCTCATCCAGTGGTGGATGAACGGTTCAATCTCGGGCCTGCGGCCCGTGGCGTGGACCATGTAGGCGTAATTGTCAACCACGGCGCGGTCACAGACGATGGCATGGCTGCGGGCGGAAAGTTCGATCTCACGGGCGACCTGGGTGTGCAGAATCCAGTTCTGGGCGTCCTCGTTGGTCTCCCGATTGATGGGCAGGGGACACCCCCTGGCGACCTCCTTGACCAGGTCGACGCTGATATCCAGGCGTTTCAACGCCGCAGCCAGCTGGTAGCAAAGCGTTGTCTTGCCCACCCCGTGAGTGCCGATGAACGCGATTTTCATGCCCGGACGTTAACTCCCCGGGGCCGTGCTGTCCAGCCGCAGTCAGGTCGAAAACCGGTTCCTGATCACAAGCTCCGCCAAGGGCACCTGACCCGACCGCTCCCGCGCCGGCTCCACCGCCCGGCCCACGGCCACGGCCATGATGATGTCGTGTTCAGGCGGCAGGTTGATGATCCCGGCGGCCGCCTCGAAATCGAAACCCACCATGGGACAGGAATCATAGCCCATGGCCTTGGCGGCGAGCATGAGGGTCATGGCCGCCATGCTGCCGGAGCGGAAATTCTCGCTGCGCCGGGCCTCGACGTTACGGCCATAGTGACCGGCGATCATGCTCAGGATGATCTCCCGCCGCTCGGGGTCCACCTTGGCCCAGTAGCGTTCGGGCCGCTCGGCGTAGGCGTTCCTGTCGCCGCAGATGATCACCAAGGCCGAGCAGTCGCTGAACTGGGCCTGGTTCCGTCCGATCTCCCGGATCTTCTGTTTCTGTTCCTGATCCGTCAGCACCACGAAGCGATAGTTCTGGATATTAAAGGAAGTCGGGGTCAGGGCCACGGCCTGCATCAACTTTTCCAGATCCTGATCACTCATGATATGGTCGGGATCAAATTTCTTGACCGACCGACGCGCCGCGATGGCGTCAAAGGTATCCATTATTCGTCTCCTTAATTTCCGGCCCGAACCCGGTCGATTGATCACCGTCTCGAACAACAAGAGGCCCCTGCGTAGGTCGGCATGCTCATCAAGGAGTCATCGCGCTCAGCCTGCGGAGCATGTCGACGACCTGACCCCCTCCTGGAAAATTTTCCGCGTCAAGCACGGCAATATAAGAACGGGCAAGGGTGGCCGCCTCCTCCACCCGGCCCGAGGCGAAGGTCCACCAGACCGTTTCCAGCCACAACTGTCTGGTCATGGACCCGGGCCCGGCCGGCAGGGCGCCGGTCACCGGATCGTTGAAATAACCCGCCGCCACCTGGAACTGGTCGGCCGCTTCGCCGTAGCGTCCGGCAAGGGCCAGCAGCTGACCGGCGGCGGCATGGTGCAGGGGTTCTCCCTTGTTGACGGCAAACCAGCCCAAAAATCCGCGGCGCGGCGTCCCCGCAGACCCCACGAGCAGACCGAGAGCCTCGCCCAACGATTTGCCGGAACGGGGCTCGATTTCCGACAAGCGGGCTGAAATGGCATTTTCCAGCCGGCCGGCACGGTCCCGGGCCTGGAGCGCTTCTGCCCCCGATTGAGTCCGCTCATCCAGCCGGGCTTGAACCAGGCTCCGCTGGAGGCTCATCAAATCCGGCCGCCGTGGTCCGTGCCAACTATTTTCCACTCCGGCCAGCATCTGCCGCTGACGGGTTTGCAGGTCATCCATGGCCTGCAGAAAAGCGTTCAACCGCCGCCTGTCTCCCGCCGGATCGACAAGCTTGCCGTCTCTGATGGTGAACTGATCCGGGTTCCACCAACAACTGTGGGACAGGCTGATGACGCGGGTCTGCACTCCGGCCAGAGCCAGGACCCGGTAGCGGGAATTTTCAAAAACCAGCTTGAACCACCGCAGGGATTCGGGGTACAGATGCATCCTTACGGCGACCATATCTCGGTCCAGAAATCCCTCCATCCCTGCGATCCAGGCCAAGGATCCCGGACCCTCGCTGTCGACCAGCTCGCGCTTGATGACCAGGTACGACACATCCAATCCGCGCACGAAATCAGCCAAGGCGTGTTCGTCATGGCCGAAGAGCAGTTCCAGGTAGCGCTGGTAGCGATCCCGGATGCCGGTGTTCTCGAACTGGGAGTTCAAGGCCATGGGCCGCTGGCAGTACAGCAGCAGCTCGGGTGACAGCCCCACGTCTGCCAGAAACGCCGCGGGGTGGCCGGAAAGGGCCGAACCCGGCCCCGGTGTGTTGCGCGTGATCCAGCGCATCAGGTCCGTCGTGTCGTCCCATTTGGCCTGATCCGTCGTGCCCAAGCGCACGGCCTTGCCCTGGCTCATGTCGCTGCTGATATGCAGCACCGGAGCCAGATTCCCGGACAGATTCAACGCGGGCCCCGCCACCAGAAGAACGAACACGAGGGCGCTCGACCTGCCGGGCTTCAGGCCCCGCTCACCAAGCCATTGCTCCAAGAATCCGGCCAACAGGGCAATGCTCACGGCGGCGAATACAAGGTAGACCACTCCCAGACGTTCAATCATGAGATATCCCGCCAGCATCACCAGCTGACAGGCCAGCAACCCCGCCGCTGGACTCTTCACGCGGCCCCGGATCAGGACATACAGCGTCCACAGCGACAGCAATGGGATCCACCAGGCGTTCCACCCCAGCTTGGCCTGGATTTCTCCCCAGGTTGGGGTATTGAACGGGGGAGCCCAGAACACGCGGACCGCAAAGGGTAACGAGCCAGGGTCATCCGGCCGTACGAATCCATGGCGGATCTTCTCGATCAACAGGCCGAGGACATGGCTGTAGTCCCCACTGAAGAGCCGGTTCAGCAGGGAGGCGGAACCCAGAACGACGGCCAGCAGGATGAAGGCTCCCACCCGGGGCCACCCCTGTTGTTTGACCAGCCAGGCCGCGCCCAACCAGGCAGCCAGCACGGCGATGACCGGCCCCAACAGGAATCCCCGCGACCAGAGCGACGGCGTCAGGCCCGCCACGACGGCCCCCACCGCATAAACCAAAGGCGTGCGCAGGTCGGGTTTTTCCGCCTTCAGATGCCACAGGGCGGCGGTGCCCAGCACGGCCAGCGCCAGGAACTGACTCAGATGCCAACTTGCCAAGAAAAGCGCCAGCAGGATACCCGCGAGGACCGGAACCCCCCAGCCTGTCCTGCGGCCGGACCACACGTGGGCCACCAGGAACCCCGCCAGCAGCAGCAGGGCAAAATCCTCCTTCAACAACAGGGATCCGGTCAGGCGCTGAAAGCCCAGGGTGCACCCCGCATAGAAGGTCACGGCGGCCACTGAAGACGCACGCCCCACTTTCAGGCCGCGAGCGCACATGTAAAGCAAGGGCAACAGCAGGACATGGATCAGGGGTATGAGCAGCAGCAAAAATTCGACCGGGGGACGAGACTGGTCGCCGCACACCCGGTAAAGCCAACCGTATACCGGCTCCATCAACAGGGTGTATTCCCGCCAGGCGTTGACTCCGTCGGGGTGTTGTTGCCAGGTGTCATGGCGCAACAGCGCCGGGTCCCCGTTGCCCCCGCCGGTGAACATCAGCATGGTGCGATAGTGGAAAGCCCGCTCGCTCCAGAAAAAGCCGTAATGCCCCAGACGGCTGGGGTGGCCGTCCGGCGCTCCCCCCACCGGATGAGGATCCGGACCAGGCACGGCGATGGCCTCCAGCGGGGGATCGCCCTGGGGCGCGGTTTGCAGATAGACCGCGGTGGCCACATTGCTGACCATCCGCCAGGACAGCAGGCTGAGCAACAACACGGCGGCCATGGCCGCCAGTTCCCCACTGATGCTCGCCGATCGCCAGGAATCCTTGAACTTCATGCCCATGAAAATCTCTCGAATAGTTTTGCCGGTGACGCCTCAATCATAGCGCGACGAACCATCCTTGCAAACTCCTGTTGAGTACCCATGTTCCGGGTGATATCTTGGCCCATCATGTGGGACAAGATCACCCAAAGCCCCCTCATCGATCTCCTCGACATATTGATCGTGGCTTATCTGCTCTATCGCCTGATCGTGTTCATCAAGGACACCCGGGTCATCCAGATGTTTGCCGGTCTGGGGTTCCTGCTGGTTTTATCCTTCTTGGCCAGCAGTCTGGGCATGATCGTCGTTAACCGCATCATCGACAATCTCAAAACCATTTGGGTCATTGCCTTCATCATCATCTTCCAACCCGAACTGCGCTCCGGTTTGACCAACCTCGGCCTGCGGCGGGGATTCGGCCTGTTCCGCGCGCCCATCGAAATTCCCGCGGAAGAGGAAATCCTGCAGGCGGCTTCCCGGCTGAGCAAACGCGGCCTGGGCGCCCTGGTGGTTATCGAACGCGAGGTCAAGCTCAACGACTGGATCCTCAAGGGCGTCCCGCTGGGAGCGGAGATCACCGCAGCCCTTCTCGAAACCATCTTCACCCCCCCGGGTCCCCTGCACGACGGCGCGGTCATCATCAGCCAGGGCAAGATCGCCGCGGCCGCCGTGGTCCTGCCCATCTCCGAGCAGGAGGAACTGGGCTATGTGCTGGGAACCCGTCACCGGGCAGCCATCGGCATTTCCGAGCTTAGTGATTGCGTGGTCATTGTGGTGTCCGAGGAAAGTCGCGCCATCAGCATCGTGCACGAGGGACACATAAAACGGGGGCTGTCCCAGGAAGATCTGGCCATGGAGCTAAAGCGGATCTACCGCGTAAGCGAATCCGGGGCCGCACGCAACCGCCGTAACGCCCAACCAAACAAAAGCGATGCCCGGGACGGGGGTAATACCCCGTCCACCAAACCCCTCCCGTGAAGCAACGGCAAACAGCGGTCGAGCTTTGCCAAGCTCAGGCCGCTGTTATTGGGCAGGGATCCCGATTCCTCCCAGTCTCGGTCTACCCCAATGTACTTTTCAGCAAAGCACACGCCACACCCGCCGGTCAGCACTGACGCCATAACCTGTTGTAATAAAAAGGATAATTGGGCGACACCCATTGTCCCGGAGGCACGCCGACAGGGACACCGTGTCCCAGGGGTGGGACACGTCACCCCCTCAGAGACCGACGGGGACCCGATCAGACTCCGACATCACCGCGCGCAGGAAAATGTTCACGATATCAGGGTCATAGCGGGAGCCCAGATTATCCCGCAGAATCCGGGCGGCATCCTGGGGCAAGACCGGCTCACGGTTTTCGGTGCCCACCACCATGGCCACGTAATTTTCCACAACCGTGACCACGCGTGCCGTCAGGGGAATTTCCTGTCCCGCCAATCCCTGGGGGAACCCCTGGCCGCTGAACCGTTCGTGGTGATGCCTGACCACTTCAATGATGCTTTGCGAAAGGTTGAGTTGTTCCAGCAGGCGCGCCCCATCTTCGGTGTGCCGCTGGTACAGGGACCACTGGACGGGATCCAGATGTTCGGGGTCGCCCATGAGGGCGTCCTCCTTGTCCATCAACCCGATATCACGCAACAGGCAGCCATGGATCAGATCCCGCTCCTGGTCCGGAGGAAAGCCCAGAGCTCTGGCCAGACGCCGCAACTGGGCCACGGTGGCCCGCGTCAACTCATCGCTGCCGAACATCCGTTTTTCCCGCTGCCCCATGAGCAAGGCCACAACCTCGAGACTCACATCGGCATTTTCGTGACCGTCGTCAAACCGGGCCAGCATGCGGGATGTTTCCGAGAAAAGTTCATGGACCAGCTTGCCGGTTTCGTCCTCTGGCCGGCCATAGGTCCTATCGAGGGAAAACAGGGCGGTCCCCTGGTACTGACCCTCCCAGCGCAACGAGACCAACCAATCCACCCCCGCATCCAGCAGGGCCGTCCTGATTTCCCTGAAGAAGTCCGGCAGGTTCGCGGTGGCCACCGGACGTTCCATGGTCTTGAAATAGACCTTCAGTCGGTTCAGTCCCAGGTTCACCCCCTGCAGGGCGATGTTGTTCCCCACGACCACCTGGGCCCTGCGCTTATCGGGATTCAAAAAGGCCAGGGTATGCATGGGCAGCACCGACCACAGGTGGCGGGCGAAAATGCGCCAGAAATGCGGCCGATCGTCCGCATCGGGAAGATCCAGCGCCAGCCGCAACAGGACCTCGGATACCGTGTCGTCGTCCGCAAATGCCGCCCAGGACAGGGAATCGTCTTCATCTTCAGCGTCCGCACCATCCTCAGCGTTGGCAGGGGTCGGTGCAGTCTCCGCGGTAGTCTTGACCTTGCTTGCGGCGCCGGTTTCCTCACCGGAAAGTACCCGCATGAGGAGTTCGAGGGCGAAATGTTCCACCACCGAATATTCTTCGTCCTCCGCCGTGCGCTTCATGAGCAGGATGGCCCCGAGACGGCCCTCGGGCATCACCGGCAGCATGATGTCCGGCGTGATCTTCTCCAGCAGAGCAACTTCCTGTTCGCACAGATCCTCATCCTGGATATCGAGGAGGATCAGAGGCTGGGCGCGATCGGTCAGCTGTCTGGCCAGGCTTCCGTCAGCGGGAATCTGCAGTTTGCCTTCGGCATCCTGGAACACATCGCCATGCACCGCCAGCAGGGTTGAGGAGGCCGCCAGGCCGTGGCTGAACAGGAGGTTCTCCAGCGCCGTGCCGAAATTGTGGTCACCCCCGGACGCCGACCAGCCCCCCAGGGCGCTGATGGCGTCGGACAACGAGGTGTAGCTGTGTTCGGGCCTGCGGCCAGACCGGGCCGTGCCGGATTTCAAGCTGCTGTTCTTATTGCGTTCCTTGGTTTTCTCTCCCGGGTCCTGCTCAAGTTCATCTTCTTCATCTTCGGGGATCTCGAATTCCTCGGCGCAGAACCCCACGGCCCCCACTTCGGACGCGATCTCCTCGACTCCTTCAGGGACCGCCGTCTCGTCCAACGATTCGGGGTCCGGCACTTCTTCGCAGAAAGTGGCCTTGGCTTCAGGGACGCCGGATTCGCTGACCGGAGTCGGCGGCTCCGGGAGGTCTTTGGTTGGCGGTCCGGGCTCCGGCGCCACGGCGGCGGCCGGCTTGGCCGCGGTCTCGAAAAAGCCGTCGACCGCGGAGTCCATGTCGGGGAAAAACCGTAGCGGCAGGTCCTTGAACTTGCCCTGCAAAAAATGGGCGACCACGTCCTGGGCTCCGGCAAACACGGCCTCGCCACCGGCGTCCACCAAACGGGTCTGGAACTCCGCGAAGGCCGCAGCCCCCCCTCCGCCAAGGTTTTTCAAAGCGGAGATGTCCAGCACCACCTTGAGTTTGCCTTTGGCGAGACACTTGTCCGCCAGATCAAGCAGGTGGCCTTTGTCGGTGCGGCCGACTGCTCCGGAGAGTTGGATTCCGAACAGCTCGGAGTCCTCAATTTTCAACGGCTGGAATTGAATGCCCATCAAGTTCTCACACCAAGGATTCGGCTAACCAATTATCCAGAACCGAGCGTAGGAAACGCCATTCACTGCCAACCTTGCGGGCGGGGAGCTTCCCCTCCTTGGCCAAGCGACACACGGTCTTGACATGCATCTTCAGGTAATCCGCGGCTTCCACCGACGTCATGACCTGTGAGATCTGGTCGTTTCCCCCGATGTATATCCGCGTCGGATCTTTCTGGTCAGACATGGAAGTGTCTCCTCTCGAGTTGCTGGCGGTGATGCGTGCCACATCACGATTAGTAACAAATCAGCAACTCCCATGCCTGGCCCCGAATAAACACACTATCGGCCGGATTCGTTAACTCTGAAGGAATTATGAGGAAAATAAGGAAAGCGGCAGGGACAAATAACCACGCCGGGACAATGCAGGATCCCTCAAGAAACACCTTGGCCTTGCATAACGCAATCTAGCCCTGGTCCTTTTTGCCGGTGCCCGGTTCGAATGCGTCAAGCAGGCCTTTTTGAAAAAGGCGGTCACCATAGGAACGCAATTGGCGCCACCGTGCGGCAAGTTCCCGCTCCCGGCCGGGTTCAAGCCTCTGCCGGCTCCAGCGGGCATCCCAACCGCCCATGACATCTGCCAGACCATCCATAACCCCCAGCGGGCCCCCTGCTCTGGTCAAACGGCCGGACATCTCCCGCCACCCCGCATCCGCCGCCAAGGCAGGCAGGGTCGCCCCCTCGTTCCGGCGCACAAGAATCCCCTCCAGATAATCCGCACAATGTTCCCAGACAGGGTTCAGGGCGGGATCGCACCGCTCGGGAACACTGCTCAATGTATGGTGGATTTGCTGAAGAATCTCGCGCAGGCTCGCCAGGGCGCCGGCCAGGTCAGCGTCGGTCTCGGCAACCAGAAGCGCCAGGGAAAGATCCATCCGGATAAACGCGGAAACCGGCACCGGGCCGGAAAAAGGCCCGGACGCTCCGAGGCTGGAATCCAGGTCGACCAGGCAGGCGACAAGATACCGGATATCCGCAGCAAAGTCTTCAGGTCCGGCCACAGGGTGCTCTTCCATCAAGGCCGGATTTCTCCGGCCGACTCAATCCAGACGCCGGGCCCCGAAATCGCCCAGATCATAAACGCGGTCGGCACCATGGGCTTCGCCCTGGGGGTCCGGAATCAGGACCGCCCCGAACTCGGACAGATCATAAACACTCTCTGCCGCCGGGCTTTGGGGAGCAGAATCGGGCATTTTCACAGCGTCGAACTCCGACAAATCATACACCTGGGGCGTCGGATCGGGAAGGCAGGGTTCGACTACCTGATCCCCGGAATGCGTGAAAACATCCTCATCGCCCGGCAGAATGTTATTGGAAACCTCCATGGATTCCAGAGTATTTCCCTGCACGGTGACCGAACTTTGACGTTCCATGAACGGGTCAATGACCGGCACATCCTCTTCGGGTCCCCTCTTGAGGAAAGGATCGAACTGGCTCAATTCCAGATTATTTTCCTGCTCAGGAACCGAATCCGCCGTTTCCAATTCCAGTCCCGTCAGATCGGCGCAAACCTTACAAGCCCGATCCAACCTCTCGTACTGGGTATCGAAACTGCCGGCGATCTTGGCGAGATTGCCTGCGGCAACCTGTGCCACACGTCCCAGTTTCTGGACCATTTGGGGCAAGTTCCGCTGGGGCCGAGAGGCCGCCTTTTCCAACTTCGCCAGCTCTGTTTCCAGCCGCTCCAGAACCTTGAGCGGCACTCCCACGTGCCCGGCTCCGGAGTTCCCGCCTTGACCGGCCTGCTCACGAAATGCCCGGGTCAGCTCTTCCAGGGTCTGGGCCATGGGCGCCATGCGTTCCCCCCGGGCCCCCAACCGCGCCACTTCCATGCCGATCTGCAGATTCAACTTGGCCATCCGGTCCAGAAGTTCGGCACTGCTCGCTCCCCCAGCACCGTTTCCGGCCTGGGTATCCGAGGCGACGGCGGCGATAAAATGGGTGTGGATATCCACGAGCAGGCTCAGGATTTCCTGGGGATCCCACTCGTAGCGCGGGTCCTGTTCCAGCTGGCTGCCGGCAGAAACCAGGTGTTCGCTCGCCTTGCTCACAGCGTCCTCTTGCAGATTTAGCTGGTCCAGGGTAAAGCGCTGCCACCCGCGGGCGTCCCGCAGATCACCCATGACCTCGTGGCCCCTGCTGCCGAGCCGGGCCTTCCAGGTCTGGACTTCTTCCACGGCCGCATCCCGTTCATCGTGCAGCTGCAGGATTTCATCCGCCACCATACCCACCACCGGGATCTCGAACTTCCCGGCGAGATCCGTGCGGGAATCTCCACTCAGGGCTTTTTCCAGACGATGGAGTTCACCCTCGAGCCCGATCACTCGTTTGACGCGGGATTCCTTGTGCCGCCAGGCGCCAAGAGTTTCGACCGTGAAACTTTCCACCTCGGGACTCACCTTGAAGATCGGATTGGTCCAGGCCTCTTCGTTGTCCAGGCGCAGGGACATCAACTGGGACAGCAATTCCTGCTGGGAGTTCGCGCGTTGCTTCAGGTTCCGGATGACGGCGCCCATACGGTATCCCACCATCGTCTGCAACAACACCGAGAACAACAGCACGGCATAAAAGATATGCTGGGGATAGGCGTTGAGATCATAGAGGGTACTGAGGCTCGTCCAGCCGGAAAAATCCAACAGCGGGGCCAAGCTCCCCTTGAAAAGGAAAATCAGGGCGCTGCCCAGACCCGCACCGATAATCAAGGTACAGATCGCAGGCAACATGCCCCAGGCCCAGGCGGGGGTTCCGTTCTCTTGTTTCTTGCGCCAGGGTTTCAAGGCGGGTTCTGCGCCAGCCGCCGGAATTTCAGGGTCGGGTGCGGATTCGGCCTTGAGGGCCGGCTCGGCAACCTCGGGTGAGGCCGCAGGAGCGGCATCTTCCATGTCTGAAGCCAGATCCATGAAGTCGGCAAACCCTTCGGGAGGAACCTCATTCTTCCCGGAATTCCCTGAACTGAATTTCTTGCCGGCATTCTGCTTGCTTTGGCTCATCCCCGAATCCTTTCCCATAACGAGCCGGATTCCGTCATCCAGCCCATCTGACCCGTACGGACAACGGCCCCTTGCCGCGCCGAATCATTGTCAGTCCTGTTTTCGGCACCAAAAGGAATAACCCAAGGAAAAATTCGAGGGTTCAAGGGGAATCCCACTGTTCAATTATCATCCGGACAGGCCCGGGAATTCCCGCCCGGCGGCAACCTTCATGAAAATTATTGTTGATATCAAACAAGTTACAGAATTCACCAAAACTGTCGGGCGGCATGATCCGTGCAAGTGCTCATCCAGAGTCCCGAGGAAAGGAAACCGATCATGACTCCTGTCGTCGCTGCCCGGCCATCATCGGCTCCGGTTTTTCGGACCCTGTTTCCCGACTGGAGCGAAACGCGGCCCCTGTCCTTATTCTTCATGGAAGAGCTCCTGGAAGCCCGACGCGAATCGGCATTCCCGACCAACGCCGCGGAATTCGATGAGGATGTGAACGTCCACCTGGCCCACCTGCTGGCGAGCCTGGGACAAGGTCATGATCCCCACCGGGCGCTCTTCGGATCCGGACCACAGTGGTTGGCGCCCTCCAAATCAACCGGCAACCGGTCAAGGGCCCAGTGGTATCTGGAGCAGGGGCAGCAACGTTTGCTGTATCTCGGTTTGTTCGGATGGGGAGAAGGCCACCGGCGCAGGAAAACCCTGTGGGGAATGTCGGACGAAGAAACCAGGCAACGGGATATGGTCTGCGGAAAAGTCTGTTTCGAAGTCGCGGCGAACCTCTTGAAGCGTGGCTCGCAACCTTCAGCAAGCGCCGAAATTGCCGCCAAGATCGCCCGGCACTTTTCCTGGTATGTGCAGGTGCTCACCACGTTGGCCATCGGGCGCTGGGGAATGGGCGCTCACTTGAGCGACCGCCAGCTCAAGGACCTTCTTCTGCCGGATTCCGGCACGGCTGCCTGAACCCCCTAGTTTCCCGCGGCGAGAAAATTGGAAATATCTTCGTAGAGAGAGCCCTCTCCGTGGGAAGCCAGAATCCCATGGCCGCCCTCGGGAAAGATCTTGAAACGGGAAGCTCCATGACGAGCCTTGCGCTGCAGGAATCGCAGGGAATCAGTAGAAGCGAGATTGTCGTCCTCGCACTGGGCCGCAAAGATGGGCACTCTGATCTGGCCCACCCGACTGCGCGCGCGATCCATCCCCTCCACCAGGCCGGCATCCCAACCCAGCCACCGGCGGAAGAAGTTCAGGTGGTTGAGGCGCAGGCGAATCGCCAGACGTTGAAAGAAGGACTCCCGCGCGATGAGGGCTGGAGCCAGCAGAGTAAAGGATGCCGGTTTTTCCCGTTGGGCAAGCAGCAGGGCCAAGGTGGCTCCGTATCCCAGACCGATCACGTTCACCTTGCCCGGACCGCGAGCCAGCAGACGATAGCACTGCACCACATAGTTCAGATACGACTCCCAGGAAACCTCGCTCAAGGTGCTGACACTGCGGCCGTGATCGGGCAGGCGCAACACGTAGACATCGAAGCCCCGGTCATGGAGAATTTCGCCCAGCTCGGCCAGGTCACCCGGCCCCGTGGATATGCCGTGAATCAAAAGACAGCTGCCCCGGGCATCCCCCCGCAGCAAAAACCGGCTGCGGCCGGCCTCGGCGATGCCGCGCTCACGTTCAAAGGAGGCCACCAGGCGCTGCCAGGACCGCATGGTGACCAGGAAGCCGCGTTGGTCGTCCGGTCGGGCGGTTTTGCGGTGGGCAAGGTCCCAGGTCGAAAGAGCCAGGGTCGTGGTCTGCCTCACGAGGACGGGATCACGCTTGGGTTTGAGCTCAGCCTGGCCGCTGTTGGTTTCAGACATCAGGGACATCCTCTTTAGTCAGGGAAATGTCGGACAGCCGGTTGCAAATGATATCCGGCCAGTCATCCTGGTCCATACGGCCCAGCACTTCATGATCCGGATGTTTGCCCGAAAGGACAAACGCCGTTTGCATACCCAGCCTGCCGGCGGTGATCAGGTCCGAGACCGGATCATCAGAGATAAATAGAGTATCCTCAGCCTCGACGCCAATTCTTTTCAGGGCCGCGAGGTAAATCCCGGGATCGGGTTTGCCCACGGTGTGGACCTGGCCGCAGCCACCCAGGGCTTCCAGGGCGGCCGACCAGCACCCGGGGCCCATGCGCCGCCGATCCTGGTCGTCGAGATAGAATGTGTTGCGATGCAGGCACACAAGATCCACCCCACGATCCAGCACACCAGCCAGCACCCCCTCCAGATCCCGGATGGTCAGTCCGGGATTGACCCCCATGACCACCGCTTCACAATCATCCCCGGTGGTCAGCGAGAACCCCGCATCTTCCCAGAAATCCCTCAGATTCTCCACCCCCAGCCAGCAGAGCTTGCGGATGCCCCGCTCCAGCAGCATGGAACGCCCCAGTTCCAGGGCTCCCACCAGCCGGTCCCTGCGCAGGGCATAGCCCGTGCGGTTGAGCCGTTCGATGAGATCGGCGGGGCGATCGGTCGTGTTGTTCGAGACAAGGCAGTAGGGAAGGTCAAGGTCATCGAGCCGGGCAACCCAGTCCACCGCTCCCGGAACCGGCTCATAGGCCTTGTTCCGCACCAGAACACCTTCAATATCCAGCAGATAACCTTTGGTGGGGCGCGGTTCTCTCACCCTGGACCTCCTGTGCTTTCCCGAGCCGTTGCGTCCAGCAGGGTATCATATTCAGCGATGATCCGGGACCAGCAATACCTGTCCATATCCTGATCCAGTGAACAGATGTGGCCACAGTCGTCACCGGTCAGCAATCTTGCCAGCAGGTTGATCAGATCCTCCACGGAACCGTAGAAATGCGGGCCCCGGCACCGGGTCCCATAGAGGGAGGGGTAGACCTGCCGGCGCGGCAACACCGGATAGCATCCCGCGTGAACAGCCTCGGCCACGGCAATCCCGAAATACTCCTGATCCGCGCAGGAAACCACGATGTCGGCCTGGGCAAGCTGGTTATCGTACTGAGCGCGGTCGGGCTGGTGGCCGAACGCCACACAGCGGGTACCCAACTCCTCCCTCAACGGCAAGAAAACGTCCTCGTTGCCGCCCGGATCGCCCAGCAGGGCCACCTCGAAATCCAGACCCATGTCCAGTAAAGCCCGCGTCGCGGTGACAAAATCCTGGGGGCGCTTATCGAATTCCCAGCGATGGTTCCACACCAGGCGATGGCGTTTGTTGCGGGGCCAGGCGGGGCCGACCCCGGGTTCGCAGGCGGCCCCCCGGTACCGGGGGAAGTGGGCGGGGCCCAGGGGTTCACGGGCAAGCCCCACCGGCAGTACGGAACTGACGGCCTCGATCCTGTGGGGGATATTGCGAGGCACCGCCTCGGGCATCTTGCTCAAAAAACCGGGGATGGAATCCAGAAAAAGATCGCGGTGGTAATCGGAATTGAACACCACTTTATCGGCCGCCAGGGCGCTGATGATATTGGTGAACCCGAAATGAAAATCGAACTCTTCCCGGGGACTCAAAGGATAGGTCAGTTGGTTTTCATGCATGTAGAGAACGATGGGAATCCGAGCCGAGGCAGGTGTCAGCAGTCCCCGCAAATCGGCCACGTTGAGAAAACCGGTGGTCAGCAAAAGATCGGCCTCAGGATAACCGCGGTCATTGATCTGGTCGGCGAACCAGGCGGCCGCGCCACGCATGCGCCACTTCCAAAACCTTCCCGGCAGGGTCAGGCTCGTGATCCTGTGCCGGGACCATTTGGTCAGACCCTGACGAAACGCCCGGTGTGAGCCCGCGTCAAACGGTTCCAAAAACACGAT
>CAZJGK010000054.1:0-22767 GCA_964545545.1 uncultured Fibrobacteraceae bacterium | reverse complement strand
ACGCCCGCGAGCTGGATCCCCACGTGTGGCAGACATTCATGCCGCCGCCGCAGGAGATTTTCGTGAGCCCGTGAGAATCACAATCAAACATGCCTCATGGCCATCTGTCTCGACAGATCACCTAACTGCTTATTCCACAGGCCGGACGGATGAATGGAAGAGACAACTGGGTTCCGCGCTATTTCGCGGCCTTGATCAGAACGTTCATCGACCCCATCATGTGCATCGCCAGCATCTGGCCGGGGTTCAGTTCCAGGTCTTCACCCTTGGTGGCGAGCATCAGAATGGTGCCGGCGCCCGTCCCGGCCCCTGCCCCGATCACGGCGCTCTTGCCGCCACCGATGATCCCGCCGGTGACGCCGCCCAAGATGCCCCCAGCCGCGATCTTCTCCTGGTCGCCATTGGTGGTGGCGGCCGCCTGCAGTGTAAGTGGCGTGGCGGAGAACGGGTGGGCTACGCCCTGCACATCAACGATATTCACGTACGCAAGTGTCATCTTTGCGCGGCCGGAGACCCTATCGGATGCCTCGACGTCGTGTAGCACGCCGTTAATCGCCGCGCCGGCCAGAATGGCTGTCTTTCCGTCCACCATGATGGGCTCGGTTGTCGTGGCGCTGAACATGTCGCCGGTGTGGTTCGTCTTCGTGGAAAGCTGCCTGTCGAGTGAAGCGGCGACAACGGTCCCATCCGGAATGACCAGTGTCTCGACACTCTGCTTCTGGGCCGCCGCGCTTCCGGCGGTCCCAGAATCCTTCGAGCAGCTCGCCGTCATTGCCGTGGCAATCAAAATGAAATAGCTCATGCCTGCTAGATATCGTTTCATGAAAATCGACCTCTATTCCTGTCCTCCTCGAAACGGTGGAGGGGAAATTCCCTCGTGAGCGTTCGCGGGACTATGCGATCCGCCGCACTCTGGGCCATTCACTGCTAAGGCGGGGGCTTTCCGTCTTTTAAGGCGGCCTTGAGCTCTGCAAAGGCGGTCTTGAGCTCCACCTCCAGGTGGGTCTCCTTTAAGGCCTGCGCGGCCCTGAACTCATCCAACTTAGACTGCGCAATCGCATACAGGGCCTTCAGTTCGTCGATGTGCAGGAGGTCCTCGAAGCTGATCTGGTCGCCCGCCATCAGGGTCTTGGCTGCAAGACGTTCGATCTTCGAGTTCAAAACCTCGAGCTGCGCCGCCATCTTTTCCACGACCGATTTGATGATACCCTCCTCCTGGCGCCGTTTTCCTCCTGCAGCCCAGGCGGGCCAGGCGTTGACAACGCTACACATCTCCTATTCGCACAGGGGGCAACACATTCCCTAGCCATATCTGTGCCACACAAAACTGTTTGTCATTTCGTCAGTTAGGGAAAATTGGCTCTTGACGACCCCCCTATTTTGAGGCAATATCCATCATAACGATTGGGGGTGGGGCATGCGCATCGAAGATCTGAATATCAACGAACTGGTGGAGTTCGATAGCGAGAACGGTACGATTCGCTTCGCCGGTGAGCGTGCGCTCCTGATCGACGCGACAGCCAAGGGAAACCTGCGCAAGGAGCTGATCGATCACTTTGGCATCAGTACGGCCCGTGCCGTGTTGACCCGGTTCGGGTTTGTCCAGGGCTGGCGGATGGCCGAGGCGATGCAGGACCTGTTCCATTGGGAAAGGGAGGAGGACTGGTGCCATGCCTGCGGCCGCATCCACATGCTCGAAGGCATGTACCGCCTGGGTCCGGGCACCCCTGGTTCGTTGACGAAGGAGGGATTGACCCTCGTCGAGTCGTACGAGGCCGAGCAGCACATCGCCCATGTCGGGCTTTCCGATACCTCCGTTTGCTGGACCATCTGCGGTTTGACGAGCGGTTACCTGAGCCGGGCCATGGGTAAGGAAATTTTCGTTCTCGAGGAACGCTGCATCGGCCGGGGCGATGCCGCTTGCCACCTCATCGGCAGGACCCTCGAGGAGTGGGGCGACGAGCGGGCTGAAGAGCTCCGCTTCTTCCGCGTCCAGAACCTCCAGGAATGGCTCGAACCCTCCCTCCACCGGATCACTGAAAACCTCAAGGCGGCCGAAAAGACGCTTCGCCAAAAGAAGCGCCTCGTCGCCCGCATAGCCCCCGAAGCGAAGGACCCGCTCGGGATCATCGCCCGGAGTCCTACCATGCGGCGCGTCGTCGACCTCGCCCTGCGGATCGCGAAGGTTGACTCCAACGTCCTGATCATGGGCGAGAGCGGAACGGGCAAGGAACTTATCGCGCACCTGGTTCATGAGCAGTCCACGCGCGCCCTGGGCCCGTTCGTCGCGGTCAACTGCGGCGCGATTACCGAAACCCTGCTCGAAAGCGAACTTTTTGGCCATGCGCGCGGCTCGTTCACGGGCGCCATGCAGGACCGGATCGGTTTGTTCGAGGGGGCCAACGGCGGGACATTGCTGCTCGACGAGATCGGTGACGTCTCACCCAGCATGCAGGTCAAGCTGCTGAGGGTTCTCCAGGAGCGCGAGATCCGCCGCGTAGGCGAAAACAGGAGCCGGCCCGTAAACGTCCGGGTGATTGCCGCCACGAACCGCGACCTGGTGGCGGACATCCAGGCGGGTCGCTTCCGCCAAGATCTGTTCTACCGGCTGAATGTGGTCCAAGTGCACCTGCCGGCGCTCCGGGATCGGCGGGAGGACATCCTGCCGCTGGCCCGCTTGTTGCTAAGCGAGGCCACCGTGCGTTTCAAACGCTCGGTGACTGGTCTAACCCCGCGCGCCGCAGACCAGCTTCTGCGGTATGACTGGCCGGGCAACGTGCGTGAACTGGAAAACGCCATGGAAAGCGCCGTCGCGCTGGGCCGCTCCAAAATCGTCGAGCTCGACGATTTGCCCGAAGAAGTCCGGCAAGCCATCCCCACTCCATCGCTTTCCGGTTCGGTCAGGACGCTCGAGGAGATCGAGAAGGACTACATCCTGGCGGTGCTCAGCCTCAACGGCGATAACCGGACCCTCACCGCCAAACAACTCGGCATCGGTTCGGCCACGCTCTACAGAAAGCTCAAGAGTTACGGAGTGGGTAACGGCGCCCGCGCCGCGGGGGACGGGGGTTCCACCGCGCCTTGACGGCCGTTTGCTTCAGGGAACCTGCCAGCCGATGGATAGGGCCGAGTTCCCATCGGCGAAGCCGTACGCACCATCGATCCTCATCTGACCCTGCACGCCCAAACCCCGCAACCGAAGTCCCGTTCCTCCGTCCACCTGCCACGGGACACGGCCTGCCCACCCGGTAGCCAAGGTTTTCGCCGCATCGACGAAAACAACCCAACCGATATGCAGTGGGCCGAGATGCCACTGCCACACCTGCCTCTCGGTCGTTCCGTGGACGAGGGTGCGTCCAAAGACACGGCCGTGAATGACCCCCCCGTCCAGCAAAGGGTGCGCCCGCAGAAGCGGAGCTCGCCCGTTTCCCGTTCCCGCTCCCGACCAGAGCGCCAGGGGCGCCTCCGTGGTGGCGCTGGAGGCGCCCAACCGGGCCAGCCAGGCATCGCCGCTGTTATCCAGGCCGGTCGAGGACCACGTGCAGGACAGGCTACTGGTCCCGAACGGAACACCGCCTTGGGTGCTCACCCACCGTGTCACCCCCGCGGCCAAGGACACATGGTCGCGGGACCATCGTGTCTCGACGGCGCCCTCCAGCGAGAGGTGGGATCCCCGGTCCGCCCACTCATCCAACCCCACTCCGGCCTCAAGCCGGAGATCCGGGCCGAGCCAATCGGCAACAGACAGGGCTGTCCGTCGGCGCTCCTCCCGCATGATCTTGGTTGGCACCAGGTCTTGGGCGCCGATGGGCTCGGGGGCGGCATAGGCCTGCCGTTCCCAGAATCCTTCCAGGCGCCAGATTCCCGGCCGGCCTGCCGCCGGCACGGCCAGCGCCATCGAGACGCGCGGCCTGTCCTGCCACCACCTCCACCCGGCGGTCCACAGCTCCCCATTCCCGGTGGGACTCGCCACCTCGAGCGTGACCTCCCTTTTCGTGATGGCCTTGATGGCGGCCCCTCCCATATCCCACGGTCCGTCAAACACGAGGGGGCGCTCCAGCAGGGCCGCATTCACTTGAGCTTTTCCGTCCGGTAAGGGCCTCAAGCTGAGGCGGTACTCGGATTTGGCCGGCAATTCAGCCAATCGGTGACGCGCCCGACGGAAAGCGTGCGCCGTGATCAGGCGCCCCGGCGGCAGATCAATCAGGCCGGCCACGACGGAATAGCGGGTATGCCGCAAACCGTCGATGCGCGTCAAGTCGTTGAGTGGTTCAGATAGGTGATTCCAGGCACCCAGAGCGCCGTCAAGGTCCCCAGCCAGGAAGCGGCTGCCGGCCAGCAGCCGCCAGGTGTGAACGTCGCTCGGGTCCAGCGCCAGCGCGCTCTTTGCCAGGCGGCTCGCCCCCGCCCAGTCCTCCGCAAGAAAACGCAACCCTGCGCGTTCCCGGAGCGGGGCGGCATTCGCCGGGCACAGTGACTGGGCGGCCAGGAATTTGAGCTCGGCTGCAGTTGTGTCCCCTTGCTGGGCCAAATGGATTCCCGCCTCCACCATGACGTCACATGAATCCGGTGCCACCGTCGCCGTGGAGTCGACCGCCGCATGATCTTGCGCGTCGATCTCCTTTGTCTTGGCCGGAGGAAGGATCAAAAGCGCCCAATTTCCCGTGCCTGACCAAGCGGCCTGGAACTCGCTTGCCGGCATGGTCCGGAACGGCCCGGCATTGGGGTCATGCAGAACCACCCGCCCGTTGGCCCAGGCCAGAAGCACCACGTAATGATGGGAGCCTGCGCCGGCTTGGATCAAAGCGATGACCGGGCGACCCTGGGCAAGATGACCGGCGACCACGTCTGGGGTTCCGGCAAAGGGAAGCGCCGTCCACCCCCGGGCCTCGACGGCTTTCACCAGGACACCCGTTCTGATGCCGCCCTGGTCCGGCTCCACCAGCGCAGCGAAGTCCTCGGCCCGGACGCCGGTTGCCCCCCAGTAGCGCAGCACCATGGCCAAGGCGGCCCCACCACACAACAGTCCGCTCTGGGGGACGTACGGTACGTCCAGAATCCGCACCATCTCAGGAGCGGTCTTGGTTGGCCCAGGGGCTGCGGCGGCCGCCGGGGCGGAAACAACGAGAACGGCCGCAGCCACCCAGGCGCCAAATACACGCATCGGTCCCACGGATCAAGGGGCTCAGTTCGCGAGCAGAATGATGATCAGCAAAACGATGATTATCGTGGTCGTCGAAAGGATGACCTTATCACTTCCCCCGGCCAGGTCGGCGTTGACGACCCTGGCCTGATCGGCCAACTTCTCGAGTGAGGGTCCCGCAAGGACCGCAGCGGCGGCGCTGGCCCGTTCAATATTCAAGCCGACGGACCCGGCGATCTTGCGCACATCATCGCGCTGCAACATGGACTGGATCGCTTGGCGATCGGCATCGGCCTGATTGGTCTGCTGGTCGATCCTGGCCTGGATCTCATTTGCGGCCACCACGTGACGCTGCGAATTGTTGGCCAAACCCGTTCCCGCCGCACCGACAGCCATCACGGCCACGGCAAAGACGACCACGGCGAATTTCTTGGAAATAGTCATTTGTTTCTCCTCGTTGTTCCACGGACCGCAGTTTCACTCGAGCGGGGATTCTTCTGAACAACCTTGAAGTGTGCAGCCCGGTCCGCCTTGGGCTCACGCCTCCCCTATCGATCCATACCAGTAGCGCAAGCTACGTGCCGCACGGGTTTCTGGCTTAACTGTATGGTGGGACGTGACCTTGGGCCGAGGAGGCCCGGACGTCTCCCATCATATTGACGCGGCATTCATCACAATGATGGGGTTTTGACCCCCAATTTCGGGAATTATCTGGAGCCCCTGAATGCTACTTGTGTTCCTTACCACCATCCCGTCCATCGCCCCCCCCGGCATCAAGGAGCTGGGGATTTGAAGGGACAACCATACGGTCATCCCTCCATCGCAATGATGGGGAAGCCATCGTTTTGATGGGCCCGCCAAGTGTAGAATTTTTTCATGTCGTTGTTTACCAACCAGTTAAATGATCTCAAAAGTGGTCTGCAAGTTGCAGATGACAGATTGGACTCGGCTACCTGATTTCCACTAGGCCGTTTTGAGGAAACCCTTACAAGGAGCAACTCAAGCGCCGGGAGATGGATGATGGCATAGGAGAAGCTGTGAAAACGACATTCGCAAGCCGGAACACATCGCAATTAAGGAGGGATCAATGAGACATCTACTGACGGTCGGAAGCCTGCTCTTCGTCTTGGTTGTAGCAGGGTGTGGAGGCGGAAGTAGTCCCGCATTGCACACCGAGCCCTCGAGTTCCGCCATCCGCGCCGCTGAGGAAGTGGGGGCGAACAAGCTGCCTGGCGCTTCACTCCAGCTGACGCTGGCAAAGGAGGAGTTGGCCCACGCCAAGGACCTCTCGGACAAAGGCAAGAAGAAAGAGGCCGTTTCATACCTGACTCGCGCCGAAGCCGACGCCGAGTTGGCGATCCTGCTTTCCCAACAGAACGCGGAGACGGTTCAAGCCACGGAGGCGTTGGCTCGGGTACACAAACTCCAGAATGAAAACCGATGACCTGCTGGAAGGAGAATTAAATGAGAATGCCAGGATTATTGATCACCATTGCGTGCGCCGCATTCCTTTGGGGCTGCTCCTCCACCGTGCCGAGAGAACTTGTGGATGCCCGTCAGGCCTTTCTGCAGGCCAGCAATGGCACCGCGGTGGAATTGGCACCGGTGGAATTGCACAAGGCCCAGGTGGCGCTTGACTCGGCTGAAAGTTCCTTCAAAGAGGAATCCGATTCCTATGTGACGCGGGACCTCGCCTATGTCGCCCAGCGAAAGGCCGAGATGGCGGAAGCGCAAGCGATCATCGCCGGCGCGAAAAATTCCGCGGCCAAGTCGGACAAGGATTACGAGGTGACGCAAGGCAATATGCTGCAGGAAAACAAGAAGGATCTGCAGAAAAAACAGGAGGATCTGGCCCAGACAAGCGCGAAGCTAGCGGCAGCGGAACAGAGCAAAAATGCGGCGGCCGTACAGCTTCTCGCGGAAAAGAATGCTCGCCTGGCGGCGGAGAAGCGGACTTCCGATGCCGTGGCTCAACTCGCCAAGCTCGCTGCCATAAGGGAAGACCAGCGCGGATTGATCCTTACACTTTCGGGAAGCGTCCTTTTCCGTTCCAACGAATCGACACTATTGCCCGGCGCCGAATCCAAGCTGGCTCAGGTCGTCGATGCCCTTTCCACGATGGATAAACCCAACCTCCTTGTGGAGGGGTTCACGGACTCGATGGGCTCCGATCAGTACAACCGTGATCTGGCCCAGCGGCGGGCGGACACCGTGCGCAATTTCCTGGTGAGCAGGAGCTACCCTTCAGAACTGGTCCGGACCTCCGGGGTCGGCGAAGGACGGCCGATTGCCGACAACGCCACTGCTGAGGGACGCGCGAACAATCGTCGTGTCGAGATCGTCATCCAAAAGAAGACGAACCCGTAATCCCGAACTTGGGGACGACTCGACCTGTTACCGGAGCTGAAACGGATCGTCATGCCTGTCGGTGGTCGGACAAGCATGGCTCGACGAAGCAACAATAAGTTTTGCGGCCAAGAGGGGAAGATCAAACCAGGGCTGCGGCACCTTGGGGTGCCGCAGCTTGATGCGATCTTTATCCCAACCGCGGGGGGGGTATGGTTATGTTCGACAAAGCAGGGGCGATAGCCCGCATGATTAGAAAGCCCAGGCGCGCGAAGGCAGTCCTCAAGGCTTCGGAAGTTCGCTATCGCCGTCTCTTCGAATCCGCCAAAGATGGAATTCTCATCCTTGATGCGGCTACCGGCACCATCGCGGACAGCAATCCCTTTCTGGAGCATATGCTTGGATATCAGCACACAGAGCTCCTGGGCAGGAAACTCTGGGAAATCGGCCCCTTCAGGGATTTGGCCTCCAGCCAGGACTCTTTCCGGGAACTGCAGACCAACGAGTACATCCGCTACGAAGATCTTCCTTTGGAGACCAAGACCGGCGAGCACCGGCAGGTGGAGTTCATCAGCAATCTCTACCTGGTGAATGGGGTGAAAGTGATCCAATGCAATATCCGCGACATCACCGCACGCAAGCAGGATGAGGTGAACCTCCAGAGGGCGAACGACAAGCTCTCCTCCCTGGTGAAGACCCTGCAGATGCGCGACGGTGAAATGACGTTGATAAACCGGATGAACGACCTCCTGCAGTCATGCGAGACCCTGGAGGAAGCCTACCGTACCATCGGCGTGATGGCTGGGGAACTGTTTCCCGGTCAAATCGGATGTCTCGCGGTCATCCAGGATTCCGGCAGTTATCTCGATACCGTTGCCCGATGGGGTGGCGAAAAGCTCATGGAAGATTCTTTCGCCCTGGAGGACTGCTGGGCCCTGCGACGTGGTCTTCCGCATGAGGTTAAAAATCCCCGGGCCGGTATCCTGTGCAGCCATTTCGTACGTCCGCCTGATCACGGCTATCGCTGCCATCCCTTGACGATCCAGGGTGGGACAATCGGCGTTTTATACCTCAGTGCCGTGGCTGCGGCTGATGAGGATCGTCACATAAATCAGCATCAACTGGCCGTGTCGGTGGGGGAAGCGATCAAGCTTTCCCTGGCTAACTTGAGACTGCGAAAGAAAATGCACGAACAAGCCACTCGCGACCCGCTAACGCAGTTGTTCAATCGGCGATACCTCGATGAAACCCTCCCCCGCGAGCTCCATCGCGCAATGCGCAGAGGAAACCCCTTGTGCATCGCGATGCTCGACCTGGATCATTTCAAGAAATTCAACGATACTTTCGGGCATGAAGCCGGCGATCTGGTCCTGCGGGAATCGAGCCGCGTCCTGCGCGATAACCTTCGCCTGAGCGACATCGCCTGTCGTTTCGGGGGAGAAGAGTTCCTGCTGGTCTTGCCCGACTCTTCCCTTGAGGATACGGCCCAACGTCTCGAGCAGATCCGTCTCACCTTCGAGAAAATGGAAATTCACCACAACGGGCAGCTCCTGGCCACCACGACCTTCTCCGCAGGCATTGCCTCGGCCCAGGAACACAGTTCCTCCGTTGAGGATCTCATCCGGGCGGCTGACGACGCCCTCTATGCCGCCAAGCAGGCGGGGCGCAATCGGATTCTCACCTATCAGAAGCGGTCCTGAGCCCCCCTGCGGCAACAACCGCTCGTGCCCCCGGCCACACCTCCGGCCCGGTCTTCTGCGACACGTGCCAGTTCCCCCGAATTGATCGACGCCCCCTCGTTTTGATGGGCCCATGAAGGGCGCAACAATCCCAAGCCAATACACAGCAAGCAGTTACCTGGTGGCACGATAGTGGCAAAAGGTTCCTGTGTCTTGAGATGTTCAAGATGTTCGGTCGAGTCCCCGGGTCGCCGCCCCAACGATGACCGAAAAGAACTGGATAAAGTTTCTCGCCTGCGGCGACGGCAACAAAACAGGAGGCCTCCCATGTTGTGGACCATCGCGGTCATATTCGTCATTCTCTGGCTGCTCGGCCTGGTCACGTCCGTCACCCTGCATGGCTTCATCCACGTGCTGCTCGTTCTCGCCATCGTCGTCGTGTTGCTGCGTATCATCCAGGGCCGAAGAGTCCTGTAGGCCATCCGTGGAGAAGAAAGGACGAATCAGATGAAAACTATTGCTCTCGTGCTGATGGCCCTTGGCGTTCTGGCGCTGATATACGGTGGAATCGACTACAACAAGCACAGCACCGTATTCCAGATGGGGTCGATGGAGGTTGCCACCTCGGAACACCACAGCATACCCATCCCGGCAATCGCCGGTGTGATCGTGCTGGTGGGCGGCTTCGCGCTCTTTTTTGCCGGCAATCGCCGTTCTGGTCGCACCTGATCGTCAGCCGCGACCGAGACGCGGCCACGGATGTCACCCGCCGTGGCGCACCCCTACCGAATGCCCCGTCCGCTTTGCGGCTGTGGCCGGTGGGGATCACAAACCTGACTTGGTAAGGAGATTGGCTATGAAAAGAAACATGATGATAGTTCTGGTGATCATTCTCGCGGCTTCAATGGCCTTCATGTTGGGCTGTGCAGCCAGCAGAACGGTCAAAGGCGGCGTGATTGGCGCAGGAGCTGGAGGTGTTGCCGGCGGTGTTATCGGACATCAACTCGGGAACACGACCCTTGGGGCCATCATTGGTGCGGCCGTCGGAGGGACGGCCGGGACACTCATCGGCCATCATATGGATAAACAAGCTGAAGAGATGCGGAATGACATCGCGAATGCAAAAATCGAACGAATCGGTGAGGGAATCAAAATCACCTTCGATTCGGGAATACTCTTTGAAATCAACTCATCGGTGTTGCAGTCTGGGGCCAAGGCGAACATCGAAAACCTGGCGTTGATCCTCAACAAGTACCCGGACACCAACATTCTTGTTGAAGGGGATACCGACAACACAGGCACGATCGAATACAACCAGCAGTTGTCAGTACGTCGTGCTCAAGCAGTTGCCGACTATCAAAAGAGTCTGGGCGTTACCGGCTCAAGGATTTCCACCATAGGATTGGGTGAGACCAATCCTGTCGCCTCGAACGATTCGGACTATGGCCGTTCGCTCAACCGCCGCGTGGAAATCGCCATTTTCGCGAACGACAAGTTGAAGGAAGCCGCCCTGGACGGCAACCTCGACTGACCTTACCGCCCAAGATTGCCTGACCGGTGGCAGGGGGATTGCCACTGGTCAGGCGGAGGAAACTCATGAAGCGACCCTCGGACATCCGCAAGGTGTGCCTTGCCATCGGCGCCCTCGTTCTATTCCTGTTCCTGGCAGGGTGCAGCACCGTAGCGGTTACCGGGCGCCGTCAACTCGATCTGATTCCCGCTTCCACCATACTCTCGATGAGCAACCAGCAGTACGGGGAGTTTCTGGACAACAACAAGCTCAGCACCAACCGGACGCAGACGGCCCTGGTCAATAAGGTGGGCCGGCGAATTCAGGGCGCGGTGGAGAGTTACTTTCGCAGCCAGAACATCTCCAACCAGTTGCAGGGGTATAGCTGGCAGTTCAACCTGATCGACAACAAGGAGGCCAACGCCTGGTGCATGCCCGGGGGCAGGGTCGTCGTTTACACCGGAATCCTCCCGATCACCCAGACCGAAGCCGGCCTGGCCGTGGTCCTGGGCCACGAGATTGCGCACGCGGTGGCCGAGCACGGGAATGAACGCATGAGCCAGGAGCTCCTCGCCCAGTTCGGCGGCATGGCACTTTCAGAGGCGATTGCGAGTAAGCCGCAGCAGACCCAACAGATCTACATGACCGCCTTCGGTCTAGGCGCGGAGTATGGCGCTCTGCTGCCTTTTAGTCGCCTCCAGGAGAACGAAGCCGATCACCTGGGCCTCATCTTCATGGCCATGGCGGGATACGACCCCCATGAGTCCCTTTCCCTGTGGCAGCGCATGAGCCAAAGCAACTCCGGCCAGGCACCCCCTGAATTCATGAGCACCCACCCCTCGAATGCAACCCGTATGGCCAATATCGAGCAGGAAATGCCCGAGGCCATGCAGTACTACAGGAGTGCCAAGTAGGCGGCGGGTTGGGGCTTGCGCCTGCTGCCCACGGGGCTCCGGGTCCCGCCGTCGCCGTCCTCCTGCTGATCGCCGCCGTGTCTTCAAGGCCCCTGCCTGCAACTCTTAATATCTGATGCCGTATTCCAGGCCCAGGGAGGCGATCAATCATGAAAAAAGCGAATATCATGTCTGCGGCGGCCCTCAAGGCCATGAAACACATCCTGAACCTGGAGCCCACGGACCGGGTCCTGGTGATCACGGACAATCAGACTCTCGACTGTGGCAAAGCATTTGCCCAAGGGGCTTCGAATCACGGTTGCCCGGTCACGACTTTTGTCCTGCCCGAGGAAAACCGGCCCCTGCAGGAGACACCTTCCGCCATGTGGGACCTGCTGGAAAACTGCGACGTTGTGATCAACGCCATCGTCGGTGACAGCGCGGAAGTTCCCTTCCGGATTCAATGGCTGACGGCGGTGGAGGAATTGCAGCGCGTGCGCATGGGCCACAGCCCGGGTATCGATGCGGACATGATGGTTGAGGGACCGCTCAACGTGGATTACGGGCTGATGCGCGAAAGGGCCGATAAGCTCATTGCCGCCTTCGACCACGCCACCGCTCTCCAAATCTCCACCACCGCGGGTACGGACCTGGAACTGGATATCACCGACCGGACGTTTGTTTCCGACGTGGGTGCCACGGTAAGGGTTTCGGTGAACCTCCCCTGCGGAGAAATCTACTGCGCACCAGTGGAAACCGGCGCCAACGGCACCCTGGTAGTGGACGGCTGCTTCGGAAATCACGGCGTGGTGGCCGCCCCCCTGGTCATGACCATTCGCCAGGGACGCGTCATCGATGTTGTCGGGGGAAACCCGGCTGAAATTGGAATCGTCAACAAACTGCTGGATACCGATGAGGCGTCACGGAGCATTGCCGAACTCGGGATCGGGATCAATCCCGGCGCAAGATTGACGCCCCGCATGCTCGAGGCCGAGAAGGCCTTCCGCACGGCCCATATCGCCTTTGGCAGCAACGAGGGCATGCCGGGAGGGCAGAATAAATCCTCCATGCACATCGACTATCTGTTCCACACGCCAACCATCAAGGCCACTTGGCCCGACGGTCACACGCGGGTTGTTATCGAGGCTGGTGAATTCAGGATCTAGGACCGATGCTGGGCCGTCATCAAGCATCCTCTAGAATCCGTTTATGCCCCTCGATCAACTTCTCCACCACCGTCGGATCCGCCAGGGTCGACACGTCGCCCAACCCCGTGTACTCCCCCGCCGCGATCTTCCGCAAAATCCTCCGCATGATCTTGCCGCTGCGCGTCTTCGGCAACCCCGGCACGATCATGATCACATCCGGGGTGGCCATGGGACCGATCACATGGCGCACCTGTTCCTTCAGGGCGCCGATGAGTTCGTCGCCGAGGCCGTCGCCGTCGGGCCCGAGGATCACATAGACGAAGATGCCCTGGCCCTTGATCTCGTGCGGATAGCCCACCACCGCGGCCTCGGCCACGGCCTCGTGGGCCACCAGGGCCGACTCGACCTCGGCGGTGCCCAGGCGGTGGCCCGAGACGTTGATCACGTCGTCCACCCGGCCGGTGATCCAGTAGTAGCCGTCCTCGTCGCGACGGCAGCCGTCGCCGGTGAAGTAGTATCCCGGGTACTGGCTGAAATAGGTCTCGTGGAAGCGGCGGTGATCGCCCCACACGGTGCGCGCCTGGCCGGGCCAGGTCTGGGCGATGCACAGGTTGCCGCGCACGTCGTTGCCCACCAGGGGCTTGCCGTCATCGTCCATCAGCAGCGGTTTGACGCCGAAGAACGGCAGGCTGGCGGAACCGGGCTTCAGGGGCGTGACTCCCGGCAACGGCGTGATCATGATGCCGCCGGTTTCGGTCTGCCACCACGTATCCACGACGTCGCACCTCTTCCTGCCCACCTTTTCCCAGTACCAGCGCCAGGTCTCGGGGCTGATGGGCTCGCCGACGGTGCCCAGCACCTTGAGCGACGCGCGCGAACTGTGCTCCAGCCCCGCATCGCCCGCCCGGGCGATGGCCCGGATGGCCGTGGGCGCGGTGTAGAAGATGTTCACCTGCAGATCGTCCACGATCTGCCAGTAGCGGCCGGCGTCGGGATAGGTGGGAGTCGACTCGAACATCACCGAGGTGGCCCCGTTGGCCAGCGGACCGTAGATGATGTACGAATGGCCGGTGATCCAACCGATGTCCGCGGCGCAGAAGAACACCTCGCCCGGCCGGTAGTTGAAGACCGTCCGGTGGGTCATGGCCGCGTACACCATGTACCCGCCCGTGGTGTGCATCACGCCCTTGGGCTTGCCCGTCGAACCCGAGGTGTAGAGGATGAACAGGGGATCCTCGGCGCCCATCCACTCCACGGTGCAGGTCGAGCGCTGCCGGGCGCATTCCTCGTCCAGCCAGAAGTCGCGGCCGAGCTTCATGTGTGTTTCGCCGTCGGTGCGCCGGGCCACCAGCACTTTTTGCACCATGTCCAGCCCGTCCACCGCGCGGTCCACCGTTTCCTTCAACCGCAAGCGCTTGCCCCCGCGCAGACCCTCGTTGGCGGTGACCACCAGCCGGCACTCCGCGTCCAGGATCCGGTCGCGGATGGCCTCGCTGCTGAAGCCCCCGAAGATGATCGAGTGGATGGCCCCGATGCGCGCGCAGGCCAGCATCGTGTAGGCCAACTCGGGAATCATGGGCATGTAGATGGCCACCCGGTCGCCCTTGCGCACCCCGTGGGCTTTCAGCACGTTGGCCACCCGCGCCACGCGGTGCTTCAGCTGACGATAGGTGATGTGTTCGTACTGGCCGGGTTCATCCTTCACCCAGATGAGGGCGTCCTGTTCGCCCTTGTCGTTCAGGTGCCGATCCACGCAGTTGTAACAGGCGTTCAGGCGTCCCCCCAGAAACCAGCTGAAGTCCACGTTGCCGTAATCGTTGTCGAACACCTGCCGGAAAGGATGAAACCAGCTGATGGTCTCGGCCTGCTTGCTCCAGAATGTCTCCGGGTCGTCCAGGCTCAAACGGTACAGGCGCTCGTATTCCGCCATGGTGCCGATATCGCTGGTGGCGGCGATGTCGGGATGAGGGCCGTAGATTTCGGGCGTGGTGTTGTCGTCCATGGGGAAGCTCCTCGGGGGTTGAACCTTTCCTGCAAGATAAAAGAGTAATTTTATACCATTTTCAGGGTCCGGTGGCAAGAGTCGGCTGCAGACGCCGGTCAGGATCCCTGGAAATTCTGCCGCAAACTCCGGAATGCCCCCGTCAGGATGACGTGCCAACGGCGCAGGGAATGACCGGCGGATTGGCCGTTGTCGTCGATCCAACGGGCCATGATCGACTCCGGAGCGCCCGTCGGCAGCTGCCCCGGATGGTTCTGGACCGCCCGGGCAGCCAGGACCGCAATGTAGGGATTGCCCACCTGCTTTTCGTCCGCCAGGATCCGAACCGCCAATTCCCGGGCTCTTTGCTCATGGCCCGCCAGAAAATCCGCATACAGGAGCATCACTTCTTCGTCCGGCTCCAGATCCCGGCCCCAGCTGCCCTGCAACAAATTGATCGTCCTGGCGGGATCCCCCAGATCCAGCCACAGCAGGGCGATCACCTTGCGGAGGTTGGGATTGGGATTCTGGCGGTACTGCTCTTCCCATCCCTGACCGAGTTCACGCAGAGTCCGTGGATCCGGATACCGCTGGGCATCGAAGCCCAGCATACCCGTCAGCTCGCCCCACAAATGCTCCAGCAGCAGGTCGGGGGGAATCTCCGTCGTGACGCCCGCCGGCACCATGTCGCCCAGGTTGCTCAGGTCGGCAAGATCCCTCATGGCCGGGGGCGTTTGGCCCTGCTGCCGCATGGCCACGGCGCAGGTCTGCAACAGGCGGACGATTTCCTGGTTCTCGGGATCCAACCGGCGCGCATAATCCAGGTCGGCCATGGCTTCCGGGAACCGTTTCATCTGCAGGAACAACAGCCCGCGGTTGAAGTAGCCGGTCAGGGACGCGGGCTCCAGGTCCAGCGCCCGGTTCATGGCCACCATGGCCTCGTCCTGCCGGCCGACCGAGGCCAAAGCCACACCCATGGAACGCCAGGTCACCCCCACGGTGCTGTCGACCCGGGCCGATTCCCTGAGATAGGTCAGCGCGGGCATGAAATCCTCCCGGTCCAGGGCCAGAACGCCCAGCAGCAGACTGGTGCGATCATCGACCTGCTGCCGCATCTGGAAGCTGTCCCGCGCTTGTTCCAGTTCCTTGCGGGCGCTCGTCAGTTTGCCCTGGCGGTAGTGGATCCGGCCCCGCAAGGCCAGGCAGATATCGGGCCTCAGCCGGCGTCGCTCCAGCTGGTCCAGGACCTGCAGGGCCTTGTCGGCGGCCGCCTGTTTGCGGTCATCCAGCAGGGTCAGGGACATGATATCCATCTGGGCCGCCACATAGGCGAACGGCGATCCGCCCAGGAAAAAACCCGACCCGAAGCTGAGATAACACGGGGCCCGCTCGCTGGGAACGCCGAGCACCAGCGGTCCCATATAGTGCACGCTGGCGGGATAGTACCGGGCATAATCACGCACGCGGTAAGCTTCCAGGTAGTAACGCGGATACTCCTGGGCGTCGTTCAATTCTCCGATCAGGCCCGCGTCGTTCCAGAAGCGGCGGTGATGGCGCATGGAGGACTTCCGCAAAAAACCGTGCAGGAATCCGGAGCCGATGAGCTGGCCGTCGTCATCGTTTTCCAGGCGGCCGAAGATCCACAGGGCGCCCTTCGTATCGCCCTGGGCCAGCAGAGCCTGGGAGCGTATCCAGCGGGAGGCATAATCCGAGGGTTGGATTTCCAGGCCCGATTGGTATTTATCATAAAGGCGCACCGGAAACGCGGGCAGGCGGGACGCCAGGGCCGTGGCCTCCTCATACTGACCGGCTCCGGCCAGCAACAGCCCCTTGATGAGCAGCAGATCCTGATCGCCATGTTGGAAGGAAAGCCCCTCGTCGACCACGGCCAGTCCCTCGTCCCAGCGGGCAAGATCCCGCAAAGCCCAGCCACGGTCGCGGTAGACCTCAAGCAGGGTATCGTGCTCGAGGGGGAAACCCCGGTCGGCCTCGGCCTTGGCCGCCATCATGGCTTTTTTCAGAACGGTCAGCCCACCCTGGATGTCCCCGATTTCCAGACGCAAATGGCCCAGGCCCGCCCAGGCCTCGGCAAAGGCGGGATCGATTTCCACGGCGTCTTCCAGCGCGGCGATGCTCCGGGCCAGCCCCACATGGAATCCTTGCCGATCCAGGGGCATCGTTTCCATGAACAGGGGATTATCCCGCCGGGTGCGGTACATGGCCGCACGCAGCTCGAAATCGCGCCAATCGGCCAGGTGGTCCTCGGCCTGCTTGCGGCGCGAGGCGCCCAGGGCGGCGTTCTTGGACTGGGTTTGCTGGAGCCGGGCTTGAAAAGCCAGACTGTCATAGTCGGCGGAGACGGCGGAAACCTGTCCGGGCTCGATGATGGCCAGATTGGCTTTGTCCGGACCTGTAGGTGCGCATGCCTGGAGAATGAGAATCATCCCGACCGGCAAAATCGCTTTGCAACAGTTCATGGGCCTCCCGTTCAGCTTACGCTCTCAACGAAGGCCTGGAAATTCCGTTTGAACACGTCCCGACCGAACCGCTCGGCGTTCAGGCGGAGTTGCTCACCGGAAAATTCACCTTCGCGTGCCATGAATTCTTCCACCGCCTGAGCCACGGCCTCGGGGGTCTGCTCGGCGAAGAACACCGCGGTGTCCTCGGTCTGGGTATCCAGGATTCCACCCGCATGATAAGCGATGACGGGCGTTCCGCTGGCATTGGCCTCCAGGGGCGTGATGCCGAAATCCTCCTTGCCGGGAAAAATAAAGGCCCTCGCCTCGGCATAAAGAGTGCGCAATTGGGTGTCGTCCACCCGCCCCAGAAATTCGACGTTGGCCGGAGCCATGGCCTTCAACCTGTTCAGTTCGGGTCCCTGGCCCGCCACCTTCAAGGGGGCCTTGATCTGACGAAAGGCCTGCACCGCCAGATCGATCCGCTTGTAGGGAACCAGCTCCGCCAGGGTGAAGAAGTAGTCCCCCTTTTGTGGTCCCGGGGCAAACATGTCCAGATCGACCGGCGGGTTGATGACGAACGAATCCCGGTGGTAGCACCTCATGATCCGCTTGGCGATGAAGGATGAATCCGCGATGAAATGATCGACCCCCACAGCCGTGGAGCGGTCCCACTGGCGCAGGCGATGGGCAAGGAGCGTGAACAGAGTGCGCTGGAACCAGCCCAGGCTCCCGCGATACTCGTGATACATATCCCAGATATACCGCATGGGAGAATTGCAATAACAGATGTGCAGCGCCTCGGGGTCCGCCAGGACGCCCTTGGCCGGTCCGCTCTCGCTGGAAATCACCAGGTCGTAACCCCGCAGATCGAGCTGCTCCAGGGCCAGGGGCATCAAAGGAAGGGCCAGGCGGTGGTTGTGCTTGAAAAACGAGTAGTTGTTGAGAAAAGACGTCGTGACCCGGCGCTCACGAAAAATGGCCGGCAGCTTGTCCGGCTCCCAGAACAGAGTGAACAGGTCGGCCTCGGGATAGAGTTCCAGAAGGTTCTCGATAACCTTCTCGCCCCCGCGATAACCGACAAACCAGTGATGAACGATGGCCACACGCATGCGAATCGCTTCCTGTCAGGGATCAGAAGATGTGTCGGCTGGGAATTGTCGCACAGGCCCGAACCCTGGACAAGCCCCCCTTCGTGACCTGGGTTCTCCGCCCCAACCGCGACACCAAATCTGTGGGAAAACCCCAACCCCGTAATCAAGAGGGTAGATTTTCTCCTTTTTTATAAGAAGGAGATTCCGACAACCTTCGGATAATGTATGTCCGGTATCTACAATATGTTACAACATTGACAACCGAACTTGTCCCTTATAGTTTTACCGGGAGGTGATTTCCATGAGATTTGTGCCCCTGATTTTTTGCTGCCTGTTACTGGCGGCCCATCACGGCCGCGCCGGGCAACCCGGCTTGATCGGGTTGTGGCTCACGGTGCCCTTCGCCCTGCTGCTGAAAAGGCGCTGGATCGATCTGGTTCTCCAGGGGCTGATGTTTGCCGGAGCAGGAATCTGGGTCGCCACCACCGTGAACTTCGTCCACCAACGGCAAGCGCTGGGATTGCCTTACGAGCGCCTGGTGATCATCCTGGGTGCGGTCGCCCTGTTGACGGTGGCCGCAGGTTTGCCGCTCCACCGCTCCGGCAGACGGCGGCAACTGCCTTCCCCTGACCCCATCGGATCGGGCCTGGGCGCTTTCCTGCTGACGGCGTTCCTGCTGGTCCCCGTCCAGCTGGTCATGCACCCGACCGGCCTGCTGGCCGAGCGCTTCCTGCCCACAGCCGGCTGGTGGGAGGGATTCCTCCTGGCGCTGTACGCGGGCTGGCTTGCCGACCGCCTGCGCGACCAGCGGCAGGTCAAGAAGCTGCGCCCCCGGGTGTGGCTGGCCTTTTCCCTGATATTCTTCACCCAGTTGATCCTGGGCCTCTCGGGATTCGACAAGCTGTTGATGACCGGCAAGCTGCATCTGCCGGTGCCGGCGCTCATCGCCGCCGGTCCCCTTTACCGTGGCGCCGGCTTCTTCATGGCCATCCTGTTTTCCGCTTCGGTTCTCATCGTCGGTCCGGCCTGGTGCAGCTGGTTGTGCTACATCGGGGCCTGGGACGATCGGGCGGCCCGCGCCGTCAAGCGTCCCGGTAAATTGCCGCGCTGGCGTCCGGTCCTGCGCCTCGGCATCCTGGTTGTGGTCCTGGTCACGGCCTTTGCCTTGGGCCGGCTGGGCGTGGGAACCGCCACCGCCGGTGCCTTGGCCGCCGGCTTCGGATTGGCCGGCGTGGGCCTGATGGTCTTCTGGTCCCGCCGCACCGGGCACATGACCCACTGCACGGCCTTCTGTCCCATGGGTTGGTTCGCCACCCGGCTGGGCAAGGCCTCTCCCTGGCGATTGCGGATCACGCCGGCCTGCACCGATTGCGGGGCCTGCACCCCGGCCTGTCGGTATGACGCGCTCTACCCCGAGGACGTGGCCCTGCGCCGTCCGGGCGAGGCCTGCACCCTGTGCGGGGACTGCCTGAGCAACTGCCCCACCGGCAGCCTTGCCCTGCAGTTCCCCGGACTGTCGCCGAACCGCGCGCGCACGGTGTTCTTCGTCCTGGTCTGCGCCCTGCACGCGGCATGGATCGGCGTGGCGCGACTATGAATGGGCAGCGGATTTTGCTGCCGGCCCGCTCGGTCGTCGTTCTGGATCCCGAGGGCCGCGTTACCTACACCCAGCTATGCCCCGAAACCACGGCCGAACCAGATTACGACTAGGTGCTTGCCGTATTGAGTTGACACCTGCGGTGGTCAAAAGATCCGGCCCAACTGGAAGTACGCCGACGTTTTCCCCCGGTCGGCCCAACCCCAACCGATATAGAGAGGTCCCAGCGCGCTTTCCATCCCGAGGAAGACGAGATTGCCGAGCCGAAATTCGTCGATCCGGGCTTGGGTCAAACTAGGCCAGGCTCCACCCGTCTCCACACTGAGCCCCAGATTGATGGAATGTCCCAGGATGGGAGCGAGCCGCCCTATCCGGCGATAATACGTCATGGCCCCCAGAGCCACATTGTCGCCCTGGATTTCTCCCGGTTGTAGGCCGGAAACATTCCCCAGGCCTCCGATCCGAATCTGGTCGTAGAAGGGAATCTCCGAGCCCAGATCGCCGGCAAGCCGTCCCCGCAGCAACAAGGTGCTGCCGCCATGGCTCACCGCCCGGCTCAGTCGAATGTCCAACCGGTCATAGACCCGGTCAGCGCCCAGGTTGCGGCGAGACAGCAGGGCTTCCACCTCGACGAAAGTGCCCAGGGTCGGGAATTCATGATTGTCCAGGCGGTCATAGATGAATCGGCCCCGCCAACCCCCGCTCCGGGCATTCACCAGGGGAGCCCCTTCATTCAGGAATTCCTGGGTCCGCACCACCCCGTGATAGACTCCGGCCCTCAATTCACCGTATTGGTCCAGGGCCAGGCCGAAATCAAACGCCCCTTGGAGACGATGGTCTTCGACGGAAACGACCGGCCCATCCTCAAGGAAAATGTCCCGGCGTTCCAAGGACCATACCAGCGAAGGATCGACGAACCAACGGCCCGAATTGACCAATGGTTGATAAAAATCCGTCGCCAGTCCCATGGAATTTCCGAGCCGAACGAGTGTCCGCCACTCCCCCCCGAGGCGGTCGACGAGAGCTCGGCGGTACAGACCCAGGAACGTGAATTCGCCTTCGCCGTTGAGTGTGCTGGTGAGGGATAGACCGAGCCTCAGGTAGCCCGGGCCTCCTTTCTTCTCTTGGGCGTGGAAGATCATGGTGGTGCCATCGTTCTCCCTTGAGAATTGGACCCCCACCTTCGCAAATTCCCCGATCCGGTAGATTGACGACAGATCGCGTTTCATGTCTTTCAGGTCAAGCCTCGACCCCGCTTGCACCTTGATGCGGCTTGCCATCAATGCCGTAGGAACCCTTTGATTGCCCTCGAACCTGATCCGATTGATGACCAGGCTGGTCATCCGTGGCCGCCGCTGCCGAGCCAAGTAGGCATCCCATGCGACGGGGGTCACGCTCAACCGCCTCAGTTCAGCAGCCTTGGCCCTTGTTCCGGCCTCTCCTGCCGCGATGGCCTCATCAACACGGTTGAAATCCGCAATGGTGATCGAACCGAGTTCAGGTTCAATCAACAGATCGCGGTTCCCCAACATGAATTTCTGTTGGATGACATTTCCCCTGCTCAACAGGTTGATCGTCCGCAGGACCACATCCAGCAGGTTCGGCGCATCCGCCAGCTTCCCGACCGTCGTGCCGACATCCACGGCGATCACGATGTCAACACCCATGGCACGCACCACATCCACCGGCAGGTTTCTGCTGATTCCCCCATCGACCAGGATCTGGCCGTTGATTTCTACCGGGGTGAACGCCCCGGGAATCGCCATACTGGCCCGCATGGTCTGAACCAGGTCGCCACCGGCCAGGACTACCGCGGAGCCGTCGGCCAAGTTGGTGGCAACCGCACGGAAGGGAATGGGGAGCTGATCGAAATCCGCGGTGTCATAGGTATTCAGGACGAGGGACCGCAGGAGAAAATCAATCTGATAACCGGCAATGAGACCCGACGGCAAGTGGAACCTGTGGCCCGACCAGCCCAGTTCCAGCGCGAACAGGGGATCGTATTGATCCTCCGTGCGGCGAAAGGAAATATCCTGGCGGGTTGGTGCATCGGAAATGACCCCCGTCCAGTCGATGGCCGAGAGCTCGGTCTCCATTTTGGCGGGCGACATGCCTGAGGCGTAAAGCCCACCAACCAAGGCCCCCATGCTCGTTCCGGCGATGGCATCAATGGGAATATGCAATTCCTCCAGGACCTTCAAGACCCCGAGGTGCGCGATGCCCCGCGCCCCGCCGCCGCTGAGCACGAGGCCGATTCGCGGTCGTTCGCTTTGTCGCGGGGACTCAGTCTGGGCCCGAATCCCGGTTGCCGACATAAGGACCAGGAGCAGGGAGATCCCCACAAGGCGCAATGCCCAGGCCGAACATAATTTCAAAGGCACAACCTACTTGATAAAGGTCAAACGGCCGGCCGCCACCGGCGCGCCATGCAAAGATACCCGAAAATGATAAATGGCGGAAGACGGCATTCGCCCTTGCCTGTGCGATCCAGCAATGCCCCTCTCGCTGTCGTTTTGCGGCGTCGGTGTGCCAATTACTCAAGGTTCACTTGTTCCTTACCGCAGTTGAGAGTACGATAGGAATCACCATGCGGCCCGGTCGGGAAAAGACCGTCCGACCACGTTTTCGACCTGTCGGGGTGAACGGCGCTCAGCGCGGCTGAGATCATTTTTCCTGTCGATTACAGGAGGCTAAATGAAATTTCCTTTTGTTATCGATTATCCACAACGCAAAATTGAGTTGATCCAGGTGTCGATGGATGATTCACACTCGACGGTGCACGATTTCGGTATTGTGTTGCAAAAGAAAGATGATGGGACATGTATCATCGGTGGAATCTGGAAAGGCTCTTCTGCAGATGAAGAAGGAGTTCAGGTGGGTGACGTTGTTCTTGAAGTAAATGGCGTACCTGTGGAAAGCT
>CAZJGK010000053.1:0-23181 GCA_964545545.1 uncultured Fibrobacteraceae bacterium | reverse complement strand
TCATGGTGGGAACCGTCCGGCTACCTAGCGAAAAACCGCTTTGAGATCCCCGAAGTTCATCCTTTGGGCCGGGATCGGTTGAGAGCTGGTGTTGGGCTGACCGGGGGTCGGCAAACACCCGGTGCCCAGGGGAGGCTCATTGCCGATATAGGGGTTAAGCCCGTCGAAGAGGATCCACTGCCCCGTCACCAGATCCCGCCCGCAGGATCGGTCGTCATCCGCTTCGTGATCACCGATCCAGACCTGGTCCAGGATCTGGTAATTCAATTCCTCGCTGTACGGTCCGTACAGGAGAAAGACCCGGTCGCCGCCGCTGTTGTTGAGTCCGAACCCCGTCACGAGCCAGCCCCGTTCCTGTTGCCAGGCCATGACCTCGGAGCCGTACACAACCTTGGTCTGGCTGGGCGCCAGGGTGCCGGAAAGTCCGTAGTCCGGCAGCCGGGAAGAATCGTCGCGCAACCAGTAATCCGCTAGGTCCACCGGAGCGGTGCCGAGATTGACGATCTCGACCCATTCGTCCTGGCGAAAATCGAGGGCCCCGTCACCGTCCCAGTCACGGGCGGGGTCGGCGAGCACTTCGTTGATGACGATCTGGGCCTGGACCGGGGGTGTCAGGAGGCAGGCAAGGCAAAACAGGGCGAAGGCGACGATCAGAATCGGCAAGGTCAAAGTTTTCATGGAGAACTCACAACCGGGAGAGAATGATGCCGGTGGCCAAGCCAGGATCGTGCCGCACAGGGGAGACCGCGCTCAATTGAGGTTCAGCCGCCGTGCTGTCGCGCGCCGGACAAAGCCGCCGCCACCTCGGTCACAAGCAGAGGGTCAATCGGGGTTGACAGATTTGTCGCCACGGTCCCTGTGGGGCGACAAATCCATTGCAAAAATTATCCGGGGTGGTAAGTAGTAGAGGCAACCTTGAACGGGGGAGCGAACCCATGAAACCCCATGGATTTGACGCCAAGCGCCTGGGCCTGATCGCAGGCCCCGTCATGGCTGTCGCCCTGATGGTTTTCACCGAACTGGACCCGGCCCACCCGGCAGCCACACCCATGGCCGCCATCGCCCTGTGGATGGCCATCTGGTGGTTGACCGAGGCGGTTCATCTGGCCGTCACGGCCCTGCTCCCGGTGGTGCTGTTTCCCCTGCTGGGGGTGATGGCCGGCAAGGCCGTGGCCCCGGTATATTTCAACTGGGTCATCTTCCTGTTTCTGGGCGGCTTCATGGTGGCCCTGGCCATGCAGAAGTGGACCCTGCACCGGCGCATCGCCCTGCGGATCATCACCGCCATCGGCGGGGGGCCGCGACGCATCGTGCTGGGGTTCATGCTGGCCACCGCCTTCTTGTCCATGTGGATCAGCAACACGGCCACCGCCATGATGATGGCGCCGGTGGCCATGGCGGTCATCGCGCGCCTGGGCGACGACCTGGGGCCGAAGCGCGCGCGGCAATTCGGCACCGCCCTGTTGCTGGGGGTTGCCTACAGCGCGTCGGTGGGCGGACTGGCCACGCTCATCGGCACACCGCCCAATCCCTTGCTGGTCAGCAATTTCGAATTGATGTTCCCCGGTGCGCCGGAGATCTCGTTCGCCGGCTGGTTGGTGCTGGGCCTGCCCATCGCGGTCATTACCCTGGCGGTGATGTGGCTGGAGCTTTCCGTGCTCTACAAGCTGGGCGCGCCGGACCTCGTGGTCAAACACGATGTGCTGCTCACCGAGCGCAGCGAACTCGGTCCCATGTCCTACGAGGAAAAAGTGGTCATGGTCGATTTCACGCTCATGGCCCTGCTGTGGCTGACCCGCCAGGGACTGACCATCGGCAGCCTGGCCCTGCCCGGCTGGTCACGCCTGCTTCACCACGGGGGTATGGTCGATGACGGCACGGTGGCCATGACCATGGCGGTGATCCTGTTCCTGATCCCCAGCCGCAGCAAACCCGGCACGCGCGTGATGGACTGGGACACCGCGCGCAAGCTGCCGTGGGGAATCGTGCTGCTGTTCGGAGGAGGGTTCGCCCTGGCCAAGGGATTCGTGGTCTCGGGATTGTCGGTGTGGTTGGGCGCGCGCATGGTGGGGCTTTCGTCCCTGCCGGTGCCGCTGGTCATCCTGGTGGTCTGTTTGGTGATGATGGGCATCACGGAGTTGACCAGCAACACGGCGACCACCCAGATGGCGCTGCCGGTGCTGGCCAGCCTGGCGGTGGCCCTGCATCTGAATCCGCTGCTGTTGATGGTGCCGGCCACCTTGAGCGCCTCGTGCGCCTTCATGTTGCCGGTGGCCACGCCGCCCAACGCCATCATCTTCGGTACAGAAATGGTGACCATCCGGGACATGGCTCGCACCGGCATCCTGTTGAATCTGTTCTGTGCGGTTTTGATCACCCTGGCAATCTATTTGCTGGGGCCGACGGCCTTCGGCATGAACATGCATCAGGTGCCCGCTTGGGCGGCGCACTTGACCCCGGGACCTTGAACGCCTGTTGAAGCCCCGGCATCAACAGTTGTCAGGGACAAGGGTTATTACCTATGCTGTCGAGGCAATGAGGAGGGCCTGTTTCCTGTCCGGGGGAACCAAATGCGCAAGATTGTCATCGCTGTTATCCTGCTGGTGTTTTTCGTGGCGGGCTCCCCAGGCATGGCCGCTGAGACGATCACCTTCCCCTCGCTGGACGGCCTGGAAATCACCGCCGACCTTTACGCGCCCCATGTGGACAAGGCAACGCCGCTGATCGTCCTGTTTCATCAGGCCGGCTGGAGCCGGGGGGAATACAAGGAGATCGCGCCGTGGTTGAACACGCTGGGCTTCAACTGCCTGGCTGTGGACCAGCGTTCGGGCCACGAGGTCAACAATGTTGTCAACGCCACCGCAGCGCGGGCCAAGGTCGCAGGCAAGGGCACGACCTACCTGGACGCGCAGCAGGATCTGGTGGCGGCCCTGAAGTACGCGCACGCGCACCTGGCCACGGGGAAAGTGATCGCCTGGGGCAGTTCGTATTCGGCCGCCCTGGTGCTGGTCGTGACCGGGGAACATCCCCGCCTGGCAGACGGGGTCCTGGCCTTTTCACCGGGCGAGTATTTCACCAAGCTGGGCAAGTCCCCCGACTGGGTGGCCCGCACGGCGGCGCGGATCAAGACGCCGGTGTTCATCACCTCGGCCCGCAGTGAACGGGACAACTGGAAGCCCATCTACGCCGCGGTAATAACGCCCAAGTCCTCATTCGTTCCCAACACCAAGGGCAACCACGGTTCGCGAGCCCTGTGGTCGAAATTCGAGGACAGCGGGGTTTATCGCCAGGCGGTGGCGCTGTTCCTGGATCGATTCCTCACCAGGGGGCCCTGACCATGACAAATCCCAAGGATCGTATCGAGGCCGTGCTTGGGGACATCACCGCCATGAAGGTCGACGCCGTGGTCAACGCCGCCAACGAGAGCTTGGCCGGCGGCGGCGGCGTGGATGGCGCCATCCATCAGGCGGCGGGACCCGCCTTGTATGAGGCCTGCCGCGCCCTGGGCGGATGTCCCACCGGCGAGGTGCGCCTGACCGCGGGGTTCGGCCTGCCGGCGCGTTACATCGTTCATGCCGTGGGTCCGGTGTGGGGCGGTGGCGACGCGGGTGAGCCCGAGTTGCTGGCTTCCTGCTACCGCGAGGCGTTGTATCTGGCCGAGGACGAGGGGATCCGGACCCTCGCGTTCCCGGCGATCAGTTGCGGCGTCTACGGCTATCCCCGCGACGAGGCGGCCGAGGTTGCGGTGCAGACGGTCGCGGACACCCTGCTCGATTGCCCCGGGATCACGAAGGTCTATCTCGTGGCGTACGACCAGGAGATGGAGGAAGTTTACGCCGCGTTGATCGAAGAGCTGCCGGACTGACCCAGGTCAGACGCGCTGCCGGTAAGCCGCCCTGATTTTCTGGACCAACTCATCGATGTTGCAGGGCTTGAGCATATAGTCGTACGCACCGTGTTTGACGGCCTCGACGGTCGCCTCGATGGTGCCGAAACCTGTCAGGATGATCACGGCCAGATTCGGGCGCAGTTCCCGCAGCTTCAGCAGGACGTTCTGACCGCTTTCCCCGCCCAGATTCAGGTCGAGAATCACGGCGTCGTACGCCACGTTTCGGACTCGTTCCAGAGCCTGGTCCCCGGAATAGGCGACGTCGACGTTCATGCCGCGCTTGTTCAGGCGCAAGGCGAAGATGTCGGCGAAGTCGCGCTCGTCATCCACGAACAGGACACTGATCTTCACCTCCCCGGCCTCATCGACGGACGAGACGACCCGCATCAAGGGACAGACGGCTTCTTGCGAACCCTCGTGGGTCTTTGTCCAGATGGATTCGACGGCCTGGGTCACGGTCATGAAGATATGATCTTCGCGGATTTTCTCATACAGGTGACTCCGGTGCAGGGTATCGACCACGCGCTCGGTGAGCCCCGAAAAATAGGTCTCGATGCCGCCGGACCGCAGGCGATCGATCAGCAGAGACAGGGTTTCCTCGCCGGAAGCATCGATTTCCCCGATACCGTCGGCCTTGAACAGGATAGCCTTCAACTCGGGCAGAGACCGCAACCGGTCGAGGACCTCATCCTCAAGATAGCTGGCGTTGGCGAAGAAAAGGGGACCGTCGAACCGGATGATGGCCAGGTGTTGGCACTGGGTGAGCAGCAAGCGGTCGGCATTGTGGAAATGTCCATCCGGCCCCAAGGAGAGCTCGGCGATGGCCGGCTTCATCCTGCCGTAGAGGAAAACGCCCACTGTCAAAAGGATGCCTATCAGGATTCCCTTGTCCAGATGAGGCGCGAAGGCCAGGGTGGCGACAAAGGAAATGATGCTGATGACACCGTCGCTGGGTTTGACGTGGTAGGCGTGGATCACACCCTTGAAATTGATGAGTCCGATGACGGCCATCATGATCACGGCGGCCAGTACGGACTGGGGCAGGTAGTACAGCATGGGCGTGAAGAACAGCAAAACGAGCACAACGATGGCGCTGGTGAAAACGCTGGAAAGGCCGGTGACCGCGCCGGCCTGGATGTTGACGGCCGAGCGGGAGAAGGATCCGGATACGGCGTAGCTTTGACCGAATGAACCCACGATGTTGGCGAGGCCCTGGCCGATCAATTCCTGGTTGGGGTCCAGACGCTGGCCGGTGCGGGCGGCGATCGCCTTGGCGATGGCGATGGCTTCCATGAAGCCGAGAAACGAGATTATGATGGCGGCGATGAACAGCTTGCCAAAAACCGCGGAATCCCAATGCGGGACCTTCAGGCGGGGCAGGCCGCTCGGAATGGAGCCGACGATCGCCCCTCCCCCGAGGAACACGAGTTTTTCGGGATCGAGGGGCGAGTTGCCGACCTTCAGACGCCAGGTGCCGTGTCCACGGGCCGCGCCGGTAGCTGGTGTGAAGTGGGCCGTCCCGCCCTCCTCGATCAGATGGAATTTTTCGCCGCGCAATTTCGCGCGTTTATCCGATGTCTCTTCCTTGATCTGGTCGATCTGCTTGTCCAGGAGTCCGGCCATGGCGTGCAATTCCAGCGTGGTCTTGGTGTTCACGTCCAGGGAAAGGCCCGCCATCGTTTCGTCGCGCAGCATGTCCAGGTTCACGTGCTGCTTGAGGTGGCAGGCCATGCAGGGGTCTCCCTTGCTGGTCTTCGCGAGCTTCTTGATCCCGGGCCCCAGGATGGCCTGGGCCTCGGAAACCTGGTCGATGTACTGGACGTTGTGGTTGTATTCCTGAATCTGTTCGCGGACCGTTTCGGAATCCAACTGATCGATGACCGCGACCCGATTATGCTCCAGACCGATGAAGCGGGAGATCAGGGTCGTTACGACGACGGCGGCCAGCACGGAGGGAACCCTGGGGGCGGTCCTTTTCAGGACGATCATGATAAGGAAGGCCAGGGCGCCCAGCAGGAAGGTCGGCCAGTGGATGAACTGATGGGCCGCAACGAGCACGCGCCATATGGTTTGGTAGTGGTGTTTGGCCTCGTCCACGGAAACGCCGAACAACTTCGAGAGCTGGCTGGTGGCGATGATAAGGGCGGCCGCGTTCGTGAAACCGATCACGACCGGATGGGACAGGAAGTTGATGATCACCCCGAGGCGCAGCAACCCGAGCAACAACTGGAACAGACCGACCAGCAAGGCCAGAAAGATGGCATAGGCGATGAAGGCTTCGCTGCCCGCGGTGGCCAGCGGTTTCAGGGTGGCCGCCGTCATCAGGGAGACAATCGCCACCGGACCGGTCGCCAGTTGTCGGCTGGAGCCGAATAGGGCGGCCACCATGGGCGGCAGGAATGAGGCGTAGAGGCCATAGTAGGCCGGCAGGCCTGCCAGCTGAGCGTAGGCCATCGACTGGGGAATGAGAACCAGCGCCACGGTCAAACCGGCGACGAGGTCCGCCCGAAACTGGCCGACGTCATATCCCTTGGACCATTGGAGAAACGGGAAGACCCTTACCAGCATGAGTTCGGCCTCTCGGGCGACAATCCGATCGCCTTGCAGGGGGACGAGTCAAAGGAATGGCATCTGATAATTCGTTATGATACTATACCATAGGCGCCGGGACGGGAAAATGGTTATGTGGGTGCGGCCCCTGTGGATGGAACTGTCAAGGAGTTGAAATGGCCATCATTTCGATTTTCAGTGCCTTCTTTTCCAAGGCCGAGGACATCACCCAAAGCATCGGCGAGCTTACCGGGTGGCCGCTGATTGAAGACCGCCTGTTCGCGTCGACCGGCGACCGTTACGGCACTTCTCGGGAGAAGCTCGAAAGGGCCATGACGGGTCCCCCTTTTCTGTTCAACAAATTCACACACCGTCGCGAACAGTACCTGGCCCAACTGAAGACCGTTCTGGCGGATATGCTCGTGGATAACCAGATCCTCCTTGGATTTTCCTCCCATTTGATCCCGCCGCAGATCGGAAACGTGCTTCGGGTCTGTCTTGTTTCCGATTTCGCGCAACGGGCGGAACTATTCGCCCAGGAGCAGGGCATCAGCCTCGAAGCTGCGCAGCGCCGGATCCAGAAAGAGGATCTGAAACGGGCGCAGTGGACGCAGATGCTTTACGGCAAGCAGGCCTGGGACGCGACTCTCTACGACTTGAAGTTGCCGGTTCACCTGACGGGTGTCGATGAGGCGGCGAAGCTCATCGTCGAAAACGCCAGTCGCAACGTGATGAGACAGACGGCGAATTCGAAACAGGCCCTGGCCGATTTCGCCATGTCGGCCCGGGCAGAGCAGATCCTGGTCGGGGCCGGGTTCTACCATGCGGTTTCCTGCCGCAGGGGCGTTCTTACCGTTGTGGTCGATGAGTTCGTGGTTAGGCTCGAGAAGCGGGAATCCGAATTGAAGTCCCTGCTGCAAGACCTGGACGGCGTCCGGAACGTCGAGGTCAGGACCGGCCCCAACTACCGGCCGACATCGTTTATGACCCCCTTCGATTTCGAGATGCCGGACAAGGTGCTTCTGGTCGACGATGAGAAGGATTTCGTGCTGACCCTGTCGGAGCGCCTGGAAATGCGCGACCTCGAACCTGCCGTGGCCTTCAGTGGCGAAGAGGCCCTGGCGCTGCTCGAGGAGGAGGAGCCGGACGTCATGGTGCTCGACCTGAAGATGCCCGGTATCGACGGCATTGAGGTCCTGCGGCGGGCGGTGGTCGCCTACCCGGACGTAAGGGTCATCGTCCTGACTGGTCACGGCAGCGCAAAGGACAGGGATCTTTGCCTGGAACTCGGGGCCTTCGCCTATCTGGAGAAACCTGTGGACATCGAAATCCTCGCCGATACGTTGCGCCGCGCGCAGGAAGCGAAAGGCGGGGATGGCTCGACCACGAATGATGGAACTTGATTTCACCCAGACACGGGCAGAGTGAATTGGGCGGCTTATTCCAGAGATTCATCTTCAGCGGCGCAGCGGCGGACAGGACCGGTTTTCGGTCCCGGTACGGGCGGATGTGGCGCAACACCGTACTGGCGGTCGCGGCGGTCTGCCTGGTGCCGTTGCTCACCATCACGGGCGTCAACTATTTCATGTACTACCAGTCCTTCCGCCATGAGAACACCCTGCCTATCGAGCGGATCGCGGCCATAACCAGCCGCTATCTCGAGTCCTTCCTGGAGGAGCGGATCGCGGCCGCCCAGTACATCGTCTCACGCGAACAGACGGAGGATCTGTACGATCCGGAAGTGCTGAACAACATTCTGGGCAGGATGAAAAATTCGTTCGGCGGTATCGTGGACATCGGCGTGGTGGACTCCAGCGGCATCATGCAGGCCTATGCTGGTCCCTACGACCTGGGCGGCAAGAGCAATCGTGACCAGGACTGGTTCCACAAGGCGGTCGATCGTGACGTGTACGTCAGCGACGTTTTTCTGGGCCACCGGAACCTGCCGCACTTCATCATCGCGTTCAACCGCAGGAACAGCGGCGGCCGGCCCTTGATATTTCGTTCCACGATCGATACCGATGGCATCATCCGCCAGATCCATGTGGACGGACCCACAAGCGATTACGATGCTTTCCTGGTCAACCGATCCGGTCTGCTGCAGACCCCGTCACGGTTGTACGGTGAGGCCCTCGACCGCTTCCCGGGAAAAATTCCCGCGAACCAAACCAGCGCCGTGCTCTTGGACGAGGTCGTGATCAGGGACAAGGCCTATTTCATGGGATCGGCCGCCATCGAGGGCTCCCCGTTCATCTTCGTGATCCTGGTCGGACAGAAGACCCTGATGTCTGGATGGTTGGTCTACCAGGGGAAAATGCTGGCCTTTCTGCTGGTCAGCGTCGTGGCCATCGTGCTGATCATCATGTGGGTCACGACGGGCTGGGTGCGGCAACTCCGGCTGGCCGATCTGCAACGGGAGGCGTCCATCCACAGCGTCGAACATTCGAACCGCCTGGCCTCAATCGGGCGGCTGGCGGCCGGAGTCGCCCACGAGATCAACAACCCCCTGGCGATCATCAACGAGAAGGCAGGGCTGATATCGGATATTTTGGGTTCCACGCCGGATATGGCCCAGCGGGAGAAACTGCTGGCGCAGGCCGGCACGATCATCAAGTCGGTCACCCGTTGCAGCGAAATAACGCGCCGTCTGCTCGGCTTTGCCCGCCACATGGACACCTCGCACGAGTCCATCGAGGTCGACGCACTCATCCGGGAAGTCCTTGGGTTCCTGGAAAAGGAGGCTTCCTTCCGGGACATCCGGATAGAGATGACGGTCTCCGATTCGCTGCCTACGGTGTGTAGCGACAAGGGGCAGATGCAACAACTTTTCCTGAATGTGATCAACAACGCATTCGACGCCATGCAGAATGGTGGTTGTCTGCGGATAGACATCAACGACCTGGACCCCGACAGGGTGTCGGTCAAGGTCGCTGACGACGGGATAGGGATCTCCAAGGAGGATATGAAAAACATCTTCGAGCCCTTTTTCACGACGAAGAAATCCCGGGGAACGGGACTCGGGCTCTCGATAACCTATGGTATAGTTCAGAAGCTTCACGGCACCATCGAGGTTGAATCCGAAGTCGGCAAGGGAACGTGCTTCACGATCATCCTGCCGGTCAATCAACCCACTTCGCGGGAGCCTGCCGATGCCTGAATCTTTCCGAGTTCTGATTGTCGACGACGAGATCGACCTGTTGACGACGCTTGTCGAGAGGCTCGAATTCAGGGGCATTGAAGCCGTGGGCGTCCAGACGGGGACCGAGGCCCTCGCGGAGATCGCGAAAAAGGATTTCGATGTCGTCGTGCAGGACGTGAAGCTGAAGGGGGAGAATGGCGTCGAAATCACGAAACGCATCGTTCAGGCCCGTCCCGAACTGCCGGTCATCTTGTTGACCGGCCACATGTCGCCGGAGACCAGCCAGCAGGGGTACCAGGCCGGTGCAATCGACTACGTAATCAAACCGATCGATCTGGAGGATCTCATCGTCAAGATGCGGGAAGCCATCGCGAAACGGCGCAAGGGTGAAAGCCGATGAACACGGGCGGGCAGGACCGGGAACGGCCTCGTCGGACGGATCTCCAGTTCTTCGGCAGGATCATGGCGAACGTCTCGCACGAGTTCAACAACGTCATCACTATCATCGGCGAGCTGTCCGGATTGTTACAGGATTTGGCAGGTCTGGCCGAACGCGGCCGTCCTTTACCCCCGGACAAGCTGGAACAGATAACGTCGAAGATCAACCAGTACACGGTGCTGGGCAAGGAACTCATCTCCAACATGAATCGGTTCTCCCATGGGGTGGACCATGAAGTTCGTTCGCTGGATCTGCGGGAAGCGATTGACAACCTGTCCGTCTTGACGAGGCGGCTGTTGGAACGCCGGGAAGCGACCCTCGCCTACACGGCCCCTGACAGCGAGGTGCGCATCACCTGCAGTCCTTTCCTGTTTCAGCGAGCGCTTTTCTGCAGCTGGGAACTGGCCATGGACGCGGCGGCGCCATCTGCGACCCTTGAACTTGTGGTCCAATCGGAGCACAATAGTGTAGGCATCCTGGTTTCGGGCGCTCGGGGTGGCGACGGCGTCACCGCGCGTGAGGAATGGACGGAACTGTCCGGGATTGTCGACCGCCTGGGGGGCCGGGTCAGTGTGGATCCTTGCGAAGCCGGATTCACGATCAGGATGAACCTGCCGGTCTGCCCGGAAGCCGTTGTCTAAAAGAAAGGGCGCTGTCATGGCCAGGGCGAAAGTGCTGCTCGTCGATGACGAGACGGAATTCACCACCACACTCTCGGAACGACTTGAGCTGCGAGGTATGGAGGTGTTCACGGCGGCCAACGGGCCCGAGGCCCTGAAGCTCGCGAAAGACCACCGCTTCGACGCGGTGATCCTGGATCTACAGATGCCGGGGATGGACGGCATCGAGACCCTGAAGAGACTGTTGACCGGAGATGCCGACCAGCAGGTGATCATCCTCACAGGTCATGCTACGGTTTCCAAGAGCATCGAGGCGATCAAAACCGGAGCGACGGAATTTCTGGAAAAACCCGTGGATATCCAGGTTTTGACCGACATTATCGGCAATGCTGCGACCGAGCGAATGGTGCTGCTTGAGAAACGTTCCGCCCAGGCCATCGAAGACATCCTTAAAAATAAGGGTTGGTGAGCAAACTGCATTTCCGGCCCGTGTAGCGAACCCGCCACGTGGTCCGGGCTCCGGGAGGGCAGGGAATCAGGAAAGGGTGACCGGCATGCCCATCAAAGGCCAAATGAAATAGACGAAGACCCCCAGCACGACTATCAACATGATACTGGCCGGAATGCCCACCTTGAGGAATTCGCCGGAAGTGAATTGCCCGCTTTCGTAGGCGATGGCGTTCGGTGCCGCGCCCACCAGCAGCATGAAGGGCATGCCCGCGCAGACCAGCGAGGCAAACAGGATGACCGTTGGCGCCACACCCATGTAGGGCGCCAGGACCAGGGCCACCGGCAGGGAGATCGCGATGGCCGCCACGTTCATGATGACGTTGGTCATGATCAGCACGAACAGGGCAATGGCCATGACGAAGACGAACCACGAGGCGTCCTGGAACATCACCAGCCAGGTCACGGCCAGCCAGTTGGCGGCCCCGGTCTGCCACAGGCAGAAACCGATGCTCATGGCGCCACCGAACAACAGGATTATGTTCCAGGGGAGCTGTTCCAGGTCCTTGACGGTGAGGATCCTGAAGAGAAAAAACAGCACCGTGGCGGTCAACAGGACGGCGGCCTTGTCCAGCATGGCGAAGGCCGGCACGAAGGACCGCAATCCCAGCACCGCGATGGAGGTAAAGACAATGATCAGGGTCGCCACCTCGGCGGGACTGATCGGTCCCAGTCTCCGGTAAAGCTCCCTGGCCTTCTCGGATAGCCCGGGGATGGTGTCCTTTTCGGGCTTGTAGACGATCATGAAATAACCCCAGAGCAGGAAGGTCATCACCACGCCCACGGGCAGCATGTAATAGGTCAAACCGAAAAAGGAAATATTCTGGCCTGTGATATCGCGGAAAAAGCCTATGGCCACCGCGCCACGGGCGGAGCCCATCAGGGTGATGATGCTGCCGGCCCCGGCGACGAAGGCCATCCCCATGAACAGCCCCTTGCCGAACTTCGTCCTGGTGCCGGGTTCCTCGTACATGGCGTAGATGGTCATCAGCAGGGGGAAGATGGTGGCGGCCACCGCCGTATGGGCCATGATCAGAGTCAGGGCGCTGGTCAGGCTAAAACAGCCCAGATAAATCATGGAGGTGCGTTCGCCCACCAGGGACAGGGTCTTGTATGCCAGGCGCCTGGTCAATCCCGTCTTGGTGAAGACCATGCCGATCACCAGCGACCCGAAGATGAACCACACCGAGGGGTCCATGAAGTCGGTGAAGGCCACCCGGGGTTCGCGTATCAGGAAGAGGGCCTGGACCACCCCGATCAGGATACTGGTCACGCCGATGGGAATGACTTCGCAGACCCACCAGGTGGCCGCCAGTAAAAACAGGGCGAGCGCGGCCTGGCCTTCGAAGGTCAGGGGAAACGCCCTGCCCTGGGGATCGATGGCGGCTTCGGGGGTGGGCATCAGCATGATGCCGGTGAAAAGGGAAAGCCCGATACAGGTGCACAGCAGGTTGCGTCGGTCCAGGTTCGCCAGCCCTGATTTGATCTGGGCAAAAAACCCCGATCGCGGGCTTGGATTGCGGCCCGGTTTGGCGTTTACCTGCCGTTCGGCGGATTCGGGGGAAGTCAATCCAGCACCGCCCTTCCATCTTGTTGACCCTCCCGGGAACGCCTGGGAGGGTCAAAAGGTGGTCGCCCATTTTTGAGGTTCGCTACCGACCAGCTAGACCATGTCCAGAAATCCGCAGGGGCATTCCTCAGAACACTTTTTGCACCCGTTGCAGGTTTCCAGCTTGATGGTCAGGTATTTCCCGGGATGCGGCTCAGCGATCTTGCCGAAACACCCGGGCGTGCAGTACATCCAGCACTTCTCGCAGCCGAAGCATAAACCGCAGGAGAAACACCTGGCAACCTCATCCAGAGCGGCCTCGTCGGTGATTCCCTTGTCGATTTCCTCCCGCGGATTGGCCAGGCGCATCTCGGGCGCCAGGATCTGCCGTTCCGCGCGCGGCTTGGCTTCGTAGACGTCCGAGTCCAGGTGGATACGGTCCGGGCCTATTAGCGGGCCATGGGACTCGGCCTTGGGCTCGGTGCCACGCAGGGCCGCGTGCATGCTCATCGCTGCCAGGCGTCCTTGACCGATGGATATCGTGGCCAAACCAAGGTTGACGTTGTCGCCGCCGGACCAGACCTTGTCGATACTGGTCCTGCCCCATTTATCGACTTCCATCCAGCCGGTCTCGTTGAAGGCACCCAGGCTTCCGGTGTCGGGAGACTGACTGACGGCGGTGATGATCGTGTCGCAGTTGATCTCGGTAATCTTGCCCTCGATGGGTACCGGCCGCCGCCGACCCGACGCATCGGGTTCGCCCAGCTCCATGTGCTGGATGGCCATCTTGACGACCTTGCCGCTCTCATCCCGGATGATCTTGGCCGGAGCGGCCAGGTACTCGATCCCGATGTTCTCCTCCAGGGCTTCCTCGATTTCCCGCTCGATGGCGGGCATCTCGTCGCGGGTCCGCCGGTAGAGGATCGTCACCGCAGCGCCTTCGCGACGAGCCATACCGGCAGCGTCGTGACCCAGGCGCAGCGTGACGCGAGCCGCGTCGATTGCGGTGTCACCGCCGCCGATCACAACCACGTGGCTGCCCACCGGAGGGCTATCCCCGGCGTTGGCCCGGCGCAGGAATTCGGTGCCGGTGTAGACCCCGGGGCCGTCTTCGCCGGGACAGCCCAGCTTGCGGCCCTGGTGGGCACCGATGCCCACGAACACCGCGTCGTAGTCCCGGCGCAGGTCCTCGAAGCTCACGTCCTTGCCGATGATCGTGTTGGGTTTGAACTCCACGCCCAAATCGAATATCCGCTGGTACTCGGCGTCGATGACGTCCCGTGGCAGACGGTATTCGGGAATGCCGTAGCGCAGCATGCCGCCGGGTTTGGGCAGGCTTTCGAACATGGTCACACTGTAACCCCGCCGGGCCATCTGGTAGGCACATGACATCCCCGAAGGACCGGATCCCACCACGGCGACCTTCTCCTTGAACGGTCCTCCGTCATCGACCGTGGGGGCCTTCAGGCCGCGCTTGAGGGCGTGGTCACCGATGAACCTCTCTGCGGAATTGATACCGACCGCACCGTCCTTCTCCTTGCGGTTGCATTCGCCCTCGCAGGGATGGGGGCAGACCCGGCCCATGACCGAGGGCATGGGATTGGTTTCCATTTCCAACAGCCAGGCCTTGTCGCAGGCATCCTCGAGGCTCAGACCCGTTTTCTCGCGCTGAGCGATGATGGTGAGCCAGCCGCGGATGTCGTTGCCGCTGGGGCAGGCATTGATGCAGGGCGGAAACTTCTCTACGGCTTGCGGCCGGTAGGGAGACTGCTCCCCACCGGCCCCACCGTGGATCGTCAACGCCTTTTTCTTCCTGTTCTTGTTGATGAGACCCATGACAATCCGATTCCTTTCTCGGTCTGCGAACCAGTGCTACTTGGCCGCTTCGCTCTGATAGTATTTCATCAGGATCTCGGCGACTTCGGGACGTGCGAATTCGGGCGGCAGCGCCTGGCCGGCGGCCAGCATCTCGCGCACCTTGGTTCCGCTCAGGAAGACGAAGTCCTCCTTCTTGTGACCCTCCGGCGCTTCGCGCATCATGATCACTTTACCCACGACCTTCGACCAGGCGGTGTGATCGGCCTCGAAGATCTTGATCTTCAACTGTCCCTTGACCATGTCGGTATGGAAGATCTCCTGGGCCTCGAAGGCGCCGTAATAGTCGCCCACGCCGGCGTGGTCGCGGCCGACGATCAGGACCGTGCAGCCCATGTTCTGGCGGAACAGGGCATGCAGGACGGCCTCGCGGGGGCCGCTGTACAGCATGTCGAAGCCGTAGCCGGTGATCTCAACCGTGTTGGGCGGGAAGTACAGCTCGACCATCTTGCGGATGGCTGCATCACGCACATCGGCGGGGATGTCGCCCTTCTTCAGCTTGCCCAGCAGCATATGGATCACGGCGCCGTCGCAACCCTCGCGCTCCATGCAGATGCGAACCAGTTCCTCGTGGGCCCGGTGCATGGGGTTGCGGGTCTGGAAGGCGGCGATGTTGGTCCAGCCGTGCTTCTGGATCAAATCGCGGATCTCCATGGCGGTCTTGAAGGTGGCCGGGAAATCCTTGGCGAAGTAGGAGTAATTAAGAACCTGGATCGGTCCGGCGATGAAGAACTTGCCGACCGAGTTGAAGGCCGCGACACCGGGGTGGGCCGGATCGTCGGTGCCGTAGGCCTGCTTGGTCATGGTGGCCATCTGCTCGTCGGTGGCTTCGTCGATGGAGGTCACGTCCTGGATGGCGATGACCGGATTACCTTCGACGTTGGGATCCAGCAGGGCGATGCGCTTGGCGCCCTTGATGGCCGAGGGGTCGGCCACCACGTTGACGATGGGCGTGGGGAAGAACAGACCACTCGTGGTCTTCATCTTTGCGCAGACCGACAGGGCGTCCGCCAGGCTCATGTACCCGGTCAGGGGGTTGAAGTAACCGCTGCCCATCATGACGGCGTTGGCTGCGGCCTGGGAGCAGACCAGCAGTTTGGGGAGGTCGGTGGCCTCTCTCTGCAACTCGGAACGTTTTTTGTCATCCGCAACGTACAGAGGATTCAGCTTATCGGAACCATGCGGTTTAATCATGAAACTCGACCTCCAAAGGGTTCATCTCCATGGACTCGGCCCGGACAGGAGTTCCGGCCTCGGGCAGAGCGTGTGTAATGCCCAGGATGGGCGCTTCAACTCAAATCTATGCGTTATCCGGCTCAGCCATGCGTTCGTGCACCATGGCCAGCGTGCGATAGACCATGTGGGCGAATTTCGAGTACGGGAAAGTAAGGAACAGGCACAGCACCGCGCTCAGGTGGACGAAGTAGATGCCAACTGCCAGGGACGGGGCCATGACAAAAGCACCGATTTCCGTCAGCACGCCCGTGATGATCACCAGCAACACGACCAGCAGGAAAAACAGGTCGAAGGGCCGCGAGATGCCGCCCCGCAAGGGATCTCCCATCCGGTTGATCAACAGCCAGATTCCTCCCACCACCAGGAGGACCGCGGAAATATTGCCCAGGATCTTGTAGGGATGGAGCTGATCCAGAGGCAGCGGCGTCTTGGAAACGTACAGAGCCACGATCAACAGGGCCGAGGTGAGGGCGGCCCCGACGAATCCCCAGAGCAGGCCGAAGTGGGCCCAGCGCCGGGCCTTGGTGGCGGTACATTTGCCGAAGCGCTTGTGCGTTCCGATTTCACCCAGGACCGGCACCAGGTTCGCCAGGAACGAACCCGAACGTGACCCGTGCAGTCCGAGCAGCTTCCAGAAACGGAGGCCGCTGGTGATGATCGCCAGCAGGACCAGGCCCGCGGTGATGAAGTAGACGCTGTAGATCAGCTTGTGGGGCACGAATTCCTCGTAGATCAAGCGGGTCTCGTCGCCCTTGACGATGGTCCCGATCGCGGCGCCGTCGGCGGCCTGAGCCTCGCTGACCAGGCTGACGGCAGCCTGGCCGTGGATGATCTTGTCGTTCGTAGGCTGGGGCACGTGGAAGCCCACGGTGAGTCCGAGCACGAGGAACCAGATCAACAGGGGGACACCAAGCAGGATCGGCCAGGTCTTGCCCGCACTTCCGACCAGCTTGCCCACGAAGCGGGGCGCTGACAGGAACTCCACGGCCAAGGCCCTGATCGACTGCATCACGTCGCCAGGCTTGGCATCGCGAGGGCACTTCACATTGCAGTCGTTGCACTGATGGCACAGCCACACCCCAGGGTCTCCGACCAGCCGGTCGGCCAGTCCCCACTGGGACGCCAGCATCTGCCGGCGGGGGAACAACGAGCCGTTCTTGGTCAGGTCGCAAACACTGGTACAGGTTGCGCATTGGAAACAGCGGGCGGCGGTGCCGCCGCCGCGTTTGGCGAGCTGTTCGCGAAACGCGGCCGAGGGGATCAGTTCATTTTTTCCCACCATGACCACCTTGCCTCTAGAAGCCCTTGTAAGGATTGGGTCCCACTTCGTCGATGGTCTCGAGGAAATCATCGAAGATGGCAGGGATCCTGTCGAATTCGTTCCGGGCCAGTTCCACGATCTTGATCCGCTCCCGCTCCAGGGACAGTCGGTCCAGGGTTTCCTGGACGTTGTTCATCCTGTAGTCGGCGAGTTCGGAACCGCGAATGTAGTGGCACTGGTAGTCGTCACCCTTCTTGCAGCCGATCAGCAGGATGCCGTCGATGCCGTTGGACAGGGAATCGGCGATCCAGACCACGTTGACCGCGCCCAGACAGCGGACCGGGATGACCCGAACCCACGGGTTCCACTTGAGCCCCCGCTTGGCTGCTTCGTCCAGGGCGGGAATCGCGTCGTTCTCGCACATGAAGGCGATGACCCGCGGTTTCTCCTCGTCCTCGTCGGGCACCTCCATCGCCTTGATCATGCCGGCGATGGCGCCCACCGAATAGTCGGGGAAGTTGATGATCCGCTCGGGGCAGGAGCCCAGGCAGATACCGCAGTGGCGGCAGCGGAGCGGGTTGTATTCCGGCGTGCCCTTTGCGTCCTCGTTCAAGGCGCCGAAGGGGCATTCCTCGGTGCAACGTTTGCACTGGGTGCAGCGCTGCAGAGCGAATTCGGGCACCGATATATCACCCGCGCGCGGATGAACCGTCTCGCCCCTGGCCGCCATGGCCAGGCACTGGACGGCCTTCATGGCCGCCCCGAGACCGTCCTCGGCGGCCTGGGCGGGCTCCATGGGAGCCCGCATGGCCCCGGCGGCATAGATGCCCGTCCGGCGGGTTTCATAGGGGAAGCATATGAAATGGGAGTCGTTGAACTTATAACGCAGCGCCGGCATGTCCGGTCCCTGGCGGTAAGTCAGGTTCAGTATCGAGGTGCCATCGTGCTCCAGGAGCTTCGATTCGATTTCCTGGGCCGCCTTGACCTGGGAATCGGATTCGTGCCTGGCGATGCGCATCCGGGCGTCGGCGAGCTGGCGAATGGCCTCGCCGTCGGCGGCGTTGGGCACCATGCCCACGGCCAGGACCACCAGGTCGGCATCGAGGCTGGCCTCGTCGCCCAGCAGGCTCCCGGTGATCTGAACGGCCAGGCGGCCACTCGATCCTTTGGCCACGCCCGCGACGTCGCCGCGGGTAAACAGGCTGTTGGGCATATCCTGGACACCCAGGTAAAAGTGCTCCAGCTGGCCGGGGGTGCGCAGATCCTTGTACACGACCGCGGTTTCAATATCCGGGTGATCGCGATGGATCACCGCGACCTGCTTGAGGGATGCGGCGCAGCACTCGCTCGAGCAATAGGGCAGGTGATCGGGATCGCGTGAACCGGCGCACTGCACGAAAACGATGCGCTGCGGCGCCCGCCCGTCGGAAGGACAGCAAAGCTCGCCGGCCACGAGCATCTTCTCGAGTTCCTGGGTGGTAACCACGTCCGGCGACGCGCCGTAACCGAGATGGGACAGCCGGGCGGCGGGGTAGGGCTGGGCGCCGGTGGCCTGCACGATGGCGCCCACGCGCATGGATTCGCTGCCGCCGGGACCTTCCAGTTCGACGTCGAACTGGCCGGGCTGGCCGGCGATCTTTTTCGTCAGGGTGGACTTGAAGACCTTGATCCCGGGATTCGACTCCACCGCGGCAATGAGCTCGTCGATCCGGTTGGCATGAATGGTGTCGTAGGGAGGAGTCTCCGGCACGATGTCCTTCATGCCGGCCACGTATCCGCCCAGCTTGTCCGCGGACTCGACGAGCACCACGGGGTTGCCCATGCCGGCGGCCGCCTGGGCGGCTTCCAGTCCGGCCAACCCTCCGCCCACGACCAGCACGGTGAGATCGATGTCCTCGCTCAGAATAGTGGGAGTGGACACGGTCTTGGCCCGGGCCACGCCCATGCGCAACAGATCCTCGGCCAGCATCTGCGTGTCTTCCTCGCCGTGGGGCTGGCACCAGGCCACCTGTTCGCGCAGGCTGACCCGTTCGACGTATACCTTGGTCGGATCGAAGCGGAACTCCTCGATCTTGGCCCGATGCGAGCAGGCGGCGATCACGACGCCGTCGGTGCCCTCGTCGATGGCGCTCTTGATGAGCGCGACTCCCTCGGGCGAGCACAGGTTCTCATGGGTGCAGTAACTGGAGGCCCCAGCCTCGGACCCGACATCCTCGAAATTCTGCAGGTCCACCGCTGCGCCGATTTCACAGCCGGTGCAAACGAAAACGCCTACTTTATTCATTTTGCACCTCCTGTTGCTGCAACACAGGCTTTCGCGGCTGTTCCGGTGGCATCTCTGACCGATGCGGCGACGTCCTCAGGCCGCTTGGCCACGCCGGTCACGAACAGTTTGGCTTCCTTGTTGTCCAGACCGAAGCCGTCGGGATCGGTCTGGAAGGCGAACGGGGACGTTTCCGTGCCCAGGTTGGAGACCATGCCCGTGGCCAGAACCACCAGGTCGGCCTTGGCCTCGAGCAACCGGCCGTTTTCCACGTCTTCGACCCTCAGGACCATGTTATCGGCGCCGTCGGCCTCCACCTTGCCGACCTTGCCCTTGACCAGGGTGACGCCTTCGAGATCGTTGACCCTTGTGAGCATATCCTCGTTGCGGCCGGGCGTGCGGCGGTCGATGTAATAGATGGTGACTTCGCTCTCGGGCAGTTGAGTCTTCACGTACATGGCCTGCTTCATGGAAGCCAGGCAGCACACACCCGAGCAGTAGGGCAGATGGTTGACGTCGCGCGAGCCCGCGCACTGGACGAAGGCCACCCGCTGGGGGGCGGCGCCGTCGGAGGGACGCAGGATCTTGCCGGCGGTCGGCCCGGTCGGCGCCGCGAGACGTTCGAGGGTCACGTTATTGATGACGTTGGGCAGCACGCCCCCGCCGAGATCGGTCAGGTTCTGCAACGGATAGGGGTGCCAGCCGGTGGCCATGACGACCGCGCTTACGGTGACGGTTTTTTCCACGGGCTGGGCGTCCAGGTCGATGGCGCCGAACTTGCACGCATCGACACAGGCGGTGCAGCCGTCGGGACAAGCCGCCCGATCCAGCACGTAACGTGAGGGCCAGGCATCCAGATGCGGCAGACGGATGGCCGGCACCTCGGTCAGCCCCATGTTGAAGGGGTCCGGAACCTTGGTCGGGCACACTTTGGCGCATTCGTTGCAGACGGTGCAGCGGGAATTGACGTAGGCCGGCGCGGTCTTGAGCGTCACGGACCAGTCGTCGCCGCTGCGCTCGGCCTTGGTCACCGTGGTGCTGGTGAACAACATGATGCGGGGATTGCGCTCCAGACGCCGCGTATTGATCTCCATGCCGCAGCTGGGCGGACAGAGCTTGGGAAAGTAGTTGTGGCTGCGCAGAACACGGCCGCCGATGGACGGCTCGCACTCGACAAGGATGACTTCCCGACCGGCCTCGGCGGCCTCGAGTGCCGCGGTCAGACCGGCGATTCCCGCCCCGACGACCATCAGGGGCGCTGCATGCGAATGGTTCATGATTCCCTCTCCATGGTTGCACCGGTTGCCGCCTGGGCCGCGCTATCAGTCACGGTCATGGTCGGCTCGGCGAAAAGGGCGAAGCGCAGCCAGCGGAAGGCAAACCGCAGGAGGGCCTCGTCGTCCGTCTTCAATTGCTCCAGAAGTTCTTCCTCCAGTTCGAACCGTTCGGTGAAGGAAGTGGAAAAAACGAATCTGCGAAAGGTGTCCAGGTCGTAGCAGGAGGTGTAGAACATTTCCATCCGCTTGGGATCGAGGTGGCGCTGGCCTCCGATGAACCAGGGGTGCGAGACGATTTCACGGAAACCGGTCTCCAACTCCTCCTGGAGATGCAGGTTCTGGTCGTCCTTCCAGCTCTTGACGGTCCATTCCTGCTTTTCGGTGTGGCCCTTGCAAAAATCGTCCTCGACCAGGAAGTGGACCGGTTGGGTATCTTCGCCCGCCCGGGCCGGCGGCAGGGCCGATCCCAGGGGGTACATCCGGCAGGCCCAGGGTCGGTCCTCGTAGACGCCGCAACCCTCTTCACTGACGAAAGAGCAGCGCTTTTCGGGATCCGAACCCATCTTGAGCATGACCACCGGTAGATGGAGTTCCTTGGTGATGGGCATCTGGGTGTGTTTATCGAGAAAGTCCGTGGTGGACATCTCGAGTCGGCGCGCCAGATGCAACACATCGGCCGGGGTCAACAGGATGTTGATGTCCCGGCAGCAATGGGTAAAGCACTCGAGTCCTTTGTGGCATCCGAAGTGAAAGGTGTCGTCGCCATTGAGCTGCCGACGGCCCTTCAGGGGATCCACGCCCTCCGGCGGAGCCGCCTGCCCGTTGGTGTCCGGTTTGTCATTCATCGGGTTGTTCATGGCAATCTCCGTTCTCGAGTTCTTCAAGGCATGGTCCAAAGACCGTTCCCTCCCTGCCAAAATCGAAAGGAGACCCCAAGCGCCTTCGCACCTGGGGCCTCCTTCATCACATCATCCGCCGTGCAGGTTGCGAATCATCCGCCGACGAGTTCGTGATCCGACGCCTCACCGAAGACGTGAGCAATCGGCACCTTCTTGAAGGTCCAATCATTGGTCCCTCTGTCCAGTTTGCCGTTGACGAAAACATGCCAGTTCTCGTTGTCCATCTTGGGTTTGTCGCTCCGGAAGTAGTAGCCCGGCCAGCGGGTCTCTTCGCGGAACAGCATCGCCCGGACATGCGCTTCAGCCTGGTAGCTGCGGTGCACGTTCTCCCAGCACCTCATGAGCTGGTGCAGGTTCGGAGCGCCGAGTTTTTCGGAATCCTCGCGCAGCAGAGCCAGCAGCTCCAGCGCCCTTTCGAGGTTCGGCTTGGACGTCGTGAACTGGGCCGTCACACCACCCGCGTACTCGTCCATGAGCTTCTGCATGCGCATCATGAACATCTTGGGCAGAATGTAACCCGGGTTGACATCCGGCTGCGTCGAGTTCGGCTGGCTTTCCTCGTACAGCTTCAGTGGATTGAGGATCGTGTTCTTCATCTCTTCGATGGCGGCATCGTCGTACTTGATCCCGTCCAGCTTCTCGTTGACCACGTAACGGGCGGCGGATTTGCCCGCGATCCTACCCTCGGCGTGGGAACCGGAGGAGAACTTGTGCGACGAGGCGCCCGAGGCGTCACCGGCGGCGAAGAGACCCTTGACCGTGGTCATGTTCTCGTAGCCCCAGAAGTATTCCGCGGGAGCGAGATCCTTCGGACCGCTCACCCAGGCACCGGAAGCGCCGGAGTGGGAACCGATGAAATAAGGCTCCGCGGCGGCGATCTCCGAGGGGGATTCTTCGGGCTGGATGTTGCTCGCAGCCCAGAGGATGGCCTGGGAAATCGTCATGTCCAGGAAGTCTTCCCAAGCTTCGGACTCGAGCTCCTTGAGCTTCTTCTTGGCAGCCTTGGGATCCGTTTCGCTCTGGGCGATCTTCTGGATCGCTTCGGCGGTCTGCATGTAGATGGGACCCTTGCCTTCCATGACATCCAGCATCATGAGGTAGTTGCGGAGGTTGGCGGGTACGGGCTTGACCGCGCCGTACGGTTCCCAATTCTGCAACTCGGGACGACGCTCCTGCATGTAGTTTCCACCCAGGGCGTTGGTGGCGGTGGCCTTGAACAGCAAGAACCAGGCTCCCACCGGACCGTAGGCGTCCTTGAAGCGCACGGGAATGAACCGCACTTCCTGGCAGGTCATCTCGGCGCCGGCCTTGATGGTGAAGTAGGCGGAAGCACCCGAGTTGAAGGGCGGGTACCAGGCGCGACCGGCGCCTTCGCCGGAGCTACGGGGCTTGAACACACCCACCGCGCCACCCATGGCGCAGACGGTGGCCTTGGCCTTGAACACGTAGAATGTGTTTTCACGGACCGAGAAACCAACGGCGCCGACACACTTGTCGCCGTCCATCAGGGGTTCGGTGATGAAGACGCGTTCGTAGACGTTTTCAATGCCCAGGGCGTTCTTGGCGGCTTCGGCGACGATGACCTTGTAGGACTCGCCGTTGATCATCAGCTGCCAGCGTCCCTCATGCACGTAGGCGCCCTGGTCGTCCTTCCAGATCGGCAGACCCCACTTCTCG
>CAZJGK010000052.1:10235-23286 GCA_964545545.1 uncultured Fibrobacteraceae bacterium | reverse complement strand
TTTGGCAAGGGGGGCCATGAGGGGGATCAGGGCCGAATCCGGGACCGCATCGGCGCAGCGCAGAACATGCCACTGGACCTGGGGTTCGGGCCTTGCCAATCCATCCTGGATCGCCTTGACCAGCGGGTCATGATCCAGTTCATCGGCCCGGTTGCGCAGACCGTCCCACGCCGCCGCCGCGAGCACAGGATCCGCAACGGACGCGGATTCCAGCAGGGCGGGACCGCCACCTTTGGCCTGGGCCAGGCCGGCGAGCGCCGCCAGCTGGACCGGCCGGTGAGGGTCTCCGGTTGCTGCTGCGAGGGCCTTGACGGCCGGGTCTCCGCCCAATAGTCCCAGGCTGAAACAGACCTGGCTGCGGATGGTCACGCTGGGATCGTCGAGGACCTTCAACAGGGGCGCAACGGCTTCCCGGCGTCCGATGAGACCAGCGGTGCGGGCCGCCGCCAGCCGCACATGGGCATCCGTATCCTCCAGCATGAGGCGCAGGCTGTCTTCGGGGGCCAGACGGCGGTCCTCCCAGCGGGCCAGGCTTTGCAGTTTTTCAGCGCGCCCGGCAGGCTCCATGCGGCAGGCGGTCATGGTGGCCCCCAGGGGCAGGACAAGGAGCAGAAGCACCTGGACTGTCCCCAGGTGTGGGCGGCGGGACTGGATCCTTGAGACCATGACTAGGCTTCTCCCTTTTTGGGTCATTTGGGCAAGGGTGATTTTGACCCCCGTGTGACAGGATGCTACCATGAAACCCGTACTCCCGTGAACCGGAACCCCTGAGGCGTATGGAGCATGCGATGAAGGTTGCCATTTTGGGTGCGAGTGGGCTTGTGGGTCGGACCATGCTGGATCTGCTGGCGGCACGATCATGGGTGGATGAGCCGCCCCGTGTGCTGGTTTCCGCGCGGTCTGCCGGAACCCGCCTGCCGTTCAGGGACCGTGAGCTGGTCTGCAGGGAAACCGCACCTGAAGACCTGTCCGGCCTGGATGTCCTGCTGTGCAGCGCCGGCCGGGAGGCTGCTCTGCGGTGGGCCCCCGTTGCTGCCGGGTCAGGGGCTCTGGTCGTGGACAATTCCAGCGCCTTTCGCCTGGACCCTGATGTGCCGCTGGTTGTTCCGGAAATCAATCCTCCTGCCCTGGTAGGGCCCAAGCCGGGCTCTGGTCTGGTCATCGCCAACCCCAACTGTTCCACTATCCAGATCGCTATGCTGGCCGCGCCCCTGGAACGCGAGTTTGGTTTGCGCGAATTGCATGCGGTGACCTTGCAGGCCATTTCGGGCGCGGGGCAGACGGCCCTGGATGAATGGCGGCGGCAGGAAAAGGGTGAACCCGAAGCTGGAAGGAAAGTGTTTCCGCGACGCATGGCCGGGAATGTGCTGCCGGCCATCGGCTGCGCCCTGCCGGGCGGCGAGTATGAAGAGGAGGCCAAGGTCGAGCGTGAACTGCGCCGCATTCTGGGCCGTGGCGGGGACCTGGCCGTTACCTGCACGGCGGTCCGGGTTCCGGTGCGCACCGGCCATAGCGTAGCCGTGCGTTGCCTCCTGGAGGAGCCGGTGGATATGGTGCGGGTGCGCGCGGTCCTAGCGGCCTGGCCGGGCCTGGTGGTGGCCGCCGATCCCCACGACTTTGCCACGCCGCATCAGGTCGCAGGACTCACGACCGTCCACGTGGGCAGGCTGAGGCCGGAGTCCGGAAATCCCCACGGACTGCTGGCCTGGGTAGTGGCGGACAACCTGCTCAAGGGGGCCGCCTGGAATGCCGTCCAGATCGTCGAGACCTGCCTGGGCCTGGAGGGGTTGCCGTCATGATGGCCATGTCCGGTCCGGGTCCCGTGCCTGTGCGCGCGACCGTGTTGAATCGCCTTCACCCGTCCATGGTGCTGGCCGGTTTTTTTGCGGCGGTCCTGGCGGATCTGCTGGGAGGATGGTTGGTGGCGGTGCTGCTGGCCGTGCTGGCTTGCAGCGGCCTTGCGGTTGCCGGGTGGCGTCCGGGGCATCTGGGTGGTCTGTTGCGGCCCTGGCTGCCGATTGCCCTGCTGGTGCTTGTTATCCATATCCTGACGACCACCTCGGCGGCCCCTCTGGGACACCCATCGCTGACGGGCCTGGGTCGGGGCCTGGCGGCCTTGACCCGCCTCGCGGGAATCCTCATGGGCCTGGCCCTGTTGCAGGGTGTCCTGGAGGTGGATGACCTGGTCTCGGGACTGGCCTGGTGGCTCCGACCCCTTGACGGCCGCCTGGTGCCGGTCCGGGATCTGGGCTTGATGATGGCTGTCGCCCTGGGCACGGCGCCCAGGGTATTGAGCGAGGGCCGGCGTCTCCAGGGGGTGATCAGGTTGCGCAGGGGTGGTCGGGAACCCCGCATTGTCCAGCGGTTTTCCCGAAGGGTGCGCGATCAGGTGGCGGTGGTGGTGCCCCTGCTCGAAGGCATGGCCCGGCGGGCCGAGACCATCAGCCTAACCCTGCGCCTGAGGCGCCCGGGAACCGGCACGCCGCTGAGCACGGTGGGACCACGGCAGGGATTTCTGCTGGCGGGATGGGTATTTTTGTTGGCCGGCCTCGTCCTGCTGCCGGGGAGGATGCTGTGAGCGGCGGATTGCGTCTGCGGCTGGATATCGCCTACCACGGCCGCGATTTCCACGGCTGGCAAATCCAGCCGGAACACCGAACGGTCCAGGGTGTTCTGCGCCATGAATTGACCCGCCTGCTGGGCTACCCTGCAACCCCGGTGGGGGCCGGCAGGACCGATGCCGGGGTGCATGCCCGCGGCCAGGTGGCTCATGTGGACGTCAGAGAGGTTCGGGAGTATGAGCGCCTCGTGCGGGCCCTGCCCCGCGCCATGCCGCAGGATATGGAAATCAAAGGGGTGCGGCTCGTGGCCCCGGATTTCAACGCCCGCTTTGCGGCCACGGCCCGGCGTTACAGCTATCGGATCCTGCAGGGGAGGGATATTTTTGATCCGGATTGCTGGCAGATATATTTCGATCTGGATCGCGCGGCGATGGATCGGGCAGCCGGGCAGTTGTGCGGGCGCCACGATTTTTCCAGCTTCTGTAAAACCACTTCGCTGAAGGATGACGGCAACTTCTGCGAGGTCGGCCTTTGTGTCTTTGACTGGTCTACCCAGGGGGCTATGTTTGAAATCCGGGCCAACCGTTTTCTGCACCACATGGTGCGAACCATCGTGGGGACCCTGGTGGAGATAGGTCGCGGCGTACGCCCGAGCGACGACATGGGCGCCGTGCTGGCCGCCCGCGACCGCCGTGCCGCGGGGCGCATGGCCCCGGCCTGCGGGCTGTTTCTGGAGGAAGTGTTCTATCCCGAGCGTTTGTTGACGCTATCGGAATCCGATCAAGGAGAAAGTCCATGAAGTTCTTCATCGATACGGCCCAGCTTGAAGACATCAAGGAAATCAAGGCCATGGGCATGTGTGATGGCGTGACCACCAATCCCAGCCTGATGGCCAAGGCCGGCCGCAGGGACACCGATGCCCTGCTCAGGGAAATCTGCGCCGTGGTGCAGGGGCCCGTCAGCGGGGAAGTCACCGCTCTGGATGCCGAGGGCATGGTGACCGAAGGCAGACGCCTGGCCGGGCTGGATCCCCACATGGTGGTCAAGATTCCCACCACCTACCAGGGTTTGAAGGCCATCGCGGCCTTGAGCCGGGAGGGTATCCGCGTCAACGCCACGCTGGTGTTTTCGGTCAACCAGGCCTTGCTGGTGGCCAAGGCGGGGGCGGCCTATGTTTCGCCCTTTGTGGGGCGTCTGGATGATGTGGGTGAGGACGGCATGCAATTGATCAGCGACATTGTCGATGTCTATCGGAACTATGAATACGATACCGAAGTGATCGTTGCCTCCGTGCGCCACCCCATGCACGTGGTGGATTCCGCCCTGCTGGGCGCCGATATCGCCACCATACCGCCCGAGGTCATCCGCAAGCTGGTCGCCCATCCCTTGACCGACAAGGGACTGGCGGCCTTCATGGCCGATTGGGGCAAGCTGCAGGGCGAACAACCATGAGCAGCAGGCCTACCTGGATCGCCGTGGTCGCCGGCTTCGTGCTCGGTGCCGCCGCTGGCCTTGTCCTGTGGCAACTCGGCAGGGGCCACTTTGTCCTGAACCACGCCGGCAGCTCCGCTGAGAGTGCTCAACTCGCGGCCAAGACGCCGGGCACGTCCGGGGCTGATAGTGGAGCCTCCGGCGGCGTCTCAGGATCGAACGCTCAGGGCTCGACAGGGCAGGATGCCGGAGCCAGTCCCATCGTGCTGGCCACACGGTCGGTAGCCCCGGCGGTGGTCAGCATCAACGTCGTTCAACAGCAGCAGGGGGCCATGGATTCCTCGACGCAGCTGCTGGAGCGGATGGGTCTGGTTCCCCACCGCAATTCCTACCGGAAAATCCAGAGCATGGGCTCGGGGGTGATCATCTCTTCGGACGGTCTGGTCGTTACCAACGATCACGTGGTCGAAGGGGCCGTCCGCATCGTGGTGACGCTGTCGGATGGCAGGCAGATTGAAGCCAAACTCCTGGAGGAGGTTCCCCGTTACGATCTGGCGATCCTGCAGATTCCGGGCAGCGGTCTTCCGTTCGCTCACCTGGCTTCCGAAAAGAATCTGCAGATCGGAGAATGGGTCATCGCCATCGGATCGCCCTTCGGATACCTCCTGGCCGATACCCAGCCCACGGTGACGGTGGGGGTCATCAGCGCCTTGAATCGTGACATCAAGCAATCGGAGGGCACACGGCCCTACCTGGGCATGATCCAGACCGACGCGGCCATCAATCCCGGCAACAGCGGCGGTCCCTTGGTCGATACGCGGGGCGATGTCGTCGGCATCAACACGTTTATTTTTTCCGAGTCCGGGGGCAGTGTGGGGATCGGATTCGCCGTGCCCGCTTCACGGGTGCTGACGGTGGTGGACGAGGTCCGCCAATTCGGACATTACCGCGAGGCCAACATGGGATTCTTCCTGCGTCTGCTGGTGCCCACGCTGGCCCGCTACCTGGATTTGAAAGATCCTGTGGGCGCTCTGGTGGTGGATGTGGAACAGGGGTCCCCGGCCTGGAAGGCGGGACTGAGGCCGGGTGATATCCTGCGCACCATGGCCGGCAACAAGGTGGACAACCTGGACCGCATTTACCGCTTGATCTACAACGCCAAAGTGGGGGACCACTTGGCCTTTACCGCAGAGCGCGAAGGGAAAGTCTGGTCCGGAGATCTTGTCCTTGATGAAAACTAGGCAACAAACTTAGTGACAAATGCTTACAGAGGAGTTCTCGCGTGAATGATCAAGCTGTTCAGCCAGGTTTCAGGCAGCCGCAAAAAGTACTGGTCACCGGCGGTTCGGGTTTTACGGGCATCAATTTGATTCGGTTCCTGCTGGAAAAGGGTGTCCAGGTGCGGTCACTGGATCTGGTTCCTTTTACCTACGAGGACTGCAAGGACCGGATCGAAAGCATCGTGGGGGATATCCGGGATCCCGCGGCCGTCGACCGGGCTCTGGCGGACATCGATCTGGTCATTCATACGGCCATGGCTCTGCCCCTGTATCCGGAGCATGACATCCTGACAACGGGCATTGACGGCACCCGCTTGCTGCTGGACAAGACCCTCGAGCATGGAATTCCACGGTTTATCCACATTTCGTCAACGGCGGTTTACGGGATTCCCGATCATCATCCGCTGGATGAAGATGACCAGTTGGACGGGGTGGGACCCTACGGGATCGCCAAGGTCAAGGCCGAGGGGATCTGCGCCGAGTACCGGGCCAAGGGTCTGGTCGTAACGGTGATCCGGCCCAAGAGTTTTATCGGTCCCGAGCGGTTGGGCGTCTTTGCCCTGCTGTATGATTGGGCCAAGGACGGCCGTGGGTTCCCCATGATCGGCAGCGGGAACAACCGCTATCAGTTGCTGGATGTTGCGGATCTGTGCCAGGCCATCTGGCTTTGCTGCACCCTGGGGGACGATGTCGTCAACGATGTGTTCAACATCGGGGCGGCGGAATACACCACCATGAAGGAGGATTGGCAGGCCGTCCTGGACTACGCCGGCCATGGCAAGCGGATCAAGGGTTTCCCCGCCGGTCCCGTGATCTGGGCGTTGCGTATTCTCGATCGGTTGGGCCTGTCCCCCCTGTACAAGTGGGTTTACGAGACGGCGTCCACCGATTCGTTCGTCAGCATCGAGAAGGCCCAACGCGTGCTGGGCTACCGGCCCGAATACTCCAACCAGGACGCCCTGATCCGGAACTTCAAATGGTACCTGGGTCATCTGGCTGAATTCGAACATGCGAATGGGGTCTCTCATCGTGTACCCTGGAAGCAGGGCGCGCTGGGGTTGGCCAAAAAATTCTTCTGACCGGGGCCGCACGGCATCGAAAGGGTTCATCGTGATTGCAGTGACCGGGGCCGCCGGATTTATCGGTAGCAATATCGTGCACGAATTGAACCGGCAGGGCGTCACGGATATCCTGGCGGTGGACCTGGAACCCGCTGGCGAGCGGGCCCCCAACCTCGCCCCCTTGCGTTTCAAGAGCTATCTGGACAAGGAAGGGTTTCGCGCGTGGTTGGCCGATCCGGCCTGCGCCCGCAGTCTGGATGTGCTCTATCACCTGGGGGCGTGCAGCAGCACGACCGAATCCAACTGGGACTTTCTGGCGGAGAACAATCTCGGCTATAGCCAGGAGTTGTGTCGGCGTGCGTTGGCTGCAGGCGTGCGTTTCATCAACGCCAGCAGCGCCGCCACGTACGGCGATGGACGTTGCGGCTACAGCGACGATCATGGTGTCCTGGGTGATCTGAAGCCCTTGAACCTGTATGGTAAATCCAAAAACGACTTTGACTTGTGGGCCCTGTCGGAAGGGATTCTCGAAGACATCGTCTGCCTCAAGTACTTCAACGTTTACGGCCCCAATGAATGGCACAAACTGGACATGCGGTCCATGGTCTGCAAGGGGTATGAGCAGATCACGGCTACGGGCAAGGTGCGGCTGTTCAAATCGGACCGGCCCGAATATCCCGACGGTGGCCAGCGGCGGGATTTTGTCTACGTGAAGGATGCGGTGGCCATGACCCTCTGGTTCGCCGATCACCGGGATGTCGGAGGCGTCTTCAATATCGGCACGGGTGAAGCCAACACCTGGAACCGGCTGATCACGGCGATCTTTGCCGCCCTCCAGCGGGATCCGGTTCTGGAATACATTCCCATGCCGGAGCACCTCAAGGGCAAGTACCAGTACCACACCCGGGCCGAGATGGACAAGCTGCACCAGGCGGGCTACAGGCGGCCGGTCACTGTCCTGGAAGATGCGGTGGCCGATTATGTCCAGGGCCACCTCGAGGGCCATCGGTACCTGGGCTCATGAATGAGGCGCGGTTACTTCCCGATCCCGGCGCGGACCTGACCCGCTTTCTGGCGGACCTGCCCGGGATTCTGCAGCGTGTTGCCCCCCTGAAACCGAAACACCGCCGTTTTTTGCCGCGTCAGGTGGCTGAACTGTCGGCCCTGTTGACTTTGGACCGGGAAGATCTTCCGGCCGACTACATGTCCAGACCGGAGTTCCTTTCGGCATACCTGCATTATTTCCTGCCCTGGAACCTGTTGCGCCAGGGTCGGTTGCTGCAAGGACTGGAACCGGTTCTGAACCTTCCGCCCGGAAGCCGGATTCTGGATATGGGGTCGGGGCCGTTGACGCTTCCGCTGGCCCTGTGGCTGTCCCGTCCGGATTTGCGGGCCCGGGATCTTGACTACACCGGAATGGACCGTTCGGATCCGGCCCTCCGCGCCGGCAGGGGAATCTTTGCCGAATTAGCGCCGGAGATGTCCTGGTCACTGACCACCATCCGGGGCGATTCCCATCAGCGGGCTCCCCGCTCCCAGCCGGCGGACCTGCTGGTGCTGGCCAATGTCTTGAACGAACTGGACCGTGCCGGTGGCAAACGGCGCGACCGCCACTTTGATCATCAGCGTCAACTGGAACAATGGCTGGCGGACTGGAGGCGAAGGGTGCGTCCGGGGGGCAAGATCCTCGTCGTGGAACCCGGGATCCGGACGGCCGGCAGAATGTTGACCCAGGTGCGTGCCCTGGCCCAGGCCGCAGGCTGGTCCGTTCTTTCTCCCTGCCCGCATCATGGCGAATGTCCCCAACCCGGGCTTGGGCGCGGCCCCTGGTGCCATTTTTCGGTGTCGGCCCTGGGTGCCCCGCGCTGGTTGCTGGATCTGGGTGAGGCGGCCGAATTGCCCAAGCAGAGGCTCAGCCTTTCCTTCCTGCTGCTGGAACGCTCCTGCCCACCGGAAACGGACGTTCCTCGCGACGACCGCATACCCCAGCCGGTCAGGATCATGTCCGATGTCCTGTTCCTGCCCGGGGGGCGACGGGGCGTGTACGGGTGCAGTGCCAAGGGGCTGGTTCTGGCCGAATTGCCCGGAGTTTCCGTGCCGCGGCAGGGCGATCTGTGGCACCTGCCCATTTCCGATCAGGCGCCCCGCGACAAGAAATCCGGAGCCCTGGTTGTTGCCGCTCCCGGCGGCGAGGATGGCGGCCCAGGCGGCCGGGACCAAAGGCGCTGATCATCTCCGCCGGTTGTTTCAATCCCGATTGTTGAAGATGCCCGCCACCCCTGCAATGATCAGGACGGCCCCCGCCAGGGTGTAGCCGGTGACCACCTCGCGCAGGATCAACCAACCGAGCAGGACTGCGATGACGGGATTGACGTAGGCGTAGGTGGAAACAATGGCCGCGGGCAAAAGGCGGAGGGCGTTCAGGTAGCTGGTGAAGGCGATCACCGAGCCGAAGATCACGAGGTAACCCCAGGCCAGCCAGGCTTGGCCGGTAGGGGTGGGCAGCGGTTCGCCCCTCAGCAGGATGACCACCAGGAAACCCATGGCCCCGCACAGTTGCTGCCACCCGCTGACCGCGCGGATGGAAAGGTCGGGCCTGCGGCGCTGGAACCATACGGACCCGATGGACCAGAACAGGGGAGCCAGCAGCAGGGCGATGACGGCCAGCACATCGGCCCGGACCCCGGTGCGCAGGATCGGCCAGGTCAAGATGCCCACTCCGGTGAATCCCAGCAGGATGGAAGCCGTCAACTTGCCGCGGGGCCGCCGACGGTCGGCGACCATGGCCACGACCTCGAACCAGATGGGAATCGAGGCTACCAGCAAGGCCGCCAGTCCGCTGTCGGCGTGCATCTCGGCCCAGGTGACCAGCCCGTTGCCTCCGACCCACAACAACACGCCGCTGCCCAGGAACAGGACGAATTCCCGGCGTGTCAACCTGATGCGTTCGCCCCGCAGCTTGGCCCAGCCCAGCAGGATCACCGCGGCGACCGTCACGCGCATCCCCGCCATCATGAAGGGAGCAAAGCCCGCCCCTTCGCGTACGGCCAAACGGATGGCGAGGTAGGTGCTGCCCCAGACCAGGTACACGATCAACAGATAGCCCAGGCCGTTGCGATCCAGCTTGTTCTTTTCGGGCATGGAAGCTCCTTTGCGGTCTCCCACCAAGATAGCCCGGAGAAGAGCCGCGCAAAGGACGAATTCGGCCCTCGATTTCCCCAATCTTGACCCCTGATCCGCGGGCGGGTAGGTTTTTGAGGTTGTCCGACCACTCCAACAGGCGGGGAATCTTATGATCGAGCGTTATGCCAGTGCTCAGATGAGCCGAATCTGGTCCGACGAAAACCGTTTCCGGATCTGGCAGGAAGTCGAGACGACGGTTTGCGAAGTGCGGGCGGAGCTCGGACAGATTCCGCCGGAGGCCGCGGCCGAAATTCGCGCCAAGGGCGGCTTCGACACCCGACGGGTGCTGGAGATTGAGCAAACCGTCCAGCACGATGTCATCGCTTTTCTGACCAGCATGGCCGAACATGTGGGGCCGGTTTCCCGCTACATCCACCAAGGAATGACCAGCAGCGACCTGCTGGATACCGCGTTCGCCCTGCAGATCACCGAGGCCGGCGGGGTGTTGCGCGAGGCCTTGATTCTTCTGCTCGATACGGTTGAGGCCAAGGCCTGCGAGTACAGGGATTGCGTCATGATGGGGCGCAGCCATGGCATCCATGCCGAACCGACCACGTTCGGCTTGAAGCTGCTGGTCTACTGGAGCGCCCTGGAGCGTGGTCTGCGCAGGCTTGATGCCGCCCAGCTGCAGATTGCCTACGGCCAGCTCTCGGGCGCCGTCGGCACCATTGCGCACCTCAGTCCCCGCGTTGAAGAGTTGACCATGGCGCGCCTGCAATTGCAGGTGGACCCGGCCTCGACCCAGGTGGTCCAACGTGACCGGCACGCGGCCTGGCTGAATGCCCTGGCCCTGCTGGCTGCGACGATCGAGCAGATGGCCGTGGAGATCCGCAATCTCCAGCGCACGGACGTGCATGAAGTGGAGGAACCCTTCGGCAAGGGGCAGAAGGGCAGCTCGGCCATGCCCCACAAGAAGAATCCCATCGTGTCGGAAAAACTCACGGGCATGGCGCGGCTGCTGCGGGGCTATGCTCTGACAGCCCTGGAGAATGTGGCCCTGTGGCACGAACGGGATATTTCCCACAGTTCGGTCGAGCGCATCATTTTTCCCGACAGCTGTCACGTTCTGCACCACATGCTGACCCGCATGACCTGGTTGATCGACGGTCTGGTTGTCTTTCCGGAGCATATGCGCCACAACATGGCCAAGGTGCGCGGGATGTACTTCAGCCAGGCCGTGCTGCTTGCGCTGACCGAGGCAGGGGTCAGTCGCGAGGAAGCCTACGCCTGGGTGCAGGCAGCGGCCATGAAGGTGTGGGATGAGGACGAGGTCTTCCGGGAGGCTGTGGGAGCGGACCCGCGCATCGCGGACAGGCTCCCGGTCTCCGTACTGGACCGCTGCTTCGACCTGGAGCATCAGCTGCGCCATGTGCCGCATATTTTCGCCCGGACCCTGGCCCTGAAGGACTGGGTTTGACCCGGATTTCGGCACACCAATTGCATGGTTTGGCGGGCCGTGACAATTTTATGGCAAAAATGCTGGCGAGAGCGGGAAGCCTGTTGTAGATTTGCCTCGGACGAGGTTCGATTCGCTGCACAACGTGAAAACGCCCACAATTGGGAGGACCCAAGATGCGGAAGTTAAATGCCATCATTCTCTTTGTCCTTATGGCGGGGTTTGCCGCCATGGCCTACGCCGAGGGTATTCCCGAGAAGTTCACCATCGATGATTGCGCCAAGAAAAAAACGGCCGTGGAATTTCCTCACAAGGCCCACTTCGAGGTGACCAAATGTGAGACCTGTCACCACACGAACAAGGGTCTTACGGCCGAGAACTATGCCAAGATGGATGTGAAAGCCTGCGCCGTATGCCATCTGAACCCCGAAAAGGCCGAAACCCCTGATTGCAGCCAGATGAGTCCGAAAACGAATCCTTTCCATATCCGTTGCGTGGGCTGCCACAAGGAGACCAAGGCCAAGGACGCCGAAACCAAGGCTCCGACCAAGTGTACGTCCTGTCATCCCAAGCCTGTGAAGCCCTGACGCGACATACTGTCTCCAATCGGATTCACCGCCCCGGCTATATGCCGGGGCGTTTTTTCCTTTCGTATGCCCACAAAATTCCGACCTTTGCCCTTACTTCTCCCGAATGCTAGATTGTGGCTTCCGGTTCGAATTTCCCCGCCTTTTCCGGGAGCTTCGCGGTGGCCCAGGCCCATTCCCCTGACGAGAGTTTTTCGCCCGTTGCCCTGGAACGGTTCAATGATCAAACCCTGCGTTCCTATTTGAAGGAACGCGGTTTGACCATGGCTCCGGATGAGGCCCGCCAGGTCGGCACGCTTCTGGGTCGCGATCCGACCCTGACCGAATTGACCCTGTTCGACACTATGTGGAGCGAGCACTGTTCCTACAAGAGCAGCCGGCCGCACCTGAAGGCCAACCTGCCCACCGAGGCACCCAACGTGGTGGTCGGGCCGGTGGAGGATGCCGGTATCATCGATTTCGGGGAGATTGATGGCAAACGCTACGGCATCATCCTGGCCCATGAATCCCATAACCATCCCAGCCAGGTCATGCCCGTCGAAGGCGCCGCCACGGGAATCGGCGGCATTGTGCGCGATGTCTACTGCATGGGCGGTCGGGTCATTGGGGCCCTGGATCCCCTGCGCTTCGGGTGGCCCGTTGTCGATGAGGATTCCGGTGCACCTCATCACCTGGATATCGCCGGCGATGTGGTGACCGGGATCTGGCAGTACGGGAATGCCATCGGCGTGCCCAACCTGGGGGGGGATTTATACTTCCATCCCAGCTTCAACGAAAACTGTCTGGTCAATGTGGTGGCCGTGGGTCTGGTGGAAACAGACCACATCACCCACAGCCGCGTGCCTGCCGCAGCACACGATGAGCCCTACGACCTGATCCTGGTGGGCAAGCCCACGGACTGGTCGGGCATGGGCGGAGCGGCCTTCGCCTCGGCGACCCTGGATGCCGCCGCGGCCACCGAGAACAAGGGCAGTGTCCAGACCCCGGATCCCTTCCTCAAGCGGATCCTGACCGTGGCCAACCAGGCCATGCTGGAACTTGTCCGCGCCGAGGGAGTCGCTATCGGGTTCAAGGATCTGGGCGCCGGCGGGGTTGCCTGTGTGACCAGTGAACTGGCCGATGCCGGGGGTTTCGGGTGCGAGGTGGACCTGGAACTGGTACACCGGATCGCGGGATTGCCGGCTCGGGTCTGTGCCTGCAGCGAAACCCAGGAGCGGTTTGGCCTCGCTGTGCCGGCACGGTTGACCGCCCAGGTCCTGAGGATCTACAACGAGGATTTCGCCCTGCCCACCCTCTATGAGGGAGCCTGCGCAAGGCGCATCGGCAAGGTGACCACCGACGGCAACTATGTGCTGCGCATGGGGGAGCGGGTGCTGTGCCGCGCTCCCATCGGGACCATCACCGAAGGCGTGCGGTATGACCGTGAGGCAGCCGTTGTCCAGCGCCGGGACGTTGCCGCCGGCGCGCGCCTGCCTGAAGCGCCGGAGAATGAAATCGCCGCCGAGTGGCTTGCACTGCTGCGGCATCCCAATCTTTGCAGCCGCGAATATCT
>CAZJGK010000052.1:3347-10135 GCA_964545545.1 uncultured Fibrobacteraceae bacterium | reverse complement strand
GATTGCCTGAATTTCGGCAATCCCGAACAACCGGAGGCTTTCCGGCAGTTCAAGGAGGCCGTGCGGGGTGTCGGGGACGCGTGTCGCGGCATCGGTCTGGGCGCCCGCAAGGGCGCGCCCCTGCCGGTGATCAGCGGGAACGTGAGCTTTTATAACCAGAGCAGCAGCGGCCGCAGCGTGGCCCCTTCGCCCATCGTGGCGTGTGTGGGGCTCATTGAAGACTATGCCTGTTGCCGGACCCAACGCTTCAAGAGCCCCGGCGATGTGATCATCCTGGTCGGCCGACGCGGTCCCGAAACCGGAGGTTCCCTGTATCTGGATGCGGGCTTCAAAGCCGGCCGACCTGCCGTGGCCGTGCTGGATATCGAGGCTGCCCGGGCGGAAATCCGGGTGGTCATCGACCTCGTGCGGGCGGGGTTGCCGACGGCCGTGCACGATATCAGCGATGGCGGTCTGGCCGGATGCCTCAGCGAAATGGCCATGGCCCAGGAAGGCGCCGCGGTGCTGGGGGCCAAGCTTGCCGTTCCCGGAGACGGCGGACTTTCCCTGCGGGAATTCTTGTTCGGCGAGGCCGGGGGGTTTGTGCTGACGGTGCCTGTGCCGCAGCTGGAGGTCGCCGCCGGATTGCTTGATCAGGCCGGTGTGGTCTGGGATCGGTTGGGGGAGGTCACCGGCGAACCGATCCTGACCATGGTTGATGGCCGGGGCCAGACCGTGGTCATGCTGGATGTGGCCGACATGACCCGTAGCTGGCAGCAGGCCTTGCCCGCCCTCATGGGCGGCGTCGCGGCCGTCGCGGCCGTGCCGCCGGTTTCCCGCGCCGGTGATATAAGGGGTGAGATCACCTCACCTCCGGTCGTAAACCTGGGGCGGCGTCCGCAAGTGGCCGTGGTCCAGCTGCCGGGGGTCAATTGTGAGAGGGAATCGGCGGACCTCCTGGACGTTTTCGGCGCACGCGCGGAGATTTTCCGCTGGACCCGGGACGCCGCTGCCCTGGCCCGCTATGACGGCTATCTCATTCCCGGCGGATTTTCCTATCAAGACCGGGTCAGGGCCGGCGCCATCGCCGCCAAGGATCCTCTGTTGCGTGTCCTGCTGGCAGCCGAGGAACAGGGGAAACCCATCCTCGGAATCTGCAACGGGGCCCAGGTGCTGGTCGAGGCGGGAATGGTTCCCGGCATCGATCCCGGCGCCGTGGAGATTGCCCTCGGACCAAACCTTTTCCCGGGACGCCAGGGCTACTATGCCAACTGGGTGGCCGTGCAGCCTTTCCCGGGTTCGACTTCGCCCTTCGTGGAAGGGCTCGGAGATTCGCTCTGTATGCCGGTGGCTCATGCCGAGGGGCGTTTTACCCATGAAGACCCGCTGTTTTTCCAGCGGCTCGCTGCGGACGGTTACCTGGCTCTGCGCTACACCGCGCTGGGTGGACGCCGCGAGGGCAACCCCAACGGAGCCTTGCTCGATGTCGCGGGTTTGACCAACAAACGGGGCAACGTCCTGGCCATGATGCCCCATCCCGAGCGGGCGGCCCTGTTGCGCATGGTGCCCGAGGATTTGCCTCACCCGTGGGCTGCGCGCCGCAGGGCCGCGGCCGGAAATGCGCGTGCCCTGGAGCTGCCCGGACCAGGGGCGGCCTTGCTGCGACGGCTGGTGGAATTGTGTTGATCAAGGAAGGAACGATGAGCTTTCAGATCACACTCCTGACGGCCCACAAGGGGGTGGATCTTCACGCGGCCACCGCCGTCCGGGTCATGCGCGATAGACTCACCGGAGGGGAATCCCTGGAGGGTTTGTACCGCTGCCAATGGCATGGTTTCACCAGGGAAACCATCCCCTCGGATGTCTCTACCTTGCTGGAGACCGGTCGTTTCTACAATCCCAACAAGCATCATTACGGGATTTTCGCGTGGTCGGGCGGCTTGGCGCAGGAACTGGCCGCCGCCCGTCAGGTGCTGCCGACCGATTGGCCGGGATCAGTTCTGAACAGTGATCTGGATCCGGGCCCTGATCTATATCAGCGGCTGCTGGGCGGCGAGGTCCCAACAGGGCGGACGGCCGTGGATATTGCGACGTTCGTCAGGGAACAGTGCGGCCCGGTGATTGCGGGCGTATTGTGGCGGCTGGTCCTGAACATCGGCCGGGACCATGCGGCTGATCTGGCCTGCCGGCTGGCCGTGGCCCGGAGCCGCACCGAAGGACTGTTGTTGAATCCCCATTTGGAAGACTGGTTGCTGGCGGTCAGATGATCCGATCCGGAACAGGAGCTGTCATGAATTCCCGAAGGCATTGGCGTGAGGAATGCGGCGTGGTGGGCATTGCCGCCGTAGACAGCGCCGCCGAGCTTGCAAGCCTGGCCCTGCACGCCCTGCAGCACCGGGGTCAGGAGAGCGCGGGGATCACGGTTGCCGATGGTCACCGGCTGAAAACCCATAAGCACATGGGTCTGGTCGCGGATATCTTTGACGAAGCAGCGACCCGGAACCTGACCGGCAACTATGCCATCGGCCACGTCCGGTACAGCACCTCCGGCATGAGCAATCTCCTGAACGCCCAGCCGTTGCAGGTTGCTTCCCACCGGGGCACCGTCAGCCTGGCCCACAACGGCAATCTGGTCAACGCGCCTGAGCTGAGGCGGGAGATGGAACGGAACGGATCCATCTTCGCCACCACCAGCGACACCGAGGTCATCCTGCATATGCTGGCGCGCAGTCACGCCGCGGCTTGGGAAGATGCCTTGGCCGAGGTTTTGCCCCGCATCAAGGGAGCCTACTCCCTGGTGCTGTTGACCCGCGACAAGCTGATCGCCGCTCGTGATCCCCACGGCTTCAGGCCCCTGAGCTTGGGCCGGTATCGGGACAGCTATGTCGTGGCCAGCGAGAGCTGCGCCTTCGACATTATCGGTGCCCGCTATCTGAGGGAAATCGCGCCGGGTGAGATGGTGATCCTGGGCGAGGGGGAACTGGCCAGCCGCAAGGCGGGAAATTCGGTTCCGGAAAAGTGTTGCGTGTTCGAGCATGTGTATTTTTCCAGGCCCGACAGCATGGTGTTCGGCACCAATGTGGAAGTTGTGCGGCGGCGCAGCGGCGAGATCCTGGGCAGAGAGGCGCCGGCCGAGGCCGACCTGGTCTGCGCGGTCCCCGATTCCAGCAATACGGCGGCGCTGGGATATGCGCGCGCCTCGGGGTTGCCCTTCGAACTTGCCCTGATCCGCAATCATTACGTGGGCCGCACCTTTATTTCGCCGGCACAAAAGGTGCGTGATATGTCCGTCCGTATTAAATTCAATCCGGTGGCGGGGGTCGTTGCCGGCAAGCGGATTGTCGTGGTCGACGACTCGATTGTGCGCGGGACCACCATGCGCAAACTTGTCAAGCTGTTCAGGAGCGCCGGCGCTGCCGAAGTGCACTTGCGGATTGCTTCGCCTCCGGTCACCAATCCATGTTTCTACGGCATCGACACACCGGTCCGCAATGAGCTGATCGCCGCCAGTCATTCGGTCGAGGAAATCGCCACCTATCTGCGCGTCGATTCCCTGGCCTACCTGTCCCTGCCGGGGTTGATCGAGGCCACCGGAGACAGCGACCGCTACTGCGATGCCTGCTTTACCGGGAAGTACCCGGTATCATTTTCGGATATCTCGGACAAGCTCGTGTTCGACGATCATGCGGCCGGCGCGGAAATCAAGATCCGTCATCTGACTTCAACTGATCAGGGCGACCAAAAAGTTTAGAGGTAGTTTTGCAGGTCAATGATTTGCATGCGTCAGCCACCTGGCGGCCGCATCCGTGTTTTGACGATCCCGAAGTCCTTGCGCGCACCTTGAAACGCAGGATTCTGCCTCTTGTCGGCGCTCCCGGCCGCTATGTCGGCGGTGAGCTGGGGGCGCAGCGCGCAGGTTATGATCCCCTCGGCGCCAACATCCTGCTGACCTTTCCCGATGCCTACGAGGTGGGTATGTCCCACCAGGGCCTGCGCATTCTCTATACCTTGCTGCAGCAGACCGACGGGGTGTTCTGCGACCTGGCTTATGCTCCCTGGCCGGATATGGAACAGCTGATGCGAACCGAGGGACTGCCGTTGTTCGGCCTGGAATCCCGGCATCCGGCGTCCGCCTTCGACCTGGTGGGCTTTTCCCTGGGGTACGAACTGGCTTACACCAATCTCTTGACCATGATCGATCTGGCCGGTTCGCCCCTGCCGGCCTGCGACCGGGGGCCGGCGGATCCCATCTTCGTGGCCGGCGGATCCTGTACCCTGAACCCCACGGTGGTCGGGCCATTTCTGGATGTGATGTTCCTGGGGGACGGCGAGGATATCCTGCCTGCCGCGGCCCGTTTGGTCCAGGAAGCCAAGAGCCAGGGCCGGGACCGGACAGAGATCCTGGCCCGGCTGCGCGCCTTGCCGGGAGCGTGGCACCCGGGCAGCGATGAGCGCGTGCGGGCCAGGGTGATCACCGATATGAATGCGTACCCCTCGCCCCGGCAGCTGGTCCCGATGATCGAACCGGTCCACGATCGGCTGGCCCTGGAAGTCATGCGCGGTTGCGTGCGCGGGTGCCGGTTTTGCCAGGCGGGGATGATCACCCGTCCGGTGCGCGAACGCGATGCTGATTCGCTGGTGAGCGCCGCGCGTGAAGGGGTGGCGGCCTCCGGTTACAGCGAGGTTTCGTTGCTTAGCCTTTCGACCGCGGACTTCACGGGCTTGAACGAGGCCGTCTCGGGTATCCAGACGGCGCTGGCTGGTAGCCGCACCAACCTGGTGTTGCCCAGCCTGCGGATCGATTCCCTTGACGAGAGCCTGTACGGACATCTCAGCAAGGAGCGGCCCCGGAGTTTCACCTTTGCCCCCGAGGCCGGAAGCCAGCGGCTGCGGGATGTGATCAACAAGAACATCACCGAGCAACAGATCTTGACCACGGCCCGGGAGGCCTTCGCTTCCGGGGTCCAGAGTATCAAGCTGTACTTCATGATCGGTCTGCCGACGGAAACCAATGAGGATCTGGAAGCGCTGGTCGCGCTGGTGGGCCGGGTCGTGGCCCTGGCGCCGCGCGGGGGCGCGCAGGTCCATGTATCCATCTCGCCCTTCGCGCCCAAGGCCCATACTCCTTTCCAGTGGGCCGGACAGATTTCCCGGGTGGAAATCCAATATCGGAACAATTACCTGGCCAGGCCCCTGCGCCGCATGAAGACCAAGGTCAGCCTCAGGGAACCGGAGGTTTCGTATCTGGAGGCCTTGCTTGGCCTGGGGGACGCTGCGCTGGCGGCGGTGGTGGCCGAGGCCTGGCGCCGGGGCGCCCGCTTCGATGGCTGGGACGAGTGGTTCGATTTCAGCCGGTGGGAAAACGCTCTGGCAACCTGTGGCGTAACCGCGGAGGATTATCTGGCGCCGCATGATCCCCAGGCGCCATTGCCCTGGGACCACGTGGACGTGGGGGTGGAGAAATCCTTCCTGCAACGGGACTGGGAACGGGCCCTGAAGGAGCGGACGGTGCCTGACTGCCGTCTGGAGTCCGCCTGTTATCATTGTGGTCCCTGCGACCAGACACTGCAGCACATATTCTCGCAACCCTCCGGGAAAGGAAACGTTGCGCCGCCCCCGGTCCCGGTACCCTCGGTTGATCAGGACGATGAGCCGGTTTTCGATCCGCGTAATCTGGACCCTTTCAATCCCGGTCAAGAATTGAAAAAATGGCGCATCTGGCGTCAACAGGCCGCTGCCAAGTGCTGGTATCGGGTGGAGTTTGCCAAGACACAGGACATGGCTTTTTTGGGACATCTGGACTTTCAACGGCAGCTGCAGCTGGCCCTGCGACGTTCAGGCTTGCCTGTCGCGTACAGCAAGGGCTATCATCCTCATCCCCTGCTAAAATTTGGCCCGCCGCTTCCGGTGGGAATGGAGGGGCAACGCGAGTGCATGGACCTGGCTTTCACCCACGCCTGCCCCGGCTGGCGTGAAGCGCTCAACCATGCCTTGCCCGAAGGATTGTGGATTAACCGACAAGTGATGGTCGGCAGTCAGACTCCTGTATCTATCGATCAGAGTGTGGATAGGTTCGACTACCGGGTCGAATTGCCGGAGCCCGCTGCGGGCGGTCCCGGTCCTGAGGAGGTCAAAGGAAAAGTTGCGGCATTTCTGGCCGCTGATGCTTGGATGTATGTGCGACGGCGCCCCAAGGGGGACATGACCTTCGATATGCGGGCGCTCGTCCCCGACGGCGCACTGGAAGTCAATCATGACTCCGGGCAGGACCAAGGCGTGATTTTGAGCCTTTCCCTGCTGCGGGGTGAGACCGGCGCGATGTTGCCGGTGAATGAATTCTTGACCGCCCTGCTGGGTGATCTGTTGCCTGAACCACGGTTCAGCCGGATCAGGCGCACGGGATATTTCGGTCTATACAACGACGGGCGATGGTTGTCGCCTTTTGAGGAAGTAGGTGAATTCAACCTCCGCTGCTGGTTGGGCCGGCATTTCAACGGATAGGTTCTGGACCGATTCCGCAGACCCATGACGCCCCGCCGCCGGATGGCCGTATTCATGAAAAAAGAAATCATCATCAATTCGTCCCCCCATTCGGTGCGCATCGCCATGCTTGAGGACGGCGAACTCGTGGAATTGTTGCTTGAGAATGCCGATTCCAAGCGCATGGTGGGCAATGTCTATCTCGGGAAAGTCAGTTCGGTAAAACCAGGTTTGCAGGCGGCTTTCGTGGAGATCGGGCTGGACCGGGCGGGCTTTCTCCATGCTTCGGATCTCGAGCATGATGAATCCCAGACCATCGACAGCCCCAG
>CAZJGK010000052.1:0-3247 GCA_964545545.1 uncultured Fibrobacteraceae bacterium | reverse complement strand
TTCTCCATGCTTCGGATCTCGAGCATGATGAATCCCAGACCATCGACAGCCCCAGTCCCAGCCCCAGCGGTGGCCGGGGCCGGCGCAGCCGCTTTGTGCCCAATATCCAGGATGTCCTGAAGGTCGGGGACTCCATCCTGGTTCAGGTCACCAAGGAACCCATCAGCACCAAGGGGCCTCGGCTGACCGCGGACATCAGTCTGCCCGGCCGCTACCTGGTGATGATGCCCAAGGGCAGGCATATCGGGGTTTCGCGCAAGATCGAGGATCGTCAGGAACGGGTAAGGCTCAAGCAGCTGCTGCAGAAGCATCGCTCGGATGAAGGCGCCTTCATCATCCGCACCGCCGCCACCAGTGTCAGCGAGAGCGGCGTCAAGCAGGACGTGGAATATCTTAGCGGGCTGGTGCAGAAGATCTACGCGGCCAAAAACGAGGTTGAGGCTCCTGCCCTGGTGCATGAGGACGTGGGGATGGTCGTGGGTCTGATCCGCGACATCTTCAAGGAGGACACCGACCGGCTGGTCATCGACGACAAGGACGATTTCCAGCGTCTGATAACCTACGTCAAGAGTTTCGCGCCCGAACTCAAAGGGCGTATCCAGCTTTACAAGGGCGATCTGCCCATCTTCGATCAGTTCAACATCGAGCCTGAGATCCGCAAGACCCTGGACAAGAAAGTCTGGATGAAAAAAGGCGGCTATCTCATCATCGAGCCCACCGAGGCCCTGGTGTCCATCGATGTCAACACCGGCCGCTTCACGGGCAAGCGCAACCAGGAAGACACCATCCTGCAGACCAATATGTTGGCCGCGCGCGAGGTGGCCCGGCAGGTGCGGCTGCGCGATGTGGGCGGGATCATCGTCGTCGATTTCATAGACATGGAGCACGAGGGGAACAAGAAGCGGGTCTTCAACGAACTGAAGCTGCATCTGAAACGTGACCGCGCCCGGCACAAGGTGTTCCAGGTCAGCGGCCTGGGCCTGGTGGAAATGAGCCGCCAGCGCGTGCGGCCCAGCCTGTTGAGCCAGGTCTCGGATCCCTGCCCGTACTGCCGGGAAACGGGCAAGGTGCTCTCGCTGGAAACCCTGAGCAACCGCATCGAGCGCCTCGTGCATCGCATCGCCATCGTGTTCCGGGAGAAGCGTCTTCAGATCCAGGCCAACCCCGTGCTGGCTCTTCATCTGCTGGAGGAACGCCCCGAGCAGTTCAAGGATTTGAGCCGGACCTTCGATCTGGAACTCAATGTCATGGATGACGCCACCCTGCACGTCGAGGAATTTCGCATCATTTCCCTGAACTCGGGCAAGGACCTGATCGCGGAATTCGAGAAGAAGACCAGGAGCGATGGGCGTTAGGAAGCGGCCGGTGGCTGTGCTGCGAGGTGATTGACAAGTTGCAGCCGGGCCTTGGACCAGAGTAGGCGGGCCAGGGTGCGGTTTTGCCGGCGTTCCCAGGGCAACAAGGACCGCAGCAGGGCCTTCATCCCGAACTCGGCGAATTGTGCCATACGGTACATGGGCACCCGGAATTTTCCATAGTGTTTGGCCACGAAGGCGCGATAGCTGACCTGGAATTGCCTCACGCTGAACGCGCTGGTCCGGGCGGCGGCCTTGCCCTCCAGGTGGACGACTTCACACTCGGCGCAGTACCAGATTTCCAGACCCATTTGCCGGGCTCGATAGCACCAGTCGGTCTCTTCGAAGTACAGGAAATATCTTTCGTCCAGCAATCCCACTTTTTCCAAGGCGCTACGGGTCATCAACAGACAGGCGCCGACGACGTAATCCACGGTACAGGATGGCTGGTTGCGGTTGGGGGTCACCACGATGCGTTGGGCCAGGGGTCCGCGCAGCCAGAGTTTCCGGGGGTCCAGGAAGCCGAGCCAGTGATCCCGCAGGCGGGGAAAAAATCCCCAGCTGAGCGTGGGCTGGAGGTCCGCGGCCACCAGTCGCGGGCCCGTGGCGGCCAGGTTGTCATGCCGGAGGGCAAAGGAAACCAGGCGGGTCAGGGAACCGGGCGGACAAACGGTGTCGGGGTTCAAAAGCAGAATCATACGACCCGAGGTCAGAGGCAGCGCCTGGTTGTTGCCCGCGGCAAAGCCCAGGTTCTTTCCGGTGGCCATCATGCGCACATGAGGGAATTCGCGGGTGATCGCGGGGACCGAATCATCGGTGGAACCGTTGTCGACCACCAGCACTTCGGTGCCCAGCCCCGCCGTGGCGGCCGGCAGTGAACGCAGGCATTCCCGGACGAGGTCGCCGGTATTCCAGTTGACGATGATTATACTCAGATCCATATGCTCCCAAACCCCTGGTCAGCGGCGGCCGGCCTTGCGCAGGATTTCCTGTTCCTGTTCGGTAAGGCTTTGCAGGCCATGATGGGAAATCTTGTCCAGGATGCGGTCGATCTCGGTCTGGTCCGTGTCCTCGTTGCCGGGTCGGGCCTTCCGGGAAGATCCGGCACCGGGTTTGACGATGTGGATTCCCTTTTTGGTCCGGTAGCGACGCCACAGGGCATCCAGTTCCCCTAATCCCAGGCGGTTGCCGCGCATGGTGGGGATGGTCCAGATCAGATAAAGGTAACCGGTAAGCATGCCGCCCAGATGTGCTATGTGCGCGACCCCGCCTCCGCCCCGGGGGGCAGCTAGAAGCTCCATCAACCCGAACAGGATCACGGTGTACTTGGCCTTCATGGGGATCACCATGAACACCAGGATGATGGAGTCGGGAAAGCTCAGGCCGTAGGCCAGCAGGATGCCGAAGATGGCTCCCGAGGCTCCCAGCATGGGAATATAGGCATTCAGGCCCGCAAGGTTGAACAGGCCATAGGTAAACGCCCCGCCCAGTCCGCAGATGAAGTAATAGATCAGGAACGGGCGGCCGCCCCACAAACGCTCGATCTGGGTGCCGAACATCCACAGGCCGAACATGTTGAAAAGGATGTGCGTGAATCCTTCGTGCAGGAACATATAGGTGAAAAAGCGCCATACCTGGAGACCGAGCACGGCCTCACGGGGGATGAACGCGAACCAGGCAACGATCAGATTGTTGAAGAAGGCCTGCAGCATGAAAACCGCAAAGTTGGCGATGATGAGGTTCTTGACCATGGGGGTCAGGGCCGAACCGAAGCGGTAGCTGTAGCCGTTGGCGCGCATGAACGGGCGTCCTTTCACGTGATTTCAGGACAGGGACGGAATCGCCCGGTCAACATAACACCCACCGGACGGGTACGGCACGGAAAAACACGG
>CAZJGK010000051.1:15447-23365 GCA_964545545.1 uncultured Fibrobacteraceae bacterium | reverse complement strand
GTTGGGGGAATTGATGACATATGCCGATCGCTGGCGTTATCACCCCGCGGCGCCCGGTCTCGACGATTGCCGCCAGGCGGCCGCAACCTTCTTCAGGGAACTGGCCGCTCTGCGCATCATGCCGGAATTCACGGTGGTTCCGGTTGATCTTTCCCTGAGGGGAAATCGTGCCTGGGTTTACCTGCGCGAGGAACTTGAAGTGCCTGCCGCCAAGCTGAACTCACACGCTTTAGGGGAGGACGCCTGATGGAATTTGCCCGCCCCTGGCTGCTGCTTCTGGAATTGCCGGTGGTGCTCCTTGTCTGGTACCGCCTGAAATCCGCGGGGATCAGCGCCTGCCTGCGGCATCCCGATCTGGGTTTGATGGCCGGTGCTCCGTTGTCCCCGCGGGTGCGCTTGTTGCGCTTGCTGCCCCTGCTGGCGGGACTGGGTATGGTGCTGCTGGTCGTCGGTGCGGCCGGACCCCGGGTTTCCCACCACAGCGAAAACGTCAAGGGCCAGGGGATCGATATTGTGCTGGCGCTGGATATCAGCGGCAGCATGCGCTCGCTGGATTTTCAGCCCAAGGATCGGTTGGAGTCGGCGAAGGATGTCATCCGCGGCTTCATCGCCGGGCGGCCCCATGATCGTATCGGACTGGTCCTGTTTGCGGCCAAGGCCTTTACCCAGTGTCCCCTGACTCTCGATCACCCGGTCCTGACGAGTTTTCTGGACGAGGTCCAGGTCGGGCTGATCGACGACGGCACGGCCATCGGCTTGGGACTGGCCACGGCGGTTTCACGCCTGAAGCATTCGCGTTCCCCGAGCAAAACGGTGATCCTGCTGACCGACGGGGCCAACAACGTGCCCACCCTGGAACCGGAGACGGCCGCGGATCTGGCGAAATCCCTGGACGTGCGCGTGTATACGGTGGCGGTGGGGAAACAGGGCATGGTTCCTTTTCCCGTGGACGACCCCATCTTCGGACGGCGCACGCAAATGGTTGAATCCCACGTCGACCTGGACCTGTTGCGCCGCATCGCGGACAAGACAGGGGGCCAGATGTTCCAGGCCACAAACACCAATATGCTGAAAAACATCTTCGCGACCATCGACAAGCTGGAGACGGCGCGCTACGAAACCGTCGTCAGCACCTGGTATCGGCAACTGGAGGGATGGTTTGCGGGCTTCGCCCTGTTGCTCATCCTGCTGGATTTGCTGCTGGGAGCAACCTGGGTCAGGAAATTGCCATGAGCGGGAGCAGGGAACCATGAGATTTGCGCGGGAAATCTGGTTATTTGCCGTACCGCTGGTGCCTGTGTTGTGGCTTCTGTTGCGGTGGAGTGATCGCCGGAGCCGGGCGGGTTTATACACCTTGCTGGGCGCGCAGGGCGTCCGCCACATCGATGGCGACCATCCTCGCCTCCGTTCCTGGAGCCGGTTTCTGTTGCTGATGGGAATATTCTGGCTCCTGCTCGCGGCGGCCCGGCCCCAATGGGGAGCCAGCGAGGTCACCGTTACCCAGCGGGGATCCGATGTGGTCATCGCCCTGGATATTTCCAATTCCATGCTGGCGCAGGATGTGGTGCCCAACCGGATCGGCAGGGCCAAGGCGGAACTCACTGATTTCCTGGACCGGATCAAGGACAGCCGCATCGGCCTGGTGTTCTTTGCAGGTTCTGCTTTCGTGCAGTGTCCCCTGACCCTGGATTACGGCACGGCCCGGATATTCCTGGATATGGCGGGACCCGACATGCTCTCCGAACAAGGCACGGCCATTGCGTCGGCCCTGCAGACCGCCCATGATCTGTTGACCAGGGGCCAGGGTGATCGGCCTGCCGGTTTCCAGGCCATCCTGCTGGTTACCGACGGTGAGGACCTGGAGGGGGACTGGGAAGCCGTGGCCAAGCAATGCAAGGATGACGGCATTAAGATTATTCCCGTTGGCGTGGGAACTGCCGAAGGGGGCCTGATTCCCGTGACCGATGACAAGGGTCAACCCGCCGGTTATCTGAAGGGCCCGGACGGGAAGGTTGTCATGAGCCGGCTGGACATGGCCTCGTTGCAGAAATTGGCCGCTATCAGCGGGGGCTCGGCCTTCCGGATCGGGGTGGATGATTTGGCCGGCGACCGGCTATTCACCGAACTGGAAAGATTGGGCAAACGCGATCTGGAGGATCGGCGGATTTCCGCCTACCAGGAGCGGTATCTGTGGCCGCTGTTGCTGGCCCTGCTGTGTTTTGCCGGGCGCTTTATCCTGCAGGCGGGGATTCCCGGCCGCAGGAAATCCCGTTCGGTCCAGGTCGCCATCCTGGCCCTTGCCTTATATGTCGGGTGGGGGCAGCCTGTCACGGCAGGCCTCGTGACGCCCCAGGCCGAGGCCATGGCCAGGGGCCGGGCCTCCTATCTCAACAAGGACTATCAAGGTGCCTTGTCCCGGTTCGGGGCGGCCCTTGTGCATGACCCGGACAATCCCCTGATCAGCTTGGCCATGGGGGAGACGCTCAGCAGGCTGAAGAAGTACGACGATGCCGTGCGGGAATTTGGCCGCACCTTGGAATTGACGGACGATCCCGTTCTGCGCGCCGAAGCCCTTTACAATGCCGGGTCCACCTTGTTGGCTGCGGGCAAACCCAAGGACGCCGCGGGCAAATTGAGAGCGTCCCTGGACCTTGATCCTGGCCAGGAGGATGCCCTCCTGAATCTGGAAAGAGCCCTGGAACTGCAGAAACAACAGCAGCAGAAAAATCAGGAAAACAAGGACAACAAGAACAAAAAAGACAACAAGGATAAGCAGGAAAAGCAGAACCAGCAGGACAACAAAGGTCAGCAAAACCAGCAGGATCAAAAGAAGCCGCAAGACCAGCAAGACCAGCAACAACAGCAACAACAGCAACAGCAGCAGGAGCAAAAGCAGCAGGAGCAAAAGCAGCAGGGTCAGGATCAGAATCAGTCCCCACAACAGCAGGAGGGACAGGACAAACAGCCCGATGCCAAACAACTCGACAAGGAACACGCACTGCAGATCCTCAACGCTCTTGATCGTGACGAACAGGAACTCAAGCGTTCGGTTCAAAAGCGGCTCAAGGGCGGGAAACCCAAGAGTGGGAAGCGATGGTGAAATTCGTGATACCCGTGATCTGGTCCGCGCGCTGGCGGCTTGCGCTCCTGATGTTGTTGGCGCTTGAAGTTGCCTGGACTGCTGCGGCCCTGGGTATGTCGTGCAATGTGAAGGTCGACCATTTATCCGCACGGCAGGGTGATGTTGTGGTTCTGACGGTGACCGCCGCAGGCAATTTCGGTTGGTCGGCGGATTTCGCGTTGCCCGATATCAAGGGTGTGGCCATCGCCGGCGGCGGGACCAGCCAGAGCGTTTCCATGATCAACGGCAGCACCCAGGCTTCGGTGAGCCGCACTTACTACCTGACGCTTACAACTGACCACGATGTCACGATCGGTCCGGTGAAGGTCCGCGCCGGCAAGCAGGAATGCAGCACTGATCCGTTGACCATCACGGTCACACCCGGGAGTGGGGGACAGGTTGTTTCGCCATCTGTTTCGGGCAATCGCATGCCCCGGCCGCAACAGCAGACCGGGGGTAGGGCTCCGGCTGGATCCGTGCAGGGCGGCAAACCTGGAGATGATGTTTTCGTTACCATGGAGACAGACCGGGACCAGGTCTTTGTGGGTCAGCAGATCATTCTGAGTTTCAATTACTGTCGGCGCAAGGAACCGTGGAATAACCCCAACTACAGGGCCCCGAGCACCGAGGGCTTCTGGCGCGAGGATCTCGGCACGCAACGCGATTTCAATCGTGTCATCCAGGGCATGAATTACAGTGTGACGCAGGTCAGCTACGCGCTTTTTCCCACCCGCAGCGGCGACCTCGTCATCGAACCGGCCGAGTTGCAATTTCCCCAGGATGTCTTCGACAGGTTCTTCAATTCAGGGTCTCGGCCCCGGGGTCCCCGTATCCTGCGCACGGATCCGGTGAAGGTGAAGGTCAATGAACTGCCTGCTCCCATTCCGGCTGGTTTCAGCGGCCTGGTGGCTTCGCACCTGAATCTCAAGGCCGTGGTCGACCGTGATTCGGTCCAAACCGGAGACCCCGTCAGTCTCAAGGTAACCCTTGTTTCCGATGCCTTTCTCAAGGGATTCGCCGGCCTGAAGATCACGCCTGCCAAGAGCGTCAGGCAGCATGATTCGACCAAATCGTTCCAGACGGATGTCTCCAGCGGGCGCTTGATAGGAACCATCAAGGTGGAAAAGATTCTCGTGCCTCAGCAGAGCGGAACCCTGGAGATACCTCCTGTGCAACTTGTCTGGTTCGATTCCGGAAGCCGGACCTACCGCACCGCAGAGGCGAAAGTGGGGCCGCTGACGGTCACCGGGGGTGACCTGGCGGCCGAGGACGGTGAGGCTTCGGGTTTCATGCGGTCCGGGCTGACCCGCCTGGGGCAGGACCTGGCATTCATCCACCCGGTACCGCGGCATCTGCGCCACCGGGGCGGTCGCGTGACCGGCGGCTTCCTGTGGTGGATTCTCCTGGTCTCGCCTTTGGCCCTGCTGGCTTTATTCAGGCTGTATCTGGACAAGGCCGCTGCGGACGGACGTGATCCGCGGCGCCTCAGAAAGCGCTCCTGGCGACGGACCCGGGATTTGTTGACCCAGGCGGCAACAGCAAAGGATGCGGTGACGGCGTGCAGCCTGGTGGCTCAGGCCGTGCGGGGATATATCGCCCACTGCACGGGGTTGACCGCGGCCGAAATCGATTCGCCACAGGTGCGGGAATATTCTGCGGAGAAGGTTGACGAGCAGACAGGGGAGCTCCTGGTCGAGGTGCTTGTGCGCTGCGATGCAGTTCGTTTCAGCAGCCAGGAGGCGGCCGATGATCCGGATCTGGTGTCCGAGGCCCTCCGGTTGTTGACCTTGCTGGACCGCAGCGGAAAGGTAGGCCGGCGGAAGATCTCCGGCACGACCGCCGTCCTGTTTGCCATCGCCCTGATGGGAGCAGGGGTTGGCTGGCCCGGTCGCGGATCGTGCGCAGAGCCTGCCGAAGGTGGAGATCCGGTGCGCCTTCTGGCCGAGGGCAATCATGCCTATACGGCCGGTGATCTGGCCGGCGCCGAGAAAATGTATCTCCAGGTGCGGGCCATGGGGATCGACGATCCGACCCTGCATTTCAACCTGGGCAACACGTTTGCCAGGCAGGGGAAATTGGGCCAGGCCGTTGCCAGTTATCTGCGCGCCCAGCGCCTGGACCCGCGTGACCAGGATGTGCGCAAGAACCTGGAGTGGGTGCGGGACAACCTGCGGGACCTGAAGCTGACCCAGGAACCCCTGCCGCTTTTCATCGCCCAGATTTCTTCCTCGGTTGATTTCCTGTCCCTGGACGAATGGGGCCTCATCTGTTTGGCCCTGGTCTGGAGCCTGTGTCTGCTGACCGGTTGGGTCTTCGCGCGAGGATACTGGAACGACCGGTTGCGGAGGCTTCTGGTGGCCACAGGCGGATTGCTCATCCTGGTCTCGGCAGCCACCGGCTGGCGCTGGTATCAGGACGTCGTCCGCCGCCAGGGTGTTGTGATTGCCGACACGGCGGAAGTCCGCTCCGGCCCCACTACGGGGTTCCCCGTCCTGTTCGAGGTCCATGACGGTTTGACCGTCCACCTGGTCGGGACCCGGGATGATTGGCTGCGGATAAGTTTGGGGGGGGACTGGACGGGTTGGTTGCCCGCCTCCAAGGTGGAGAAAGTCAACCTTGATCAGGATGTTCAGGGTCGATAGATCGCCGCTGTGCCGGGGGTTTCCTTCACCGTCACATCCGTCAGCAAGGGCAGGGAGGGCCGCAGGCGCGCGAAGATCCAGAATGCCAGGTTCTCTGCCGTGGGATTGTCCAAACCTTCGATCTCGTTGAGACAATGATGATCCAAAGCTTCTTCCATGGGTTTGAAGGCCTTGGTGACCTCGCCGTAATCCATGACCCAGCCCATGTCCTGTGCCAACGCGCCCTCCAGACCCAATTCTATCTGGTAGGTATGACCGTGTAATCTGTGGCACTTGTGGGTCTTGGGGACCTGTGGCAGCCAGTGGGCGGCGTCGAAGGCAAAACGCTTGGTAATGCGCATATCGAGCACTCCGGGTGGTTTTGGTCCGGCAGTTGCATTCGTGGTCCCGAGGCGATCCGTTTCGGGTAAACGACGCAATCCGACCGGTCCGGGTCAGTTTTCGTTTAATAGGCCGGGCAAATTGCCGATAAGGTAATGTAGGACGCCCGGCGACAGGCATAAGATCGTTGTAAATGGAGCTCCCGGAAAGGGAAATTGTGGCCAGCTCTACCCCCGAACTTAAGGATATCCTGAGTACTCTGGAGGCCTTGCGTGCCAGGGTGGATGTGCTGTCTGACGGTCTTCCCTCAGAACGCGCCCAGGATGATCCGTGTGTTCAGGGTGGGCAACAAGTGCAACGACCAGAATCCCAAATTCAGCCTGGAGTGACCAAAAACAAGGCCGACGGGCTGGATCCTGCCCATGTATCGCTGTTGCTCGATGGCATTCTCTCCTTGAACCGCATGCATCAGCCGCGGGAATTTCATGAGTTCTTCAGCCATTTTGTCCGCCAGCATGGTATGCGTCTGCTGATGTTGAAACGCTGGACCAGCGGCTTGCAGGTCTATCTCGAAGTCGGTGTGAAATTGCCCGGTGAAGCTCGCCGGAAGCGTGCGGATGGGCGTGCCCCCATCGCCCTCAACAAGGGGGATGTTTTCACGGCTGCGGGCGAAGAGACGGCCGTGTACGCCGGCCCCGTCCCGGCGCGGAATTTTCCTTTGGATCTGACCCTGATGCTGGGGCGCGGCTCCCGAGAGCGGAACATTGTGATACTGCCCCTGCCCAGCCAAGGGCACTGGAACACGTTCCTGTATATGGACGGGGACGACACCATGGCCCAGCCCATGATTTTGGCCGAAATCCTGGCCCACTACGCCCTCGGACGCATGCACATGCTGGAGAAAGGCGTTTATCTGCGTCAGGGCAGGGTCGAGGAAATCCTGAAGACCGAACATGCGCGACGCAAGGGATCCGGCGAGACTCAACTGGAAGGTCCATTCGGGGCCGCCCCGTCGACAAGTGAACCCGATACGGTCATAGATCCCTTTACCGTTCTTCGGCAGGAAAAAGGCCCGTCGGCAAACCCCGTCGAACATCCTCAGCCGGAGGTTCCTCCAACCTCCGTCGATAATGTCGAGGAATCCGACCCAACTCCGGAAAATACCGAAGATCCCCGGGGTTCGGGTCGACCGCTTACGGCCAAGGACATCCTGCACCACAGCGGCGAACTGCCGGCCCTGCCCAAGGCGGCCTGTCACATCATGGCCGTCATTGAGGACCCCAAGACGACCGCGACCCGCCTGGAGAAGGCCCTGGCCATGGACCAGGCTTTGACGGCCAAAGTATTGCGCATCGCCAACAGCCCATTTTATGGTGCGGTCAGGGAAATCAGGACCGTGAGCGAGTCCATTGTCCGCCTGGGTTTTGTGGCCATCCGGAACTGGACCCTGGTGACGGCGGCGCGTTCGGTATTCCTGTCACCGGGCGCAGGTGCCCTGTATCGCAAAATCTGGACCCAGTCCGTGCTGTCGGCGATGGCGGGACAACTGGTGGGCCAAGCCATGGGTATGAGGGAACCGGAAAAAGTATTTATCGGTGGCCTGATGCAGAATATCGGGCAACTGGTTCTGGCACGCAGCTACCCCGAGCTGTTCCAGGAAATCCTCCTGGAAAGCACCAGTACCGGTAAGCCCTACCATGTGATCGAACGGGGTAAGCTCGGATTCGACCACGGCGAACTGGGTGCCCAGTTGATACGGGAATGGAACCTGAGTGCGGATCTTGAGGACGCTGTTCGTTGGCACCACAGATTCAATGATCCCAATGCCCGCAAC
>CAZJGK010000051.1:0-15347 GCA_964545545.1 uncultured Fibrobacteraceae bacterium | reverse complement strand
CTGCGGCCCCGGCCTGTTTTTCAGGGTTCTGGAACTGGCGGTTCGAAATGCCGGCGGCACCTGGCCTCATAGGTCTCGGAGGCGCCGACCAGGATCTGGTCCGTAGCCCCGGTCAAACGCTGGGTGAAGTTGGCAGGATCTCCGCAGGTCATGCAAATGGCCAGTTGCTTGGTGACATATTCGGCGGAACACATCAGTTGGGGCATGGGACCGAATGGCACCCCCCGGTAATCCAGGTCCAGCCCGGCCACGATAACCCTCTTGCCCAGGTTGGCGAGTTTGTTGGCAACCTCCACCAGATGGCCGTCGAAAAACTGGCCCTCGTCGATGGCCACCAGTTCAGTGCGGTCGTCCACCATATCCAGGATGTCTTCCACCCGGGTCAGGGCGATGCCGGGCATTTTCTGCTGGCTGTGGGACACGATGTCGGAGGCATCGTAGCGGGAGTCGATACCGTGCTTGAAGATCTGCACCCGTCGTTTGGCGATCTGCGCGCGCCGGATCCGCTTGATGAGTTCTTCGCTCTTGCCGCTGAACATGGGGCCGCAGATGACTTCGATCCACCCGGTCTTGCCATTGACGATTTGCATGGTTCTCCATTCCTGTCTTTCCGTCACGGGTCTCCTAATTTATCCTATTATAGCAGCGATGCCAGGAAGCAGATCAACCTGGTTCCGGAAAATTGATGCATATCCAATTGCCAAAGGATGATTACTCGCCATGTGGACACCCCAATTCTTTCGCTCCCTGTGCCAGCCTCCCATCATCGGCATGGTGCATCTCCAGCCGTTGCCAGGGTCTCCCCTCTGGGCGGGTGATTTTCATAAGGTGGTCGGTGCAGCCCTGGCCGATGCCGAAAATCTGGTGGCCGGGGGGGTGGGAGCCCTCATGGTGGAAAACTACCATGATGTTCCTTTCTATCCGGACATGGTACCCCCGGCGACCGTAGCCGCCATGACCTGGGTTGTCGGCGCCATTGTCGGGGAATTCCCCGACGTGCCTCTCGGAGTCAATGTCTTGCGCAATGATGCCGAAGCCGCGTTGGCGGTGGCCATGGCCACCGGGGCGGCCTTCATCAGGATCAATGTCCATGTGGGCGCGGCTGTCACCGATCAGGGTTCCCTCGCGGGCAAAGCGTATCGTACCTTGCGTTTGCGGCGGGAGCTGGGCTGTGATATCGGCATTCTGGCGGACGTGAGGGTCAAGCACGCCCGGCCCCTGGTCTCGCGCCCGCTGGCCGAGGAGGCCAGGGATCTGCGGCTGCGCGGCTTGGCCGACGGGATCATCATCACCGGGGCGGCCACTGGCAGCGGAGCTGCGGTAGCCGACGTCCAGGAAGTCCGGGAGGCTTTGCCTGATTGTCCCCTGCTGGTGGGCAGTGGTATAAGAACCGCGAACCTGGCGGAGTTCTTGCCGGTGGCGGACGGCGTCATCGTGGGCACGTCTCTCAAGGCCGCCGGCGACGGCGAGTACCAGCCTGTTTCCCGGGAACGAACATGTGAGTTGGTGACCGAGTGGAATCGTGCCGCCGGTAACCGGGGGGTTGAATCATGAACATTCTGGTCACGGGAGGGGCGGGTTTCATCGGGTCCAATTTTGTGCGTCTGGTGTTGGCCGGCTCCGCTGACACGGTGGTCAATCTGGATCTATTGACCTATGCCGGCAACCTGGAAAACCTAGTCGGTTGCGAAGATGATGCCCGTTACCATTTTACCCGCGGTGATATCCGGGACCGCGGCCTCGTGCGCTCATTGCTTGAGGATCACAGCATTGAAGCGGTGGTTCATTTTGCCGCCGAGAGTCACGTTGACCGATCCGTCGAGGGTCCGGAGGCTTTTGTAAATACCAACGTGCTGGGGACGGAGATCCTGCTGGAAGAATCTCGGCGGGCTCGTGTGGAGCGCTTTGTCATGGTTTCCACCGATGAGGTCTACGGCTCCCTGGGCGAAAAGGGGGCCTTCACCGAGGATTCGCCTTTGGCGCCCAACTCCCCTTATGCCGCGACCAAGGCCGCAGCGGATCTGCTTTGCCGGGCCTTCCACCACACTTTCGGTTTTCCGGTGATGATCACCCGCTGCAGCAACAACTACGGGCCGTACCAGTTTCCCGAGAAACTCATTCCCCTGATGATCGCCAATGCCCTGGAAGACAAGCCCCTGCCTGTTTATGGCGACGGTCTCAATGTGCGGGATTGGCTCCACGTGGCCGATCATTGCCGGGCGGTGGATCTGGTTTTGCGCCAGGGAATTTCCGGTGAGGTCTACAATATCGGCGGGTGCAACGAGAAGCAGAACCTGGAGCTTGTCTCCCTGCTTGTTGACACTCTGGGCAAGAGCCGCGACCTGATCACTTTCGTTCCCGATCGGCTTGGCCATGATCGCCGGTACGCCATCGACGCCGGGAAGATCGGGCGGGAACTGGGCTGGTCTCCCCGGGTCGCTTTTGCTGAGGGTATTGCCCAAACCATCGAGTGGTATCTGGACAACCAGGAATGGTTGGATTCGGTTCGCAGCGGCAGCTACCGCGACTATTACCACCGCATGTACGGTGCCGGCGGCCGGCATGATTCAACCGCTGGGCCATCATGAGCTCCGGTTTCCCCTTGACGGCCCACCGGCAGCTGGACCTGGCTGCGGAGGTCAGGGACCGGTTGTGTTGCGGTATCCTGGTCCTGGAAGATGTCCAGGTTACGCAGGGTACCGGCGCCGCCCGGCAGACGGCCGAAACCGCTGCGCGGCTGCGCGGGCAGTACCAGGGTCTGACGCCATCTGCCATCAGTGGCTTGGCCCCGGCGCGGAACCTCTACAAATCTTTCGGCATGGACCCCTCGCGGCATCGCCCGAGCAGCGAAGCCCTCCTGCGCCGGGTGCTGAAGGACCAGGAGCTGTACCTGATCAACAGCGCCGTGGACAGCTGCAACCTGGCTTCCCTGGATTTCTTGTTGCCCGTGGGGATGTACGATCTGGAAAAAATCCAGGGGGATGTTGCCATATGTATCGGCGAGCCGGGGGATTCCTATGCGGGGATCCGCAAGGGCCAGGTCAATGTTGGCGGCAGGCTGTCCCTGTATGATGCCGAGGGGCCGTTCGGGTCTCCCACCAGCGATTCGCTCCGGACGTGCGTGGACGGCTCGACGAACCGGATTCTGGCGGTGATCTTTGCTCCTGCGGGGTACGTCCTGTCGGATATGGCCCGGAATCTGGATCACTTCGCCGCTCTCTTTGAAGCCTATTGCTCCGCCGAGGCTGCGGCGAAATGTTGCCTCGGCTGGGAGGCTTGAACGTGAAGCGCATGTTGATGCTCGCCATTTTGCTCGTCCTGGGCTCCGGGTCGGGGTTGTTGGCCGCCCAGGATGACATCGCCGGTCGCCTGCTTGGCCGGGTGAAGGTCCTGACAAGTCCGGCGCTGGCCGGTCGGGGTGCCGGCAGCAGGGAAGGGCACGCCGCCGGCGACACCGTGGCTGCGTGGTTCGCGGCCCAGGGTCTCCAGCCGGCCTTCGCCGGTGCTTGGTTCCAGGAATTCCCTTTGCATGGGGAGGGCTGGAGCGGTCAGGCGCTGGAGGGTTTGACCGGCCGCAACGTCGCGGGAACCCTGCCGGGGAAGGGCAATCTGGCCGGGCGCTACGTGTTGGTCAGTGCTCATTACGACCACCTCGGGCGCAGCGACGGCGATACGCTCGGACAACCGCCGGCTGCCGACTCCTACTACCCCGGGGCCAACGACAACGCCTCGGGGGTTACGGTCCTGGTCGAGACCGCGGCCAGGTGCCGCCGTCGGGTTCCGGATTCCCGTGACCTGCGCAGCGTCCTGTTCGTGAGTTTCGACGGGGAAGAAACCGGTCTGCTGGGTTCCCGTTTCCTGGTGGACCACATGCCTGTGCCCCTGGATAGTCTGGATGCGATGATCAACTTGGACACGGTGGGTCAGATGGGTCAGGGCAAGCTTTACGTCAGCGGGGTCGGGACGACGCCTGCTTTTCCCCGGCTTGCTGCGGACGCGGACTTTCCCGGACTGGAGCTTTCGCTTGCCGCCGGAGGCTGGTCCGGCAGTGATCACCTGACCTTCAATGCCCGCAAGATCCCGGCGCTCTTTATTTTCGGCGGACCTTATCCCCAGTACAATCGTCCTGCCGACCGCTGGGATACGCTTGACCCCGAGGCGCTGGGGCAGGTGGCGGACTACGTCGACAGACTCCTGTCTTTGGTGCGGTCGATTACCGGACCGCTGCCCTGGATCAAGATCGGGGAGTCCGAAGCCGGGAATGAAACCACTGGAGAGGGGAACCACAACACCTGGCTTGGCACCATGCCGGATTTTACGGCCGGAATCGTGGGCTACAAAATCGGGGGCGTTTTTGACGCCAGTCCCGCCGCTGCCGCCGGCCTGGCCAAGGGGGATGTTCTGGTGCGCTTCGGGGGGCGGGAGGTGCGTGATCTGGCAACTTTCACGACCGCCTTGCGCGCCTTCAACCCGGGCGAACCCGTGGAGATCACCCTTTTGCGCGGTGGCCGGTCCCTGAATTTTACCGTGGTTCTGGGCGATCGTGCCCAGCGCCGCTGACCTCTCCGCGGACATGATCCAGTTCACCGTTGAACAAGGAGCAGACATGTTCCGGCAAGAGGGCCCCCGGTTCCACGTGGACAAATACGCGTGTGACGTTTTTCACCCGGTCCAGAACCTCTTTTTCAACCAGGTGGGCGATGTCGTGGGCCTCACCGATGGTGTGCCGGGGGTGGATGGCGATCCTGAGGTCGGTCAGGTAATGGGATCCCCGTTGCCGCACCTTGATGTCGATGACTTCCTGGACACAGGGCACATGGGCCGCTGCCTCACCAATGGCGGTGACCAGTTCCGGTGAGGGCACGGTGTCCATGAGGGCCATGATGTTATCCCGCATCAGATTCCAACCCATGCGGGTGATGAGAATGGCGATGACCAGCGCGGCGGCGCTATCGAGGATCGGCCAGCCGAACTGGGCGCCGCCGATGCCCACGACGGCCGCCAGGGAACTGATGGCATCGCTGCGGTGCATGGCCCCGTTGGCCAGCAAGGCGGGGCTGTTGTGTTTCCTGCCGACAAAAATCGTGTAGCGGGCCATGACTTCCTTGATTATCACCGAGCCGAGCGAGGTCCATAGCGCAATCATTTGCGGCACCTCATGGTCCCGATGAATAATCTCCAGGATGGCGCCTCTGCCGATAATGAATGCCGCCAGGAGCATGAAGGCAGCCACGGCCACGGCGCCCAGGGTTTCGAAACTCTGGTGGCCGTAGGGATGATTCTCGTCGGGGGGAAGATTGGCCGTCTTCAAGGCGAGCAGAATGCCGATGTCACTCAGAACGTCGGCCAGGCTGTGGTAGCCATCGGCGAGCAAGGCGGTGCTGCCGGCCAGAAGACCGAGGGCGATCTTTGCGCCTGATAGCCCGATATTCCCCGCCAGGCCCACGGCCGTGCAGCCCACGGGGTTTGTCAGGAAGGAGCCTTTTCGTCCCCCCGTTCCCGATGCCGGATTCCGGTCGTTCATGGGCGTCAAAGCACTTCCGGCTCACGGGGATACATGGCGGCAATCACGTCGGCGTACTTGGTGGCGATGGCGAAGCGTTTGACCTTCAAGGTCGGGGTCAACTCGCCGTCATCCAGGGTGAATTCCTTGGCCAGCAGGGTGAATTTCTTGATTTGCGTGAACCCGGGCAAGTTGCGGTTTTTCTTTTCCACCAGGTCGGCAAAGAGCGCCTGGACCGCGGGATCCTGGATGAGCTCAGCATCCGTTTCAACCCCGAGGCTCGCCTCGGCGGCGAAGGTCCGCAGGTTCTCCAGGTCGGGAATGATCAGGGCGGAAAGGTATTGCCGTCGATCCCCGATGACCACAACCTGGGCGACGTACTTGTCGGCGACAAACGCGTTTTCGATCGGTTGGGGCGCGATGTTTTTGCCGCCGGCGGTAACGATGAGGTCTTTCTTGCGATCGGTGATGAACAGGTAGCCGTCAGCGTCCAGATGGCCGATGTCGCCTGTCGCCAGCCACCCATCCTGGTCCAGGATTTCCTTGGTGGCGGCTTCGTTGTTGAAATAGCCAAGCATGACCTGGGGACCGCGGACGAGGATTTCACCGTCTTCAGCAATACGGATTTCGGTACCGGAAATTGCTTTGCCCACGCTGCCGAAACGCAAGGTGTCGAAGTTGTTGCAGGTCAGGACGGGGGATGTTTCGGTCAGGCCGTAGCCCTCCAGGATGGTCAATCCTGCCGCGTTGAAGAACTTGTTGATCCTGCTGTTGAGGGGGGCTCCCCCGGAAACCATGAAGCGGATGCGGCCACCGAGCTTGGCCCTCAGTTTCTTGAACACAAGGGCATCGGCAATCTTCAACTGGAATTGCATCCAGGCGGAAATCCCTTTGCCGTCCGCCCTCAATTCCGCAGCCTGGATGCCAAGGTTCCGCGCCCAGAAGAAAATGTTTTTGCGGGGGAAGCCTGAATTCATGGCCAGGCCCAGGACCTTGGCGTAGATTTTTTCGTACAGGCGCGGCACGCTGACCATAATGGTTGGCTTGACATCGAGGACATCCACCGGCACCGAGTCCATGCGCTGGGCGTAGGCGATTCCCACCCCGGCGCTCAACGTGGTGTAGAAACCCGCCATCCTTTCCAGGACATGACTGAGGGGCAGGAAGGACAAGCAGCGGTCATCGGGTTCAAAGCTGATGATTTCGCGGATGGCCTGCACGTTGGAAACGAAGTTCCAGTGGCTGAGCACAACGCCCTTGGGGTTGCCGGTGGTGCCCGAGGTGTAGATGATGCTGCAGGGATCATGGGGATCAACCTGGTCGCACTCTGCGGCGTGCGGGGGCGGGTTCTGTTCCGCCAGGTTTTGTCCGATCTGCAGGAGTTTGGCGAAGGTCAAGGTGTCCGGGTGGTTTGAAGGCTCGAAAGTGATGACCTCCCGCAGGAAGGGCATTTGCTCCCGCAGAGGCTGGATTTTGTCGGACTGTTCGGCCGTGGAAATAAAAATGGCCGCCGGGCGGCAATCCTTCAGGATATAGGCTATGGTTTCGGGCAGCAGGGTGGGATAAATCGGCACGGTGATGCAGCCGGCGCACAGCGCGCCCAGATCCGTCAAGGCCCACTCCAGGCGATTTTCGGACAGCAGAGCAACTTTTTCTCCAGGCTTGATGCCAAGGGAACGCAACCCCAATCTCAAAGCCCGGACCCGTTGCATCGCCTCGGCGCTGGAAACGTCACGGTAAACTCCGTCCTCGTCCCGATAGGAAAAGCAGTCGGGTCGGGGTAAATCGCGAACGGCGGCTTGGAAGAGTTCGGGAATGGTTTGAATTGGCATGACATGCTCCAGGTTCAAGGAGGGGCATTGCTTCCATCTGGGCATGCTGGCCCGTGGAACGAATTTTGTCAATAACCGGGATGTTGCCGTGTGTATCCGGTGGGGGTCGCCTCGTTGTGTGATGATCTTGAAATCAAAGGGTTGAGGCGGGATCTGCTGCACTGGTTCGTCCACCACAAGCGGGATCTTCCCTGGCGAAGCAAGAAGTCCCTGTATGGAACCTGGGTGGCCGAGATCATGCTTCAGCAGACCACCGTCGCGGCGGTCATCCCTTATTACCGGCGGTTCCTGGAGCGGTTTCCGGATGTCCAGGCTCTGGCGGAGGCGGATCTGCACGAGGTGCTGGAACTGTGGTCGGGGCTGGGTTACTACCGGCGGGCAAGGATGCTGCACGCGGCGGCGGGCTTGATCGTTGCCCAACGGGATGGGGATTTGCCTCGCAGCCGTGCCCAGTGGCTTGAAATTCCGGGGGTGGGGGCGTACGCCGCCGGCTCCATCGCCAGCATCGGTTTGGGGGAGCGGGTTCCGGCTCTGGATGCCAACGCCAAAAGGGTTCTGGTTCGTTGGGCTTGTGCCACACCAGCGTGCGCAGAGGAGATGAAAGGGGCAAGACTGTCGGGCTTGGCCGCGCATGCTGTCGATCCTGCGGCTCCCGGGAGTTGGAATGAAGCGGTGATGGAACTGGGGGCCCTTGTTTGCCGCGCCGTCGATCCCCTCTGCGGATATTGCCCCGTCAGGCGGTGGTGTCGCGCCGGTTCGGCAGGCACCGCCGGGCAGGTTCCCCCGCGGGTCAAACCGGCAACGGTGTTGCCTGCCGTGCTGGCCCAGTTGGTGGTGGCCTTGGAAAACCGGGTTTTTCTGACTCCCCCGGGAACCCTCCCCGTGGCCCTGGCAGTATCCGGAGACCGGATATTGCGGGATGATTTTTCCGGCCTGCATCGAGGTTTATGGGGGTTGCCGACGAGCCCCTGGTTGGTTTCGGAGGCGGACATTCCGGAGGATCCCCGCACCTTGTGGGGTGGCCTGGTGGAGATTTCCACGCGCAGGAAGGGCAAGGCAGTTTTCCGGCACATGGGAGAGGTCCGTCACGCCATCACCCGTTATCGCCTGCGGGTGCAGGTTCACCTGGTGCAGTTTTCCGACCCGAAGGACCTTCCCGCTGCTCTCCGGTTCCCGACGCGGGTGGCGGCGGCAGGCAGCCAAGCCGTCGGCGCCTTTTTCCCCTTGCCCCTTGAGGGCGTGCCGGTTTCCGCCTTGACAGTCAAGGTTTTGGCCAAGGCCGGGTCTTCTGGGGGTTGACAACCGGATGGTTAACCACCTATTTAGCGGGAGGGCGAGCAATCGAACCGGACACAGAGGTAGGTGGATCAACATGCTGCAGATCACCAGGCAAACCGAATATGCCATCAAAGGCCTTCAGGAACTGGCAAGAAGAGATCAGACGTATCCTGTTCAGCTCAAGGTTATCGCCGCATCCTGCGAAGTTTCCGAAGCTTTTCTGGCCAAGATTTTCCAGATGCTGGCCCAGGTTGGCATCGTAAAATCCCATCGTGGTGTCAAGGGTGGCTTCAGTATGGGCCGCACTCCTGAAAACATCACCTTGCGGGAAATCGTGGAAGTATGCGAGGGGGGCATATCCCTGAACCATTGTCTGCGCAAGGTCGATCCTTGCAAGGACGCGGATACGTGTTCGGTGGCCGAAGTCTGGCGCAAGGCCCAGACGGCCCTGACCGAGGCTCTGGATGAAACGAGTTTAGCCGATGTGATCTGAGGGATTGATTTTGATGTGTTGATCCGGCCCTTCCCGTGCGGGAAGGGCCTTTTTTTACGGATTATTTCAGGTGTTGGCGCCGGAGCTGACCGCAGGCGGCGGCGATGTCCCGGCCACCGCTGGCGCGGATGAAGGTGTCGATCCCGGCGGAGGTCAGGATGGATTGGAAGGCCAGGATGCTTTTGGTGGCGGGGGGTCTCAGGTCCCCATCCTCCAGTGGGTTCAAGGGGATGAGATTCACTTTGAAGGGCCGATGACACAAGAGACCGGCGAGTTGCCGGGCCTGCCCCTCGAGATCGGTCCGACCCTCGATGAGCACCCAGGCCACGGTGGGACGGCGGCCGGCACGCTCGCCATAGCGTTCGGCGAGGTCAAGAACATCGGCGACCGTTGTCCGGCCCGGTACGGGCATGACGGCCTTGCGGTCCTTGTCGTTGGCCCCCCCGATGCTCAGGGTCAAACCCACCGCCAGGTCCGAGGTCAGCAGGTGTTCGAGTCCTGCGCGCGGTCCGCTGGTCGAGATCTGGATCCGTCGGCGCGAAATCGCCATACAGCGGGGGTCCTGCAAAATGCGGACACTGGCTGCGACTGCGGCGAAATTGTCCAGTGGTTCGCCCATGCCCATGAATACGATGTTCGGCTGCCGGTCTCCCGGGCCGGGTAGGGGCTCGTCTTCCAGGTCCCTCTTCAACAGCAGCACCTGCTGGACGATTTCTCCCGGCTCGAGATTGCGGACAAGGCCGCCCCTGGCCGTGGCGCAGAACCGGCAGGCCATGGCGCAGCCCACCTGGCAGGATAGACAGAAGGTCGCATGATCGGCCATGGGGATGATCACGCTTTCGATGGTTGCCTTGTCCCGCAGCGAGAACAGGAACTTGCGCGTCCCATCCTGTGAGACCTGCCGCTCCACAAGAGTGAGCCCGGACAGGGAGAACCTCGCAGCCAGTTGTGTGCGCAGGTTGTGGGGGATATTGGTCATGCCGTCCCAGGTCGTGACCGGATGCCGAAAAAGCCATTCCAGCAACTGGCCGGATCGGAAGCGGGGCAGGTCCAGGTCGGTGACCAGGGCATCCATTTGGCGGGGAGTCAGGCTGTGCAGCAGTTCCTTCACGAATTCTAGCTCCGGAAGTTGGAAAATCTTTACCGGCTGCGGATTTCAGGCGGCTCCGGTATCATGTTCATGGTGACAGGAACGGGTTCGTTCGGTCACAATGTGCATGGGTTGACATCTTCTTGCAAGTGGCCTGGGGTTTGGTGTGGCAAAGGGGAATTCCCGGAGAGTGATGGCGTGAAAAAAATTCTGATCGTTGACGACGAGACGGCCATTCGCGATACCCTCGAGCAGATCCTCGGCTATGAGGGATATCATGTCATGAAGGCGGGGTCGGGCCAGGAAGCCCTGCAGGCCGTTGCCAAGGGGAATCCGGATCTCATCCTGCTGGACGTCAAGATGCCGGGGATGGATGGTTTTGAGGTCCAGCAACGACTGACGGACCAGGGCGTGAATGTTCCGGTCATCGTGATCTCGGGCCATGGCAATATCGAGACGGCTGTGGATGCGGTGCGCAAGGGTGCCTACGACTTTCTCGAAAAACCCCTGGATCGTTCCCGGCTGCTGCTGACCATCGCCAACTGTCTGGGGCATCAAAAAGTCATCAGGGACAACCAGGTTTTGCAGGAGCAACTGCTGGTAGCTCCGCCCCTGGTGGGAGACAGTCCGGCCATGCTCGGGGTCAAGGAATTCATCACCAAGGTTGCCCTCAGTGATGCCACCGTCCTGATCACCGGTGAAAACGGCACCGGCAAGGAACTTGTGGTCAAGGGAATCCATCGGGCCAGCCGCCGTGTCGATCATCCCCTGATCGAGGTCAACTGCGCGGCCATTCCCCGGGACCTGGTCGAGAGTGAATTGTTCGGCCACGAGAAGGGGAGTTTCACGGGCGCTGATCGGCCGCGAACCGGCAAGTTCGAACAGGCGGACGGGGGCACGCTGTTCCTCGACGAGATCGGGGACATGAATGCTCAGGCCCAGGCCAAGGTACTCAAGGCCGTGGAGGAGAGCCGCTTCCAGCGGGTGGGGGGAGACGAGACCCTGGAGGTCGATGTGCGGATCATTGCCGCAACGAATCGGGATCTGACGAGCCCGGATGCCGGGTTCCGCCAGGACCTATATTTTCGCCTCAACGTGCTTGCCATCCATTTGCCCCCCTTGCGGGAAAGGGGAGAGGATATCGAGTTGCTGTTGAATTGGTTCATGGCTGATATGGGGCAAAAGTTGAATATTCCGCCTTTGCGTTTTGCCCCCGAGACCATTGCTCTGCTGCGGGAATATTCCTGGCCGGGAAACGTGCGGGAATTACGTAACCTTGTGGAAAGGTTGCTGATTATGGTCTCCAATGATCCTGTTAGACCTGGGGATTTACCCCCTTTGAGGCTAGGGTCCGGCAGCGTGGGTCTGGAAGCTGATCTGCTTGCCAGCGGCGATTTCCAGGAGTTCAAGGCGCTCAGTGAAGCTGTTTTCCTCCAACACAAATTGCGGGAAAACCTCTATAATGTTTCCCGAACGGCTGAGGTGCTGGGCATGCAGCGAAGCAACCTCTACAAAAAGATAACGAAGTATGGCTTGCAGACTCAGCCGGATGTGGGCAGTTGACGGTTGGTCAGGTCTTCCTTACTATAATGTGCAGATGGGATTAGTATCTTGAGGGGACGTGTAGATTCGGGGATGTCTTTCGGCCTAAGGCTGGGTTTTTCGAGGAGATAGCCATGAAAAGGGTCATGCTGATTTTGGTGCTTCTTGTGATGTGGGGCGTGGGTGTACCCTCACTTCATGCCGCCACCGTTCGACCCGGTGACCAGATGAAGCCTGCCAGTGGCGACATTCATGACAATGGTAGCCAGCAGGTTCTGGACACCTACGGCGCCACCGATGACGGCACCGATGGAGATCCGGGTGATCTTGGTGACGGTTATGGGATGACCAAGGATGTGGGAGCCCTGATTGCGCTGGGCTGCAACAATTCCGAATTGCCGTGGGAGGAACTCCTGTGGCTGCTGTTGGTTCAGTTGCGGATCGATTTGCAGTTTTAAATGGCCCGGGAACATGAGTTGATCTGGATTTAGGATCACCGAATCACCTCCTCGCCAAGGGATGCGGTTGATGCAAGAATGGTTTGAAAGACAGCGAAACGCCGAAGCAGATTCCAGGCGGAGTTCGCGCTCTCTGAGTGACGAGGACTGCATCCGTCTCGAGGAAATTGCCGACCTCCATTTTCATGCTTCCGCGTATTCTTGTGCTCTTGATTACTATCGCCAGCTTTGTGATCCGAAGATCCTGAGGTTCATGGCGCGGGAGCAGGCTCTGCGCCTGCTGCGAAAATCCACCGATGCCGCCATCTTGCTGGGTGATTTCAATCATGTGGATCGCCTGCTGGAACAAGTTGAAGGCCTGATGGCCAGCTCACCTGTTAATGACCCCGAATTGAGCGCCGTGACCCGGGCCATTTTCCAGACCCGCCGTGCAACCGCGCTGCGTGAGCGCGGTCGCCTGCATGATGCCTTGAAGCTTGGGAAGCGCGCGTTTTCGGTTCTTGCCCTGACTGATTTGCACTCGGATGTCGCCATTCTGCAAGTCGGTATGGGGAACTGTTATTTGCGGCTGGGGCGGTTGGAAAAGGCGGAGGAATTTTTCGGGGACGGTTTGGCGACTTTCCGCCGCATCGGTCATGATTCGGGAGTCGCCAACCTCTTGAACAACCTGGCCATGATCCACAAGATCCGCTGCCGTTGGGACAAGGCCCTTGATCACATGGACCGCGCGGTGGAACTGGCCTGCAACATCGGCGCCAGTCATCTGCTGCCTGGCTTGTATCTGAATCAGGCCATCATTTTGCAGAAGATCAATCGTTTGGGTGAGGCGCGGGGCCTGCTGGACAAAGGACTGCGATTGGCGACCAGTCTGGGCGACCGGTTGCGAAGGTCCCGCATTCTGTTGGCGTCGGGAAGGCTGGAAATCCTGGAGGGTCGCTTGGTCCGGGCGGAGGAGTTGATCCTCGCCGGTAAGACTCTTGCCGATGAGCATGGTTTTCTGCGGGAATCAACCATTGCCGACGAGTACCTCGGGGATGTTCTTTTGGCTCGTGGGGATACCGAGAAGGCCCGGTTCAATTATGAACTGGGGCTTGAAAAGGCGCGGCGCATCGCGGCCGGCAACGATCTGGAGGGGGAACTCCAGCGCCGCATGGGACAGGCTTTGCTGGCGGCGGGGGATGTCCCCGAGGCCGTGGCGGTCAGCCAGGCGGCCATCGCCATTTGTGGCAAGTGTGGCGAGGATTACGAGGTTGGCTTCTGCCACCTGACCCTGGGCGCGGCTTATGGCCTGCTGGGGGACGTCAAGCAGGTTGATCACCATTTCCGTCAGGCAATCGGGATTTTCCATACCCAGAAATTATTTCATTTCTGGTGCCAGGCCATCGTTCAGTTCTGTGATCAGCGTCTTGAAACTGCCGGGGAAGCTGAATTGCTGTTGCTGCGGCGCTACCTCATGGACGCCCAGGAAAATGGTGCATCCGCGGTCAGTGACGGCATGCTTTGCGGGATCCTGGAACGCTTGGCCAATGTCCAGGTGAGGCTGAGCCAGTTTGATGACTCCCTGCTGACCGTTTTTGAACTCGAGCGGTGCGGCGCCGGGCTTGACGATAAATCCCTGTTGCAGCGGGTTGACTGCTTGAGGTCCACGATTGAGACCGGCTTGCTCGGTGGTGTGCAGGCCACTCAGCGCCATCTGAATGCCTTGTCCAGCGTGCCGGGACTCCATGGCGGCGGCACTTCGGTTCCCCGGAATTTGGGGTCTGTTCTGACTGCCTGTTTGGAACGTGTCCTCGCCACAGGTGGATTTGTCGCCATGACTGATCCTGATGGTGAGATTCGGATTGCGGCCCGCAGTGGCCTGACCCAGAACCTTTCTTTGCAACTGGCGCGTTGGTATGATGGCCGGGGCGCCGATACTGCGGAGGCCGATCCCCTGCTGTTTTCCCGGCTGGGGGCCGAGGACGACCTGCTGACGGATGTCCCCGCCCTCGCTCCGGTGGCCGATTCCTGTATTTTCATTCCCATCGGTCTTTATGATCGGCGTTTCGGTTTGATGTTCCTGGCCCGGCATGGTGCGGGGCATGGCTTTCCCCGGGCGTCCCTTGATTTTCTGGCGACTTATATGGGTTTCCTGGCTCTGTTCCTCCACGAAAAGAATCGTCCAACCCAGGCCGGCGGGGTTCGCACGCCTTTGGAGGAAGTTGAAAGTTTCCAGAATATCATTACGCGCGACGCGGGTATGTTGGAGGTTCTCGGTCTTGCCCGCCAGGTTGCTCCCAGTGATCTGACGGTTTTGCTGACAGGGGAGACCGGAACAGGCAAGGGGTTGCTGGCCTATTCCATCCATGCGTTGAGCAAACGTTCCGCACGGAATTTCATGGCCATCAATTGCGCAGCCATTCCGGAAACTCTCCTGGAAAGTGAGCTGTTCGGGCACAAGAAAGGCAGTTTTACAGGCGCTTACAGCGACAAGAAAGGCCTTCTTGCCGAAGCTGAGAGCGGCACGGTTTTTCTGGACGAGATCGGGAAAATGCCCCTGAGCATGCAGGGCAAGCTTTTGCAGTTTTTGGATACTCGCCGGGTGCGTCCGGTGGGGGACAACCGGGAATTGCTGGTTGATGTCAGGATTGTGTGCGCTTCCAAGCGGGATTTGAAACAGATGGCCGCGGGGGGAGCATTCCTGGAAGATCTGTATTATCGTTTGAGCGATTTTCCTTTGCTGATTCCGGCCTTGCGGGACCGCCGTGTGGATGTCGAACTGTTGGCCAGCCACTTTGTCCAGCGCTTCAGCCATGAGATGGAAATTGAAACTCCGGATATGGATCAGGCGTTTCTGCAACGGTTGGAGTCCCACAACTGGCCGGGGAATGTGCGGGAACTTGAAAAGACCCTCCAGCGGGCCATGGTGCTTGCCCGGGAGGATTGTGCCTTGCGGCCTGAGCATTTACCCGCCGAATTCCGGACTCATGGGCTCGGCTTGTCCGCGGGTGATGTCGTGCCCTTGAAAGAAACCCTGGCCTCCGTGGAATGTCGGGAGATCGCCCATGCCCTGGAGGGGTGCGGCGGGAACAAGGCCGCCACGGCCAGGGCGCTCAAGATCAGTTATCCGAACCTTCTGAAAAAGATCCGCAATTACGGGATCAAGTTCTGA
>CAZJGK010000050.1:0-23906 GCA_964545545.1 uncultured Fibrobacteraceae bacterium | reverse complement strand
TATAAGCCCGATTATTTATTAGAGTTATATGGTACGCCGCCAGGGAATCGAACCCCGAACCTACTGATTAAGAGTCAGTTGCTCTGCCAATTGAGCTAGCGGCGCACCAGAAATCGTGCTGTGGCCACCGAAGCGATGTGCGATTAGATTCCACAGAACCAAAGGACACGAAAGACCACGGCGGAGGCGAAAGCTAGCACCCTGCTTGTGCAGTGTCAAGCAGCGCCCCGTCGAATGAACAGCCCCGGGCCACCCCCAACCTGGGAACCGCATCAACCCCGACCAGGAGCCTCACCCCCCATGCCCAAACCCACCCCCGAAACCAAGCCCCTGGCCTCCCTGCCCACGCTTAAAAAGCGCGCCCAGCAGATCATCACAGCCCTGCGCGCCGAATTCCCCGACACCCGGTGCAGCCTGGACCACCAGGATCCCTGGCAGTTGCTGGTGGCGACCATCCTGTCGGCCCAGTGCACCGACGAGCGGGTGAACAAGGTCACCCCCGGCCTGTTCGAGCAATTCCCCACCATGAAGGATTTCGCCGACGCCCCCATCGAGGAGATCGAAGAGGCCATCCGCTCCACCGGCTTTTACCGCAACAAGGCCAAGAGTCTGCAGGGCGCCGCCCGCGTGCTGCTGGAAAACCACGATGGTGAGATTCCCGACGACATGACCGCCCTGGTGAAGATCCCCGGCTGCGGGCGCAAGACCGCCAACGTGGTCCTGGGCGAGATCTTCAACCACCCCGGCGGCGTGGTGGTCGACACCCACGTGGGACGCATCAGCCGCAAGCTGGGCCTGACCGACCAGACCGATCCGGTGAAGGTGGAAAAGCAGCTCAACGCCTGCATCCCGCCCCAGGAGTGGCGCGACTACGGCCACCTGATCATCGATCACGGCCGCAAGACCTGCAAAGCCCGCACCCCGCGCTGCGACGCCTGCTGCCTGTACCGCTGGTGCCAGGTCCGGGCTTAACCTGTTGCCAAACGGGATTTTCTGCTTAGACTTTGGAGGTCACCAAACAAGGGAGAATCCCATGAAGATCAATGCTGGTATGCCCGACCGTATGATTCGCGCCTTGGTCGGCATCGTCCTGATCGCCCTGACCTTGACCGGCACGATTGGCGCCTGGGGCTGGATCGGCGTGCTTCCCTTGCTGACGGGCATCGTCGGATATTGCCCCATGTATACGGTGCTGAAAATGTCGACCTGCAAGCGCAAGCCCCAGTAACCGACGCCGCCCTGCCACCGACTGCAGCGGTAGAAGGACACAAACCCTAGTCAGTGGGCCCAGCCGGCAACTGGGCGCCATGCCATACCGCGACGATCCACACGGTTTTTCCGCTCACCCGATAAAAAAATCGATAGGGGCTGACGATGACCTCCCGGTGCGGAAGATCGGGAAATTCAGGGATCGACCGACCGGATTCAGGAAATTCTTCCAGGCGGCGGAGCACCTGCTCTGATTTGTCGCGAAACCGCCTGGCCGCCGGGGGACTGTCTTGCCGAATAAACTCCAACCCCTCAAGAAACTGCGCCCGGGCCGACGGCGTAAACTTAACCTTCACGAATCGCCGCCCCCCAGAAGAGCATCAGCCTCCTTGAACACGCTGTTCAGCGTGTGTCCTTGGCCGGCAGCAATTTCCTTCTCTCCCATGGCCAATAACCGCAACAATTCGCGTTCCCTTTCAGATTTCTCATAGGTATCAATGCTCTGGATAATGGCGATGGCCCGACCGCGCTGGGTCACCACCAGTGGGTCAGCGGATTCTTGCACCTTTTTGAACACAGCCGCAGCATCCTGTCGCAGATCAGTCATCGGAATGATACCGGGGATCTTCATTTTTTCTTCTCCGCCTGGGTGGCTTTGGGAATATCGGAGCGCTTCATTTTGGCTTGTTTGGCCTGTCGCCGTGCTTCCCCGATCAGGCCGTCAAGACACCAGCCAGGAAAAACCAACACCGCGGGATGACACCCGCCGCGGCCCGCGCAAGCGCCTTCGCGCGCTCCACGCCAAGACTCACCCGTTCGTTCTCGATGGTCTTCTGTGCTTTCTGAAACCCTTTGCGTACCATGGTCCATTTCCTCGGATAGTCAGTGGCCGACCTGCACGGGCCGGATCCGTTTGAGCTCCTGCTCCTCGGCCTTCATGGCATGGTACAAGTCCCAGCGGTATTGCAACGACAGCCAAAAACCCGCACTGTTCCCAAAATATTTCGCCAACCGGAGCGCCGTGCTGGGCGACACCCCACGCCGACGATTGATCAGCTCGTTGACCCGCTGATAAGGCACATGGATATGGTCCGCCAGATCGCGCTGGGTGATTCCCATCGGTTTGAGGAACTCCTCCAGAAGCATTTCACCCGGATGGGTCGGCTCTCTATGTGTCGGGATACGAATCATGTCAGGCCGCATGCTCGCTGTCGATGTCCCAGCCAGGGAACACCAGCACCGCGGGATGACACCGCAGGGCCCGAGCGAGAGCCTTCGCGCGCTCCACGCCAAGACTCACCCGGTCGTTCTCGATGGCGGAAATCGTCGACTGCGGAATGCCAGAAAGCGCTGCCAATTGGTTCTGGCTAAGCTCCTGCAATTCGCGAACAATGCGCACCGACTCTCCCACCGAGACCTTGATGGACTTCTGTGCCTTCTGAAACCCTTTGCGTACCATGGCCTATTTCCTCCGGTAATCATGGGCCGTAAGGTCAAGGACATATACCAGAACCTCTTTGGCCGCGACCTCATAGATGACTCGATATTGTTGCCCGAGGCGAGAAGATCGATGCCCTTTCCACTCCCCGCGCAAGGCTTCATCACGAAAGCCCTTGATCGCCCGCAGCCCCTGTGGACCCGAAATCCGAACGATGTCCTTCCACTTTTCGTAGCGTTTCAGAACCTCGTCCGGCAGTTTTACAAGGATCGTGGTCACCCGGGAATGTTCGTAGATTTCCCACATACCCATATCGTACTATACCTTTTTTAGTATGTCAACCATGGAACCAAAAATTGAATGATGCCCCACGCTGCGACGGCTGCGCCTGTACCGCTTGTGGCCTCATCGGAAAGGGTTTCCTCGGACACTTCGTCGAACTTCTTGGCTCGGCGCTACCACTGCTCAGCACCAACCGGTCCGCCGCTATCGATTTCGGTATGGAGATTCTCCGCGATAACTCCGTCGAGCAGATCCTCAAGTGAGTACTCTGGTTGGCTGGCGACGCAAATCACCAACCGCCCCTCATCCAGCGATAGATCGACGATTGACCCTTCGGAAATCCCCACCTCTTTGGCGAAGGATTTGGGGATACGCAAACCCAGACTGTTCCCCCACTTGACGATTTTTTTACGGATAATGACCCCCAACGATAAGCCCCGAATAACAACCACGCCCTGCCGCTCTGATCCTCGTTATCGCGCGGCTCATGTGCCTGATAGACACAAACACCCCCGGTGAAACGCATCTGAGGCCCGCAGGGCCGAGGCTAAGTTTCACCGGGGGTGTTTGTGTCTATCAGCCGTACTATGCACAACGCGACAACGAGGATCAGAACGGCAGATCGTCGTCGTCCTCCGGCCCCTTGTCCATCGCCGGCGGATTGAACGACCCGCTGCCGGACCCCTCGTCGCCACCGCGGCTACCGCCACCGCCGCCTTCGTTGTCGTCGCGCCGGCCCAGCAGCATCAACTGGTTGGCGATGATCTCGGTGGTGTAGTGGTCCTGCCCTTCCTTGTCGGTCCACTTGCGGGTCTCCAGGCGGCCCTCCACGTAGACCTGCTTGCCCTTCTTGAAGGACTTCTCGACCTTCTCGGCCAAGTACCGCCAGGCGACCACCCGGTGCCATTCGGTTTTTTCCTGCCACTCGCCCGTGTTCTTGTCCTTCCAGCTCTCGCTGGTGGCGACCGAGAAGTTGGCCACCGGGGTGTTGCTCTGGGTGTACTTGATTTCCGGGTCCCGACCCAGGTTGCCGATGATGATCACCTTGTTGACGCCTGCCATTGCGCCCTCCTTGCAGATTGCGGGGCCTGGGGCCCCACCCTTGAATTGACCCTGCAGGCCGGTCCAGCCTGCAGATCTGTTGCCGATCAGGTCGTACCTGCCGACGGCAGATACGGCCCCAGCGGCAACCGTTTTGACGGGAGGAGACCATACCAGAGATGCCGCGGATCGCGGACAAAAAAGAATGGGGTGGATGATGGGATTCGAACCCACGACCACCTGGACCACAACCAGGGGCTCTGCCAACTGAGCTACATCCACCGCCATGAATCGCGTTTGGCGCGCCCGGCAGGATTCGAACCTGCGGCCTGCGGATTAGAAGTCCGCTGCTCTATCCAGCTGAGCTACGGGCGCCCCAGCTTGGCAACGACATCCCGCAGCCCGTCAGGCCGCTATGGTCCTGGGGGCGAACGCGAATAATGGCCGCCGGAGCCGTTTCTGTCAAGCCAAGGCCTGACAGGAAGAACATGGTCGGGGCGACAGGATTTGAACCTGCGACCCTCTGCTCCCAAAGCAGATGCGCTACCGGGCTGCGCCACGCCCCGACCGAGCAGGAAACGGACCGCGGCGCCGGATCGGAGTCCTTTGGCCGCGGAAGCACCAAGGTTAAGCCGCCCGCCGAGGATGTCAACAAATCCGCCGGGACAAATGCGCCCAGGCAAAGGCGTCAACCACCGGAGTCCCTCGAGGCGGCAACGTCAGCGGCCGGGGACTCCACGCTGGCCGGTCACACGGCGTAGGCCCGGTGGACGGCGCGCAGCATCCGCTCCAAGGCGCGCCCCCGGTGGCTGAGAGCGTGCTTGGCCTGGGGCTCCAGCTCGGCGAGCGTCTGCCGGCTGCCGGACGGAAGGAAGATGGGATCGTAACCGAAGCCCCCGCCGCCCACGGCCTCCCTGGTAATCACGCCCGGCAACACGCCCTCGGTGCCGATCTCCAGCCACAGGGCCTGGCAACGGTCCCGGCCCGGAGCGTCCGGTGCCAGACCCGACGGGCAATATTCGCTGGGCAGAAAATCCTTGCTGCCCGGGCCCTGCGCGGTCCAGATATGGGGGTCGGGCAGGCGCATGCCCGCACCACGGCCGCCGTCATCCGGATCCTGGCCCTGGTACAGGGGGCTGTCGGGGCAGGTGGCCAGCAACTGCTCGCCGATGGCGCCCAGGCGCTGGATATCGTGCCCGCCGAAACTGGTCGGGTCGTTCAGCATGGCCGTGGCATACCGACGCCACACGGCGCGCCGATCGGACAGGGTGTTCCAGTAGTCCCACTCCCTGGCTACGCGGGCGCTGTGGGGATGGAAGGGCCGGGTGGCGCTCCAGGGGTTGCGCACCCAGCGGCTGTCGGCCGGAGCCAGCACCGTGTGATCCGTCGCGGCGACCTCGCGGTCATCACGAATGGGACAGGGGTCACACCACACACACGCCGTGGAAAACCGGGCGTTGCGCACGCCGAGGGGCACCGGGTCCATCAGTTCGAGCACCAAGGCGGCGTTGCTGGCGTAGGTCGCCCCTGTGCCCGAAAAACGGGCGGCGAAGATGTCGGGCCAGCCGTTGAGCTCGCGCACCTCCAGCGAGGTGTCGTCGGCCAGGGATATCTCGCCGGTAAACGCGGCGGTGATCATGGCCTTGCGCCGGGCATTGCCGAGGATGGTCGTCCCGTCCTCGATCACCTCCGGCAGCCCGGGATAATCCCCGGCGCCCACCACGGTAAAGGGAGTGTCGGCCATGAGTTCCTGCAGCTCCCGCACCTTGTCGGGGTTGCGGCTGGCCAGAACCACTTTGCGCGCCTGGGTTTCCATCACGTGCCCAACACCTTCTGTTGCAGTTCATTGATTTTGGCGATGGCCGCGGTCCCCAGGTCCAAGATGGTGTTGAGCTGCTCGCGCTGGAAGGGATGCTGCTCGGCCGTGCCCTGGATTTCGATGAGTCCTCCGCCCTGGGCCATGACCAGATTCATGTCCGTCTCGGCGTTGGAATCCTCGTTGTAGTCCAGGTCCATGAGAATCTCGCCCTGGACAATGCCCAGACTGATGGCGCCCACCAGGGAACGCATGGGATGGCGTTTCAGGCGCAGGCGCAGGAGGGCGTCATACAGGGCGACCGCCGCCCCGTTGATCGAGGCGCAGCGCGTGCCCCCGTCGGCGCGGATGACGTCGCAGTCCAGGGTGATGGTCAGATCGCCCAGGGCGTTCATGTCGGTCACCGCCCGCAGGGAGCGTCCGATCAGGCGCTGGATCTCCATGGTCCGGCCGCCCTGGCCGCCGGCCGCCGCTTCGCGCCGCATCCGGTCGCCGGTGCTGCGAGGCAACATGCCGTACTCGGCGGTGATCCAGCCCTGGCCCGCGCCCTTGAGCCAACGCGGCACGCCGCTGGCGATCGACGCGGTGCAGATCACGTGGGTATTGCCCATCTCCACGAGGCAGGAACCCTCGGCCTGGGGCAGGTAATCCCGGGTCAATTTGGTAGGCCGCAACATGCTTGGACTGCGGCCTTCGGCGCGTTCGGTCAAGGATTCATCCCTTCGGTTGCAAGCGTCCGGCAGCTTCCATCTCCTCCAAAGAGACGGTCCGGACATCGGTGATCGGGCTGCCCAGAAACCTCGCACCGATCTCGGCGAATTTCCAGGGAATATCACTGAGATGGAATTCCAGCCGGCCGACCGGAAGATCCTCGGCGCCGGACCCGTCCCGGCGGCGCAGATTCAACCTGGTCAGGTTTTCCTCCGCCGCCAGGGCCAGGGACTCGGCCGAATCCACCAGAGTCACGTCCGGCCCCATGTGGGCGGCAAACTGCTTCTTGAGCAGGGGATAGTGGGTGCAGCCCAGGATCAGGGTGTCGATGTCCAGGGCACGCAGCGGCGCCAGATAGGTTTCCAGCACCAGGTTGGTGGCCTGGTGATCCTCCCAGCCCGCCTCGACCAGGGGCACCAGCAGGGGGCATTCCCCCACCACGATGCGGTCGCCAGCAATCCCCGGGCGGCCGGGGAGTCCCCGCATGAGCCCTTCCTGGTAACGCCCCGAGCCGATGGTTCCCGGCGTTCCGATGACCCCGACCGGACCGCCCCGCGTGGCCTGCAGCGCCGCATCCACCCCCGGTTCGATCACCCCCAGAACGGGCACCGGCAGGATCTTGCGCAGATGATCCAGGGCAAACGCGCTGGCGGTGTTGCAGGCCACCACCACCATCTTCACGCCCAGGGAAACCAGCAGACCGGCGTCCTGGCGGGCGAAATCCACCACCGTCCGGGCGCCCTTGGTGCCGTAGGGCACCCGGGCCGTGTCCCCGAAGTAGACCAGATCCTCGCCGGGCAAACGACGGTGCAGGGCGCGCAGGACGGTCAACCCGCCCAGACCCGAATCGAAGATCCCGATGGGCCTTTCCCGCGCCTGAATGCCCGCCATCACAACCACCGCCGGGGATCGAACGGCCGGCTCATGTCCAGGTGCCCCGCCAGCGTTCCCACCGGAGCCCCGGCGATCAGGATCATGCAGGAGCGGGTGCCCGGGAAATTGAGGGCCACCGTGCGCAGGATGCTGGTCAGCGTGGCGACCTCGGCCAGACTGCCGCCGGGATGACGGGTCACCAGTTCGCTGCTGAAATCGAGCACCACCGACTGATCATCGGGGTCCATGAACGCCGCCAGCGCCCGCGTGCCGCCGGGCAGGGCGCTGATGGAGCCGCTGACGGCGGGACCGGTGCAGAGCGAGGTCATGATGGTCAGCAGGTCCTCGTCCGGACGGCCGTGGCTGGGCACGCGCCGCTGTTCAATCACGAAACCCTGGCCGTCCCATTCGGGGAACACCAGCCGCACGGACCGGTCTCCGGTCGGGGTCCCTACTTCGGTCACGATCCCGGTTTCCTGGTCACCCGGACCTCCCCCGGATTGGCCCTGCCGGTTGAGCAGGAACCAGCCCGCGGCCACGACCGCGGCCAGCAGCAGCAGAACCCACAGCCAAAGGCTCCAGGACCTGCTGCGGCCGGAACGGGGCCGGTGTGTGGAGGGCCGGGGCCGGCGTCCGCCTGCTCCGTGTGGCGGTCGCTCAACGGCCATGGCCGGCCTCCTTGTGGGCGTCGGCGCCCTGCAGGGTTTCCATTTCTTTGCGGTAGCTCAGGATGGCGTCCCCGAGGGCCTTGGCCAGACGCTGCTGGTAGGACGCGTCACCCAGCCGCTGTTCCTCGCGAGCGTTGCTCAAAAAGCCCATCTCCACCAGCACCGCCGGCATGTAGGCTCCCACCAGAACCCGGAATCCCGCTTGGTGCACACCCCGGTTTCCCAGCCCCAGATCTGCGCCCACGCTGTTCTGAATCACTTCGGCCAGGTGGCTGCTGCTGCTGATGAACCGGTTCTGGACCAGCTCCCAGACGATGAATTCCACGTCGTCGGGCACGTCCAGACCGCCCTCCTTGCCGGCCCCGTTTTCCGCGGCTGCGACGCTGCGGGCCCAGTCGCTGCGGGCCGGCGACAGAAAATAGGTCTCCAGGCCGCTGGCGCTGCTGTTGAACCAGCTGTTGCAGTGCAGGGAGATGAAAAGATTGCCGCCCGAGGTGTTGGCCAGCGCGGCGCGGTCATCCAGCTCGACGAACGAATCGCTCTGGCGCGTCAACACCACCTTCAGATTGCTTTGGTGCTGCAGGTAGGAGCGCAGCTGGCGCGCCACCGCCAGGTTCACGTCTTTTTCCATGATCCCGTCCGGACCCACCGCCCCCATGTCGTGGCCCCCGTGTCCGGGGTCGATGACCACCGTGGCCACCCGCAGATCATGGGTCACATCCACCGGGCCGGAGTTGATATTCACGTCCACCCGCCCGCGCGGCACCGGTTCGGGCAGGGCCGAGACCTGCTCTTCTTCCAGGACCACCGCGATTTCACGTCCCTCGTCGGCGGTGTAGGTGCGGAAATGTCCCACCAGCTCGTCCACGCTCAAAACAAGGAGGACATGACCGGAGCGCTGCCGCCCGCTCACCCCCTTGAGCATCCCGCGCACGGGCACCCGCGTGGCCACGCCCGGAGCCAACTCTCCCCCGTAGATTTTCAGCTCGATGTTGCCGTCGCGCGTCCCGGTGGCGCGGTAACCCAGCGGCTCACTGCAGAAGACATGGAACACCGTGGTGCGGCCCAGGACTTCACAGGTCATCCGGGTGATGTTGTGTTCCTGGGCTCCCAGGATCAGCTGCCCCTTGTCGGCGTCCCAGTCCAGGCGGGAACCAAGGCCGGGGGCCAGGACATCGGTCACCGCAACCAGAGGCAGCCACAGCTCATCCTCGAAAAGCAGGACCGGCACCGGCAGCAGGGTAACCCCATCGGGGCCGCGAACAACCCGGGTGCCGGCGGTGAAACTAAAATTGCGGTCGGCGGACTTGAGATCCAGCGTTCCCAGCCGCCCGTCCCAGAAGCGGGTGCCCTGAAAGAGAGTCGCCACCGTGGCCGAATTCAGATAGATCTCCCGTGAACCGACCAGCATCAGGCGGCCCTGGATGACCTGGTTGGTCCCGGTACCCCGGTCCTTGACCAGGATATCCTGCGTCGGTCCCGCGGGGTCGAGCTGGGAAAAGGCGAGGGGATCCAGATCCACATCCTGGGCCCGGACCGCCGTGACGCCCAGGCCGCCGATCACCACGGCCAGAATGAGCATCAGCGCTGCCCTGGCCCCGAGCCCCTGGGGGCAAGGATTTCTCCGCTGGCGGCAACTCAAACCAGACTCCTTCATGATCTGCGACCCAGTTCCTTGGCGATGCGACGGTCGACATCCTTGCGGGCCTTGTCCTCGCGCTTGTCGTGCAGCTTCTTGCCGCGACACAGCCCCATTTCAATCTTTATCCGTCCGTGCTTGAAGTAGATCTTCAAGGGGATCAAGGTCAGGCCCTGCTCTTCGATCCGTGGCCGGATCCTGCGGATCTCACGCCGGTTCAACAGCAGCTTGCGCCGGCGAAACGGGTCGTGGTTTTCCCGGTTCCCCATCTCGTAGGGCCCGATGTGCGTCTTGCAGAGCCAGGCCTCTCCATCCCGGATTTCCCCGTAGGAATCCCCCAGGTTGACCCTGCCTGCGCGCAAGGCCTTGACCTCGGTTCCCAGCAGCACCAGACCGGCCTCCCAGGTATCAAGGACATGGTAGTCGTGGAACGCCCGGCGGTTCTTGCCGATGATCTTGATTCCCGGTGTGTCCGGCTTGCGGGCCATGCCTGCTCCCTGTTGGCGTCGTCATGGGCTTTGCGAAGGCCCGATTCCCACTTGAATATACCTTCTGTGCCCAAGGCTGCAATCTCCCATTTTTCTGGCGAAAATGGCCGGCGTCCGGTTGACAACCCCGCAACCAGCGGCTAGATTGATCGCCCGTTGCCGCCTGGTGGGCAACGCGGATCGAGAATATTGTGCCCAGGTGGCGGAATTGGTAGACGCGCTACGTTCAGGTCGTAGTGGGGGTCACCCCGTGGGAGTTCGAGTCTCCCCCTGGGCACCATGCCTTTGTTGAAACAAATATCCCGGCTTACGCCGGGTTTTTTGTTGTCCGGCACGCCCTGTGCATTTCTGTTTCCCGGAAATTGGGACCGCCTGAGACGATTTTAAGCTCAGTGCTGTCAAGTAACGAAAAACCAATTGGTTACAAGGATAAGGCCCCAAAAATAACCGGCCGGATCCTGAAAACCGGGGACGGAATTGACCATGCGCTGGATCGATATCTTCCTGCCTGAGCCCGGCACGGACTCCCAGTTCGACCATGGATGCCGACAAGCGGCGAAAATTGCCGCCGGACTGGAAATTATCCAGGCGCGGGACGGCCTGGACGCCGTGACCGTCACCGAGACCATGGCCGAAGCCGGTCGGATCCTCTTTCAGACCTTGACGGCCAGCCGGCCCGAATCCCTGGCTCCCGACCCCCAACGGAGGGGGTATTCCGTCATGGATCTGGATGACCCCGACCATGACAATCTCATCGGATTCCACTTTGTCGCCCAGGGCGACCAGGTGGACCTCCCGTGGACCTGGCTGCACAACGGCCTTGAATTCATGCTTTCCGACCACCCTCTGTGCGTGGGAACCCACATCAGCGATCCTGCGGATATGGCCTCGCCCCGGGGCTGGATGCAGCGCATGGTGCGCTCCCGCTTTCTGGTGGGCAGAGGCGGCGGAATGTCCCTGCCGGCCATTCTTTCCCAGCTGCTGCCTCCCGAGGTGCCGGCCCCCGAACTGCTGTTCGTGCCCGGCCACGGCGATCGCAATGTCCGCCGCCTGATCTTCCGCGAAGCCGAGACCATCACCACGGCCCTGCAGGGTGGAGCCCTCGGGCGCTCCCTGGGCCGCCTGCATGTGCCCGACGGGGCGGTGACGCCCACCGATCTGACCGAAAAAAGCCTCGGCTACCAGGCGCTGCACTACGCCGGTCCCACCAGGGAAGCGGCCCAATACGACGCCAGCGAGGGCGAATACTGGATGAACCGGATGCTCAAGGAATCCGCCCAGACCCCGGACTACCAGGTGGAGGAACTGGCGGGCATGGAAGGGGAGGTCCTGGGCGTCGACCCCATCACCTGCATCCTCGAGGATATCAGTGAGCGGTACGAGCTTCAAGGTGGCCTGTCGGTGCCCGTGGGCAAACTGGCGGCCGCAGGCGGAGCTGAACCGGATACGAGTTCACGCTCCCTTGGTGCCGGCCGCCGCAGCTGGTTGCTGGCCGACGGTCCGGTGGATCCGCTTCAGTTGGGCCACCGCGGCGGCATGCCGCCCCTTGTTTTTTCCAACAGTTATCTTTCCCTGCCGCACCTGGGCAGCCGTTGCACGGCTGCGGGAGCCTCGACGTTCATCGGGCTCCAGGCTCCGGTCTACAGCCGTCCGGCGCGGCGATTCGTCGGTGAGATCTACACAGCCATGGCCGCGGGATGGTGCGCGGGAGCCGCCGTGTGGCAGGCCGCCCGGATCTGTCGCCGGGACCTGGGCCGAAAACATCCGGTCTGGCTCAGTTACGGTGTCCGGGGTTACGGGTCCCTGGCCCTGGCCTATCTTTGATCCAAGCCGCGAGCAATTCGGCGCCCCGCCGTGCGTTGGCCACAATCCCCTGGATTTCCCGGGCCGTCGCCTGGTCCTGGTGAATACCCGCCACCACGGCGCATCCGCTGGCACTCCCGCGGGCTATGATGCCGGCGCATTCCTCCGCCAGGGGCCCCTCCCGGTGTGAAGCCCGTTCCGCCCGGGCGGGCGGGCAACCCGGCCCCTGCACTGCGACGGCCCCGACATGTGCCCGTCCCCCGGTGATCAGCAGCAGCCAATCCGGGCCCACAGGCCGCAATTCCAGGTGGACAAGCAGGCGACCTTCACCCACAGTCAAGACCGCGCTGCCCGGGGATTCGCCAGGCCGCGGCAACGACTCACAGGATTTCATGCAACCTCTTCCCGACAATCAACGTCTATAATTTCGGTGCTCGATCCCCCAGGGGAATGATCACTTTCAACGAGGATGACTCATGCCGGCCAAACGTGCAACGCGGGACTTCCCGGCCGAATCAGGTTATACTTAAACTCGGGAAATGAACCTGGATTTTTCCTGAAGGTCTGTCCAAACAAGAGGGGATTTCTTTGCAGGGCCAGGGCGCACAGGATCCATATCCAAACATCTTTTCCAGAATCAGGCTGGCGATATTGTCTCGCCGTTCACACTTGATCCTGGGTGCCCTGACGATTCTGGCCGTCCTGTTCGCCGGCTTCGACGCCACGCGGACGCGCCCCAGCGACGGTACCATCTGGAGTCTGGGTGGGACCGAAACCGAGGTCCTCGACACCTTGCCGGGATACGCGGGCACCCCCACACCTCTGCGCCGCGACGACAAGATCCTCGGTATCGGTTCCGTCATCACCCCCTCGCTCCAGCAGGCCGCCTCCCAGTTGCGGCGTTTCCATCCGGGTCAAACCGTGCCCTACCTCATCTCCAGGAGAGGGGTCCAGAGCATCATCTCGGTTCCCCTGGGATCCACCCGGGTCGATCTGCGGGACTACGCCATCAACGTCGTGCTGGCGCTGATCTATCTGATCATCGGCTTCGCCGTTTACCTGCGCAGCGACAATGGCCGGCCCGCCAACCTGTTTTTCACCATGTGTCTGTTGTTCTCCCTGTATTTCACCACCAACCTGCAGCAGGTCAGCTATTTCCTGGGCGCGTTGATCACCCAAAACATCGGCGCGTTTGCGCGCTTCATGCTGCCGCCCATCTTTCTGCATTTCTTTCTGGTCTTCCCCTCCAAAAAGGTCACCCTGACCCAGCACCCCTTCCTGTCGCCGCTGATTTACCTGCTGCCCCTGATGTTCTACGTCCGGTTCACCATGGATCAGTTCCTGGGCGCCGACGGCGCCAGGATCACCGCGCCGGTCTGGATGGTCCTGGGCGTCTACTACGTGCTGGGTCTGGCCGCCCTGCTGCACGGATACCTGAGCTACCGGGATCCCTTGATGCGCGAACGCGTCCGCATCCTGACCTATGGCACCATGCTGGCCGTCATTCCCTTTCTCATCTTCAAGATCGGCCTGGAGGAAATGAGTTACCGTACGGGTCTGGTGCGCCTGGGCGCGATCCCCCTGGCGGCCATCCCCATCTCCTTCGGCTATTGCGTCACGCGTTACCAGATTCTGCACATCGACCTGCTGGTCAAACGGAATCTGGCCTACGGATCCCTGACCGGAATCACCTGGCTGGGATACTTCGGCGCCGCCTGGTGGCTGGGAGGCCGCGTGCTCGACTTCATGCCGGCCAACAGTTCCCTGATCGCCGCCGGCGCCATACTCGTGATCGCGGCGATCCTGTGGCCCCTGCGCCTGTTTCTGCAGGGAGTGTGGGACCGCAGGTTCTACCATTCCCGGGACAACATGACGGCGGTCATCGAGGGAATTTCCCGTGAAATCCCCCAGTTGATCCAGAAGGACATCCTGCTCAAACGGGTCGGCGTGCGCCTGAGCGATGCCCTGGGTCTGCCCAGCCTTGCCTTCTATCTGCCGCACGGCCCGGTGGCCGAAGGGAATTTCGATCTGGCCGGGCTGATCCAGGAGCCGGTGCCCATGAACCTGACCAGCCCGGGGAAGACCGGGCCAGGCGAGCCGGGTGAGCTGTCGTCGCGGCTGCGCACCGACTACCCCCCCCAATTGGCCCTGCCGGCCCTGGCCCGGACCCTGGCCGAGGGTGGAGAGCCCCTGTGGGTCGACCCGTCGGCCGCCGACACCCTGGGCGGCTACGAGGCCATCACCCGGGAGCAGGCCGAACTGAAGCAGCGAACGCTGGAGCAGCGCCTTTTGCTGGACCACCAGATCCAGTTGCTGGTCCCCGTCGCGACCAGCAACCGGTTGGTGGGAATCGTTTGCCTGCCGGTGCGTCCGGGACTTGACTACGAGGTCCATGAGCTGCAGCTGCTGACCATCGTGGCCGGCCAGGTGGCGCTGCAGATCGAGAACAGCCGCCTGTACGAGGAGGAGGTGGGCAAGCAGAAAATCGAAGAGGAGCTGGCCATGGCCCGCCGCATCCAGGCTCGCCTGCTCCCGGGCCACATCCCCCACCTCGACGGGATCGACATCCACGCCATCAATATTTCCAGCACGCAGGTCTCCGGCGACTACTATGACCTTGTCGAGCGCGAGGACGGAAAGCTGGCCATGGTCATCGCCGATGTCTCCGGCAAGGGCATGCCCGCCTCCATCCTGGCCTCCAATCTGCAGGCGGCCGTCAGGGCCCAGTGTGACACCTGTGATTCCCCCGCGCTGATCCTCGACCGGATCAACCGCCAGATCCACGCCAGCACCGATCCGCAGCATTTCGCCACCCTGTTCCTGGCCGTCTTCGACCCTGCCGAGCGCGAACTTGTCTACAGTTCCGGCGGTCACAACTCTCCGGTTCTGGTCAGGGCCGACGGCTCCTGGCGCCTGCTGGACAAGGGCGGCCTGCCGCTGGGGGCCTTCGACTTCGGGAGTTACGAAGAAGAGAAAATCGTCCTGGCCGACGGCGACCTGCTGTTCATGTACACCGACGGCCTTACCGAAACCAAGGGCCCGGACGGGGATGAGGATTTCGGGGAAAACCGGCTGAACAGGCTGTTGATCGACCGGGCCCAGAATCCGGTCGCCGAGCTCATCGGCAGCATCACCGAAGACCTGGCGTCCTTCAGCGGCCGCCGTGAACACGACGACGATATCACCATGATCGCCCTGAAAGTCAGCGCCGTCTGCAATTCGGCCCTGGCCCGGGCACACGAACAATGACCCGTTATTCTGCCGCCTGCGGGCGGGCAACGTGGGAGGATAGAACGTGAAATGGATGGCCCTGGTCCTGACGGCCGCACTCCTCATGATCGGCCTGGGCTTGCTGCTGGGTCACGGACAGCACAGCGACATGCTCTCCCACGACAAGAATGCCGAGGCCCTGTGCGAGGCCGGGACGGCGGATCTGCACGCTTTCCGCTTCCGTGATGCCGTGGACAAGTTGGGCCGTTGCCTGCAACTGGACCCGGAATTCGCCGAAGCCTCCATCGCGCGCGCCCAGGCCTTTTTAAACCTGGGGGAAAAGAGCAATTTCGAGGCGGAGATCTCTCGCGCCGACAGCCTGACCGGATTGATAACCGCTCCCCGCCGGCGCATGCTCGCCCAGCTCAGGTTGAGTTCCCTGGGATCATCCCATTTCAGTGCAATCCGGGATTCGGTGCTCCAGGTGCTCGAGAAGGAGATCCCCAACAACATCTTCGTGCTCGTGGCCCAGGCCTCCAACCCCGACGTGATGGCCGACCCGGACCGGCAGGAGAAGGCCTGGCTGAAGATTCTCCAGGTGGATCCCAATTACGCCAACAGCTACAACATGCTTGGCTACCTGGAACTCAACCGGGGCAACTACACCAAAGCCATCGAGTACATGCAGAAATACGCCTTTCTGGCGCCCAAACAGGCCAATCCCCACGATTCCATGGGTGAGGTCCTGATGGTCATGGGGCGCTATGAAGAGGCCGAGCGTGAATTCATCAAATCCGTACAGATCCAGCCGGACTTCTACCATTCCCTGATCAACCTGGGCAAGGTCCACCTGGCGCGGGGACAGATCACCAAGGGTATGGACATCCTGAATAAAGTCCGCACCCAGGTGCAGGGCAGCACCCTGGAACAGCGGGTGGATGTGGAGATCATCAACTCCCTGGTGAACTCCGGCTTGAAAGAGGAACTCGGTCACATGGTGGCCGCCTTCATCGACCGGTATCCCCAGGAGCAGGCGACCTGCTTCTTCCGCGCCGTGCAGTTGGCGGCCACCGGCGATCCCGTCCAGGGGCATGCCGTCATGGACTCCTGTTTGACCAAGTGGCGCCTCAATCCCGAGTATCCCGAAAACCCCGACGCCCAGCTCAACATGGAGATTACCTCCAGCCGCTACGAGGCCCTCGCCGCGGACTATAACGACTCGCCACAGACGAGGGTGGCAAAGTGGACAGCCTCCCTGGACCTCGTCAGGGACTACCTGCCGTTTCGCTTCCAGCAGTTCTATCGTTTCCGTCTGGCGCAGGCTCTGCGCGACGATGGCAAGCCGGCGGCGGCCCTGGATGAGCTGAAACCCCTGCTGGATCTCAACCCGCGCCTGATCAACAGCCTTATCCTGGCCACGCGGTGCCGCATCGACCTGGGCGACCGGGAGGGTGCCGAACAGGTTCTCGGCCAGCTGCAAAATAGTTTGGCCGTGGCCGACGCCGATTTCTACGGACGCAAACGGGCCGCCGAACTGGCGACCCGTATCGAGGCAATGTCGGACAAGTCCTGAGCGGGGACGGCGCTCAGACTTCCTGGAAGAAGTAGGGGCGCAGGCACTGCACGATCTTGTCGTAGGTTTCGGGGTACAACCCCCAGACGGTGGCCGCCACGGAACTGAGCAGGCTGTTGCCATCCTGAGGGGTGAAGCAGAAACCGCTGACGCTGCGTCCGTCCTCACTGATGTGCAGGGTGTCCGTGGGGATGACCGACTGGTTGAGGATCCGCCCGCAGAACCCGTGATCACGGCCGAAGGAAAACACGCTGTTGGCCGTGGTCTTGTGCGTGATGGCCACCCGGTCATTATCCACGACCCTCTGGACCAGCTCCTCCTTGGTGACCGGTTTCTTGATCTTCATGTTGTAGTGGATGATGTGCATCAGCTGGGTGTTGATCTTAAGCGCCGAGCTGAACAGGTTCAGATCGTACTGCTTGCCCTTGGTCTGAAACAGATGCCAGGCATCCCGCGCGTGATGGGTGCCGAACCGCCCGTCCTTGTGACCGCCCACCTGGGGGCTGGGCATGAACTTGTCGTCCTGGCTGATGTCGTTCGACCGGCGCATGCAGACGAAGCGCCCTTCCACCAGGTTGTCCGGGCCTTCGTCACCGAGTCCGAAGAGGTTGAGCAACACCGAGAGGTTATGGGTGTTGCAGCTGACCACCTGCAGGTACTGTTCCTTGCCGCCGGTGAGCACCTCGTCGTTGATCCCCCTGGCGTAGGGGACGCCGAAGCCGAACTCACTGCCCTGGGCGATGAACAGATCGGTGTTGCTCTCGTAATTGCGGTACCATTTCTCTTTCATGGCGTTGCCCGAAGGGGTGCAGTCCACCACCACCCGGGCCGCCTCGAAGGCATCCGCGGTGGTCATGTCCACCTTGATCCCCATGTCCTCAAACCCGCCCACGCGGTCCTTGTCCGTGACCAGGCGGGCCCCTCGGCCGAGCAGGTCGACGACCTTGCTGCGGTCCGTCAGCAAGGGCGTGCGCTTGTGGAACAGGACCTCGTCGATCCCGAGCTGCGACTTGAAATTACAGAGTAATCCGATCAGAGGTTCCCCGATGGTTCCGGTTCCAACCACCAGAACGACTTTCGAACCTTTCATGGTCATTTCTCCTTCTCTGGTCCGGAAACAAGCAACTGGCCAGCAGGGTCAACAGGAAGTGCAGCGGAGATCATCCATCGGGATCCTTCCGCCGGCAGCCGGATGCTCGGGGAACTGCAGACAGAAGCGATTCCACCAGGTTTTGGCGTTGCCTGGACAATCCATTTCCCCCATGAGCCGGCACCCCCCCAGCCAAGCCCGATAGTTGGCGGGGCAGGCAGCCACCGTGCGCAGAAAGTGTTTCAAGGCACGCTTGCGATCCCCGGCAAAGAGGCAGCACTCGGCCATGCCCAGCCAGGCGAACGAATACTCCGGATCAAGGTCCAGGGCGCCTTCAAACATCTCCACGGCCTCACTGACCCGACCTTCCAGGAGAGCGAGCTCACCTCGATAGCGGAGAGGATATAGGGAAAGACGCCGGCTGTCCACACCCGCGGCGGACTGTTGCTCATCCAGGGAGGTGATCATGTCCAGCCTCGAACGGATGCGGGCGTCTGTTTGCTGGAACTCCATGCTGCCGGCCGCGCTGGGAATCCTTTTCAGGCGCTCCAGGTCCGCAGCCACAGCCTGCAGGATGACGTGGGGATCATGGGGATACAGCCCCAGCACGTCGGCGCTTATTTCCCGGGCGATGTCCGTGCGCCCCAGGGCGAGGTTGCCGCTGATCAGCTTGCAACCAAGATCGGGAAACCAGGTCGGCGGATCTTCCGTGCGGTCCGGCCCGGGATCCATCAGGCGCCACCCCTGGGCAAGGCTTTCCAGGGACGTGGCCATGCCCCCGGTCGGCAGGACATCATCGTCCAGCAGGCACAGGTTGCGGCACCCCGCAAGGTAGGCGAAGTACGGCTCCTGGGGATCCGCTTCCCTGATGAGGCGCAGGATGCGCTGGTCGCGCTCCCGGCAGGCAAGCAAACGGGCCGGTGTCTGGCCCTCGTTGACGACCACCAGGGGAGATTCCTCGACGAGGCTTCCGGTGGCGCGGCAATACGCCCGCACCCCCGCCTCCAGGGTGTCCTGCACCGGATAGTTGAACCGCAGGAGGGGGTGATTGCGGAACAGACGCAGACGGTTGCCCGGATCCTGATACGGCGCGCCGGCTCCGTCGGTGACATCCACCCGGTAAGCGGCGACCGCGGGGTCATGCAGCAGGCGCTGAAAATCCACCGGCCGGATGGACTGCATGAATTCGTCGGCATCCAGGACCAAAATCCAATCCCCGCTGGCCATTTCCAGGGTACGATTCCTGGCGGCGGCAAAATCATCTTCCCAGGGCGCTTCCACCACCCTGGCGCCATACCCTTCGGCAATGATCGCGGTGCTGTCCCGGGAACCGGTATCGGCGACGATTACCTCGTCCACCAGGGCCAGGACCGATTTGATGGTGGTGCCGATGGTGGCTTCCTCGTCGCGGGCGATGATGCACAAGGTAACGGTCTGGCGCTTCATTAAGAAATGATCCATTCATTGCGGCCCCATAACGGCGGGTTTTTTCTTGTATCGTCCCGATTGGCACGGGATTTACCGGGATCTGGGTTGCGTTGCGCGAATTTTGGGACCAGAATACATCCTCATGAGTGCAGACCGTGAAAAATCGACCCGGTTATCCGGACGTACCGATCCCATACCGGCAGGCGGAATGCCGACTTACGCTATGTTGGACAACATTCGCAGCGCCTGGAATGTGGGTTCCATGTTCCGCTCCGCGGACGCCGCCGGACTGGCCGGGCTCTATCTGACGGGGATGACCTGCACTCCCCCGCGGCCCGATCTGGAAAAAACCGCCCTCGGCGCCACCGAAACCGTTCCCTGGGACTACCACCGTGATCCGGTCGCCGCCGCCCGCGGGATCAAGGCGGCCGGCCAGACCCTCATCGTGCTGGAACAAACCCCGACCGCTTGCGATTGGCGGCAATATTCCTTTGTGTATCCGTGCTGCTTCGTGGTGGGCCATGAGGTCAAAGGGGTAAGTCCGGAGGTCATTGCCCTGGCGGACCAGGTCATTGAAATCCCCATGGCGGGCGGCAAGAAATCCCTGAACGTGGCCGTGAGTTTCGGCCTCATCGCCTTCGCCGCCCGCAACCAGTGGCAGGACAGGAACCGGCCATGAGGAGCGACATGGCTGAAAACCGGTCCCGCGCCACCTTCAAATCCCCCTGGCAACGACGCGGTTTTGTCGGCCTGGTCAAGGTGTTGCGGTGGCTGCTGCACCCCTGGCCGGCCGCGGAAAACCGTTTCATCGACGGTCTGATCGCCGACCAGAACCGGCGGGTCCAAACCTTCCTGCAGGGGAACCCCCCGCGCACCTTGCTGCTGATCATGCCTCGCTGCGTCAAGAAAACCGGCTGCCGGGCTCCGGTGCAGGAATCGCTGGACCAGTGTCTGGATTGCGGAGAGTGCGCCCTGGGAAACGTGGCTCACCTGTGTCTGGATCACGGGGTCAAGGCCGTGGTGGCCTTCCGCAGTCATATCGCCTTCGCCATGGCCCGCTCTGAAAAGCCCGATTTGATCATTGCCTCGGCCTGCGGAGACCGGATGATCAAGGCCCTGCGCATGACTCCGGAATTTCCCGCCCTCTTGACGCCCCTGTCCGGCATGCACCAGCCATGCCGGGATGCCCAGATCGACCTGGACTGGATCCTGGAGCAGTTGCGGGCCTCGGCTCCGGAGACATCCCCCGGTTCCATCCGGGCGACGCAGCTTTCATGATCCCGGCGCAGGAACTCAGGTCTGCCTGGCAACTGATGCGCCCCACCCAGTGGCCCATTCTTTCGGGTCAACTGGTTGTGGGCATGATCCTGGTTCTGGGACCTGGGGGCGCAATCCCCGGACGCGCCATGGTCCTGGCAGTGGCGTGGCTGTGCTGGGTCGTGCTGCTCAACGGGGGCACCCTGGCCCTGAACAGCTCCTATGACCGGGACACCGGGCCGGTGGCCTACCTTGCCCATCCTCCCGAGCCTCCCCCCTGGTTGGCGGCCGCGGCCGTGGGCATGATGCTGGCCGGCGCGATCCTGGGCGCATCGCTGGTCTCACCTTGGTTCGGCGCCTTGACCCTGGGCTGCGCCGTCCTGTCCTGGCTTTATTCCCACCCCCAGGCGCGCTGGAAATCACGGCCAGGCCTGGATTTGGTCGTCAACATCCTGGGGTATGGCGCAGGGACCACGGCCGCCGGAATCCTGGCCGGTTTGGCCGCGACGGCCTTCACGTCCGCCCCCCATCGATCCCTTACCTTGATCGCCGTCGGCTTCGGTCTGCTGTTCGGCTCCTTCTATCCCTTGACCCAGATCTATCAACACGAAGAAGACACCAACCGGGGAGATCGCACCCTGGCCACCGCCCTGGGCGTGCGGCGATCCCTTGATCTGGCCCTCGGCCTGGGTTTGCCGGCGGCGGCGGCTTTGCTGTGGGGATTGATCCGGGACGGCCGGACCACCCTCACCGTGGCTGCCGCCTTGCCCCTGGTATTATGGATGGGACACCTGGTCTGGCTGCGCGCCACCTGGGAAAACCGGGATCAACGCGGGTGGGAGAAATCCATGTACCGGGGACTGGCCCTGTGGGCCCTGGTGGATGCCGGTCTGGTCATCGCCTGGCTGGTGTGAACAACCCGTCCTAGACGTAGATCCTGCGCCGCCGGGAAATCTCCCCGGAAAAATCCACACCCAGAGCCGCGAACTCCCTGAGCACCCGGTTAACCAGCTGAACCTTGTCCCGCAGGGGCAAGAAGACCGACTTGAAGCCATTGATGACCAGCCCGAGCACTTCGTCCTCGTTCAGATCGTAATTTTCCACGGCCAGGCGGTATTCGTTGGTCACGGTTGTGCCGGACACCAGGCGGTTGTCGGTGTTCAGGGTCACCCGCAGGCCCTCTTCCATGAAACGGCGAATGGGATGGCTCTGGAAATCGGGGATGGCTTTGGTCTGCAGATTGCTCGCCAGGCAGATCTCCACGGGAATCCGGTGGTCGTTCACCCACTGCATGAGGTCGGGATCCTCGTTCAGGTGGGTGCCGTGGCCGATGCGATGGGCCCGGCAATAATGCAGGGCCTGGTGAATGCTGGGGGCGCCGAAAGCCTCACCGGCGTGGATGGTTATGTTCACGTTGTTGTTCAGGCAGTGGTGAAAGGCCTCGAGGTGGTCCTTGGCCGGATAGTCCTTTTCCGCGCCTGCCAGGTCGAAGCCGACGACGCCCCGGCCCTTCCAGCGCACGGCCAATTCCGCCAGTTCGAAACTGGATTGAGGGGAGATATGGCGAATTCCGCAGAGGATCTGCCCGCACAAAATCCCGTACTGCCGCCGGGCCCGCTCCAGCCCCGCCTGCACGGCTGCCACGATCTCATCGTAAAGCAGCCCCTTCTTCGTGTGCAGCAGAGGAGAATACCTGACCTCCATGTAGCGCACGTTTTCCCGGTGGGCGTCAACGGCCAATTCGTAGGCAATCCGCGTCAATTCATCCTTTTCCTGCATCAGCTTCAGGGTGATGTCGAACACCCTCAGGTATTCTACCAGGCTCTGGCAATCATCCGGAACCTGGCAAACCGCGCGCACATCCTCATCAGTTTTGAAATCGTAGCCCAGTTGGTGCCTCGCCGCCAGTTCACGGACCGTGCCTGGGCGCAGGGACCCGTCAAGATGGACGTGCAGATCGGTTTTGGGCAGGGCGAACAGGAAATCCAGACTTGGTCGATCCAACGCGGGCTCCCTCCAGACATTGAGGCGATATTTTGATGTTATGTCATCAAAATACACCATTTAGATAAAAATTATCGATGCGGGCGAAGTGTCTCTCTAGCTTACAAGGGGCGACTCATTTCCCCTGGGGCCTTTGAAACGACTTCGATTTCTCCTGCAGCGACTAGCCAAGCCCCTGAGGAAACCCGCATCGAAAATTAATGGTTCCATCCACACGCGTGGACTTCACCCGTACGTCATTATACATAATCCTGGTAAGTAATTGCAAGAATGTTGTGTTTTTTTTCCAGGTCGGGCCCAACCCCCATCAGATATTGGACAAGCCCCGGGGTAAACTGTATATTCTTCCCATTATCCCACTTTTGCCGATCAGGAGCCGAGATTCATGAGGAGAAATTTAATGTCGCAGGAACCTCGCCGCGGGATTGGACCTGTCATTCTGCTGGCCATGCTGGCTGTCATGCTTTGCACCCCCGTGGCAAGCCGCGCCACCGATCTTGCAGGAGAGTGGCTCGCCAAGGTCAAGACTCCCGACAAGAAGGAAGCGGAAATCAAGCTCGCCCTGGCCAATGACGCCGGTGATTGGAAGGCCACCCTGACCGATAAATCCATTGGGGATGTGACCCTGACCGACGTCAAGGTTCAAGGCAACAGCCTGAGCTTCAAGTTCCAGCCCAAGGGTGTGCCCTATCCCGCGACCTTTGCCGGTCTCTACGATCCGGAGCACGATCGCTTGTCCGGAACCTTCAACGTGCGCGGATCCAGCCGTTTTTTAAAATTCAAGCGGACCGCCGGCGGCGACATCGCCGTCAAGGTCATGGAAGAGCCCAAGGAACCGGTACGCATCCGGCATGACTACCACTTCGGCCTCAACGGCCGCCTTTCCCAGTGGGCTTCCCTGCATGTGGTCAAGGACGAGGTCTACAACATCAACGCTTCGACCAGCAGCGCCATGAATTACGACGGCGCCGCCAAGCTATTCCTCAAGGACGGCTTTTGTCTCTTCGGCCGCTTCTATCATGGCGGGCAGAATTTCACCGATAGTCCCGACCGGATCTCCCAATGGCCCGCGCTGGGTATTTCCAGCGCCTCGTACCTCAAACTGGACGGTTGGGAAATCGGCGTGACGGGTTTTCTGGGCAACAAGATCCTGAAGACCAGCAAATTCAACCCCTACCTGACCGCGGCCGCCGGACAGGTCACCTGGGAATTGAACAAGGATGGGCGGGGCTCGGATATCCTGAAGCTGGGTCTCGATCCCCTAGAGGGCACGAATCTCGCCGTCAGTGCCGGCCTGGGGACCGAGTACGAGATCACCAAAAAGCTGCAGCTGGAATTTGATATCGTCTGGCGCTACTTCAATACCGAGGACAAAC
>CAZJGK010000049.1:0-24080 GCA_964545545.1 uncultured Fibrobacteraceae bacterium | reverse complement strand
CCTCCACGACGCTCTGCAGGGCAAAGGTGCTCGGCCTACTCCACGGTCATGGCGAGGCCAGGGTTCGCGGCTGTTTTTGTCAGCGGTAGAGACTCTTGACGGCGCCCCAGGACAGGTTTTCATCGGCCAGGGGACCACAGAATGAGCCGGCGGCTTTGGCCAGGGTGATACAGCAGTCGTCAAATGGATTGATGGCGAAATTCCAGCCATTACAGTTGATCAACGGCTCCAGGGGCATGGTAACCGGGCCCGGATCGGCGTAATACGCCGGCAGTCCGTCGCCGAGGCTGGAAGGCACCGAGTTCCGCAAATGGAAGTACAAAGGATTAATATCCCCAAAGAAGACGTCAATGTTGGCCAGGAGCATCTCGTCGGCCGCGGGCATGGGTTCATCGAAATGTGCGATCATATTGAAGGCACCGGGACCCGGATCCTCGAGGTCGGTCACAACGCCGGGTTCGGCCAGTGTGGCGGTCAGTTGACTATTGACCTGGTTGTCGATGTCCAGGCCGAATTCGAACCCCTTGATGAACGGGTAGGACGGGCAGGCCAGCAGGACCTGGATAGTGACATGTTCAAAGGCAAAGGCTGCGGTGCATTGAGTATAATCAGAGGTTAACAGCATGATCCCATCGTTGACGGTGTCCTGGCCCGAGGCGGGAAAGGCCGCCATGAGAAACGCTAGTACCAAGGCGATTCGGGAAGTCATGGCGAGCCCCCTTTGAACATAAGTCATCAATATGCCGTTATGATAGGGGAAATTGACGGAGTTGTCCAGCAGACGGGAGAAAGGGACTTGGAGAGGGCGGGCCCGGGGTATAGGTTTTCGGAAACACCAACCCCGAACGGGAGCTGAAAATCATGACGCGCAAGATCGTCCACACCGAAAACGCCCCGGCCGCCATCGGTCCCTACAGTCAGGCCAACGCGGCGGGAGGATTTCTCTTTACCGCCGGTCAGATAGCTCTCGACCCCGTAACCATGGAAATCGTGGGGGTTACGGCGGCCGAACAGACGCGCCAGGCGTTGCTCAATGCCAAGGCTGTGGTCGAGGCCGGTGGCTTGACCCTGGGTGATGTGGTGAAGGCCACCATCTTCATCCGTGACATGGCGCAGTTCGGCAACATCAACGCTGTGTACCAGGAATTCTTCAGCGCCGAACCTCCCGCGCGCAGCGTGGTGGAGGTTTCGCGCCTGCCCAAAGATGTGCTGGTGGAAATCGAGATGATTGCGTATGGTTCCTGACGCGAATATCATCCGGTAATCCGTTTGCGGGAATGAGTGTTGTCTGGTGACGGCCGGGGACTTCAAATCCTTTTGTCGGGCGCGTCATACCGTCCGAGGTGGGTTCGATTCCCACACATTCCCGCCACTTTTCTTCGACACAGTTTCGGGGTAACCGTCTCATGCAAGTTGCGGTCATCGTCAATCCCGTGGCTGGTCCTCCGCGCGGTCGCCTTTCCGGCCGACAGGCCCAGGATCTGCTGGAATCCAGGGGCGCAGAGGTCTCCCTGCATTTAACGAACGCCTCCGGGCACGCCACCGAGCTTGCGCGCCAGGCCGCCGGCCGCGCCGATCTGGTGGTGGCCGTCGGCGGTGACGGCACGGTCATGGAAGTCGCCTCGGGATTGGTGGGAACCGGTTGCCCCATGGCTGTGTTGCCTACCGGGAGTGGGAACGATTTCGCCGTGGCCAACGGAGTTACGGACCTCGACCTGGGGTTGGCCAGTATTTTCGCGGGTGTGACCCGGGAGCTTGATGTCGGTGCCCTGGACGATGCCATGTTTTTCAACAGCGTGGGATTGCTGGGCAGTGGGCTGGTCTCCGACACTGCCAGCCGACTTTGGCGTTGGCTTGGCCGTCATCGCTATCTGGTGGCCGGGGTCTATCACGTGATGCGTTTTCGAGGCCAAAGGCTGCGGTGGCTTTCTCCGGGCAGTGATGAGGCCGTGATCGATGATATTTTCATGCTGGTTGAAATCTGTAACGGTCCCTTGACGGGCGGAGGGTTCCGGTTCGCACCCGATGCGGTGTTTGACGACAGGCTGCTGGACATTTGCCTGTTCAGGAAAACCGGCTGGCTGACGGGTTTGGGCATGCTGCCGAGCGCCGCCAAGGGCAGGATCATCCACCATCCGGCTGTTTCGGTGTTGCGGGCCAGCGATATGCGTTTTGTGAGCGATCAGCCCGTGGCCTATCATCGTGACGGGGAACCGGGAATCCTGGCGCCGGGGATGCATCGTATCTGGATCCAGGCTGAGAAACTTCTTTTCTGCCGGCCGGCTTGACGGCCCGGGCACTGGGATGGTCATGAAGCGTGTTCCCACAGGAATCCTGGCCGCGGTTCTGCTGTGGGGCAGCCTATGTCCGGCCGCGACCCCGGAAAGCGCGGCGCGACCCGATTCGGCCGACATCTGGAACACGGGAGTCAGCCCTACCGCCGCCGTGCTCATGAGTCCGGTTTTCCCGGGCTGGGGCCAGCTCTACACGCGCAACAGCTGGCGTGCGGCCCTTGCCTTCGGCGCCGAGATGTACTTCTGGACCAATCTGATCGCCCGCGACCAGCGTGCGCGCCGCAGCAAGCGTTTTGCCGACAACTTCGTCGAAGGCACGCCCAACGACGTCTTCTACAAGGCCGTGGCGGATGAAGACTGGAAGCAGATGCGTGATTTCGTCTGGTGGTCCGGGGGCTCCCTGCTGATTCTGGCCCTGGACGCCTACGTGGGCGCCCACCTGTTCAATTTCGACCGGGATCCCCTGCCGGTGCCCGACCATTGGCAGGATGTCTTCGACCCCCCGGGCGGAAACCTGCCCGGCAGCGGCTCTGGGCCCCAGGTCACGCTTTTCCAGTGGCGAAAGACCTTCTGAACCCTATCTTTCAGGTCGGGATAATTCCGACCTTTTTTCGCCTCCCGGGAGATGACCCGCCAACATGACCATGAACCTGCAGCAGATGCGAAATTTCTGCATCATTGCGCATATCGACCACGGCAAAAGCACGCTTGCCGATCGTCTCCTTGAGGTGACGGGAACCGTCGCCGGCAAGGATCTGCAGGAACAGGTGCTTGATTCCATGGATCTGGAGCGCGAGCGGGGCATCACCATCAAGAGCCACCCCATTCGCATGCTGTACGACGCTGCCGACGGCCAACATCACATGCTCAATCTCATCGATACCCCGGGCCACGTGGATTTCCACTACGAGGTGAGCCGCAGCCTGGCCGCCTGCGAAGGGGCCCTGCTGGTGGTGGACGCCGTCCAGGGCGTGCAGGCCCAGACCATCAACAACCTCTACCTGGCCCTCGAGCACGACCTGGCCATCATCCCGGTGATCAACAAGATCGATCTGCCCGCGGCCCGGCCCGATTTCGTGGCGGAGCAGTTCATGGACCTGATCGGTTGCTATCCCGACGAGATTCTCATGGTCAGCGCCAAGACGGGCGAGGGGGTGCCTGCCCTGCTGGAGGCAATCGTGGCCCGGGTACCGGCACCTCAGGGCGACCCTGCCGCGGTGCCCCAAGGTCTGATTTTCGATTCCATTTTCGATCCTTACGTGGGGGCCGTGGCCTACATCCGCATGTTCCAGGGCACCATCAATAAAGGCGATCGCATCAAGCTGTTCGGCCACGACCAGCAGTTCGAAGTGGGCGAGATCGGTTGGTTCCGGCTGGGACGCATGCCCGAGAAATCACTCTCGGCCGGTGAGGTGGGCTATATCGCGACCGGGGCCAAGGATGTGCGCCATGTGCGGGTCGGCGATACGGTGACCCTGGTGGACCGGCCCTGCACGGAGCGCCTGCCGGGCTACACGGTGGTCAAACCCATGGTGTTTTCGGGCCTGTATCCGGTGGACAACGACCAGTACGATGAGCTGCTTGAAGCTTTGCAGAAACTGCAACTCAACGATGCCGCCTTGACCTGGGAGAAAGAGACCAGCGCGGCGCTGGGCTTCGGATTCCGTTGCGGTTTTCTGGGTCTGCTCCATATGGAAATCATCCAGGAACGTCTGGAGCGGGAATACAACCTGAACCTCATTGCAACCCTGCCCAACGTGGAATACGAGTTGTTGCTCAAGGACGGGGTGACCAAGCTGGTCGAGAATCCGGCCATGTTGCCGGATGTGCGCGAGATCCAGGAGATCCGCGAACCCATCGTGCGGGCGGCGGTCATCACCCCCAAGGAATTCGTGGGCCCCGTGATCCAGATTTCCCTGGAACGCCGCGGGGTGCAGCGCAAGATGGAGTACCTGGACATCGAACGGATGAACATCGAGTTCGACATTCCCCTGAGCGAATTGGTGGTCGATTATTACGACAAGCTGAAGTCCGTCACCAAGGGTTACGCGTCCCTGGATTACGAATACGACCGGTACCAGGTGGATGACCTGGTCCGGCTGGACATCCTGATCAACGGGGATATGGTGGATGCCTTTACCTGCATCGTCCACCGGGACAATGCCTACACCTGGGGGCTGAAGCTTTGCCAGAAGCTCAAGGAATTGATTCCCCGGCAGATGTACGTGGTGGCGATCCAGGCTGCGGTCGGCACCCGTGTGCTGGCGCGCACGACGGTCAAGCCCTACCGCAAGAACGTGACGGCCAAGTGCTACGGCGGCGACATCACCCGCAAGCGGAAGCTGCTGGAGAAACAAAAAGAGGGCAAGAAACGCATGAAGCAGGTGGGCTCGGTGGAGATTCCCCAGGAAGCCTTCCTGGCGGTATTGAAGGTTGAACGGTAGGATCGGGATTCCGGACTCCAGGGAGTGATGATGGGCAAGAAACGCAAGCATCAGGACAAGGCGGACGATCAGGCTCTCACCGGCAAGGCCAACCCTCCGCAGCGCAAGGGGAACATTTTCGCCGAGTATGCCAAGGCCATCGGAGTCGCCCTGCTGATCGCCCTGGTCCTGCGTCAATTCTTTTTCCAGGCCTTCCGGATTCCCACCGGCTCCATGCTGGAAACGATGCAGATCGGGGACTTCCTGTTCGTCAACAAGTTCCTCTACGGCGCCAAGACTCCCGACCGGATCCGCATCGGGAAGTTGACCCTCATTGACGATTTGCCCGTGTTGAAGTTTCCCGCCCTCCGCAAGCCGCGCCAGGGGGACATCATCGTCTTTGAATATCCTCGCGACCGGACGCTCGACTACATCAAGCGCTGCGTGGCCGTCGCCGGGGATACCGTGGCGGTGCGGGATGGAATCGTGTACGTAAACGGCAAGATCTACGAATCCAACTTCGCCGATCGCAACGGGGATCATTCCTGTATTCCGGACTGGCGGGACGGCGACAATTGCCCCAAGCCGCACACCAAGCACGACCAGGCTGCGTATCTGAGCAACCCCCGCAATCACCAGTGGCCCTGGGAAGGCATGCAAAAACCGTATGTCGTTCCCGCGGGGCATATTTTCATGATGGGGGACAATCGCTACAACAGTCTGGACAGCCGCTATTGGGGCGCCCTGGATGTGAACCTGATCAAGGGCAAGGCCATCTTTTTGTACTGGTCATGGGACAAGGAGCGGCACCTGCCGCGGCTTGACCGTATCGGGGATCTCATCCGTTGAAAACCCCATCCTCCTTGCGACCCGCTGTGCCAGACGAACGCACAGCGGGTCTTTATATTCATGTGCCGTTCTGCCGTTCCCTCTGTTCCTACTGCCATTTTGCCCGGACCGATCATCACGACCTTTCCCTGCGCCGTCGCTTCACCACGGCCGTGATCAGGGAGCTTGAACTGCGGCGGCGTGTCTGTCCCTCCTTGCAGCAACCCCGGCGCCGTTTGGCCACCTGCTACCTCGGCGGCGGGACACCCTCGGTGCTCGAACCGGAATTGATGGCCAGACTTGTGGCGGGAACGGTGGCGACTTTGCCGCAGACGGACGACATCGAGATCACGGCCGAGGCCAACCCCGAATCCCTGACGGCGGACTTGGCCGACCGTTGGCTGGAACTGGGCATCAACCGGATTTCGGTGGGCATTCAGAGCCTCGACGACGAGGTCCTGAAACTGCTGGGCCGCTCGTGTGACGCGGCCACGGCGCGGCGTGCGCTCGAGGTGTCCTGTGCGAAATTCGAGCGCGTGGCGGCCGATTGGATCCTGGGTCCCGGAGTTCGGCAGGAGTCCATGCTGGCGGATCTGACCATGGCCGTTGACCTGGGGGTGGAGCATTTCTCAGTGTATCTTCTGGAGATCCATCCGGGGACCGGGATGCATCAGGCGGTGGCGCTGGGACAGGTGGTCCTGCCGCCCGACAGCGAGCAGGAAGCCATGTATCTTGTTGTGAGTGAACATCTTGAGAAGATGGGGATCGTTCAGTACGAGGTGGCCAATTTTTCCCGGCCGGGCGCGGAATCCCGCCACAACCGCAACTACTGGCGGCGGACACCCTACCTGGGACTGGGGCCGGGTGCCCATGGCTTTTATGGCAACCGGCGCTATGCGAATGCCGCCGGTGTTGACCCCTGGCTGCAAGCCATCGCACGGGGGCGGCTGCCGGTGGCGGATCGGGATCCCCTGGATTTGCGGGCGCGCCGGCTGGAGCGGGTCATTTTGGCGCTGCGCACCGTTCAGGGGGTGCCGTCGCCGTGGCTGCCGAGGGGATTTGATCCCGCGCCGGGTCAGCGCGAGGGGTTGTGGAGCCTTGAGGAAGGCCGGCTGGTGCTGTCGGGACGCGGATTTCTGCGTATCGACACCATCGAGGAATACCTGGCCGGCCTACTCGACCATGATCGGGGTGGTTGACACTCGGAAACGCCCTTGATTACCTTGGACGACATTCTGGAGGTTGTTACGTTGTCAGGCGGGATCGGTCGTATCAGTGTGAGCCTGGATTCGAGGTCCTATGAGATCCTCGACGCCGTGGTGCGCCTGCATTCGGAAACCGGTCGTCCCGTGAGTTCGGGCCTTGTGGAACGCTATTTGTCTTCCGCCCCTTGTTCGGCCACCATCCGGGCCGTGATGAAAAGGCTGGAGCAGGCGGGGTATCTGGTTCAGCCCCACACCTCGGCTGGGCGGTTGCCAACGGACGCCGGATATCGCATTCATGTGGACCGGCTCAGAACGGCCTGGTCACTACGCCGCTTTGATTTGCCGGCCGGCATGCTGCTCGCCGCCCGTCAGGCCGCCCCGGCTCCCGGAGGCCAGGGGCAGATCAAGGATCTGGCTCACCTTTTGAGCCTGCTGACCAGGAACATCAGCATTGTGGTCGGGCCATCCCTGGACTTGGTCTCGGTGGTGCGGCTGGAGTCGTATCCGCGTTCCGCGCGCAAAGTCATGATGGTCCTGATCCTGGATAACGGCCAGGTGCAGACACGGCTGGTGGATCTGGATGGTGAGTATCCTCCCCAGGTGATCAGTGAAGCTGCGGTGCTGCTGAGTGAACGCCTGGCGGGTCGTCCCCTGGGTGAAATTCGCCGCGAAGAGGCCGTAGCGGTGAATCTGTTGCCGACACCGCTTTCCTGCTGCGGCGCCGCCCTGGCGCGTGAGGGTATGCGCATGCTGGGCGATCTCGATGAAACCCAGGTGGAAATGGACGGGGTCGCACGAATGCTCGATGAGCCGGAATTCCAGGATACGGCGCCTCTCAAGGCGTTGATCAGGTTCCTGGAATCTCCCCGGGAAATCCGCACGGTGCTTAGCCGGATGTACCACGGGGACCGTGAGACGTTCGGGGTGTGGATCGGTTCCGAAAATCCTCTGGGGGGTCTCCGGGAATTTTCGGTGGTCACCGCCGAAATCAAACTGGAAAGCGGGCGCGGTTTGTTGGCCGTGCTCGGGCCACGCCGGCTGCCTTACCAGCGGGCTTTTCAGGGGATGGAAATCCTGCGGCGCTTCCGTGGCGACCATCCCCCTGCCGCGGCCAATTGACAGCATCGGCTCGACCTGAATCACGAAATTTCCAAGAGGTGGAATATAATGTCCAAGTCGTCCCGGCGGAAAAAGCAGGAACCAAGAGAGATGGAAGAGGCGGCGGCTGCCGAGCTGTCGGAAGCCGAGCAGTCGGAAGCCGAGGCGGACCAGACCTCTGCTGAACCCGAGGCCGAGTCCCCCGATGTTCCCGATCCCCTTGAGCTCATGCGCCAGGAGCGGGACGCCTTCCAGGAAAAGTGGCTGCGCCTGGTCGCTGAACTGGACAATCTGCGCAAACGGACGCGGCGCGAACTGATCGATTCGAGACGTTTGGCCCAGGCCGATGTCCTGCGTCCGATTCTGGGTGCCATGGACAACTTTAAAAGGGCCCTGGAATCTTTGCACGGGAACAAGGACCATGAAGACTATGAGAAATTTCTGGTGGGTGTGGATCTGATTTTCCAGAATTTCCAGGGTGTCCTGAAAGACCTCGGCGCGGTTCCCATGGAAGCCTTGGATAAGGAATTCGACCCCGCATTCCACGAAGCGGTAGGCCAGCTTCCCCGTGAAGGTGTCGAGCCCGGCCTGGTCATTGAAGTCACCCAGAATGGCTTCATGTTCCAGGACCAGGTTTTGCGTCCGGCCCGTGTCATCATTTCAGCCTGATGAGAGCACTATGAGTAGCAAACGCGATTATTACGATATTCTGGGTGTGGCCAAGGATGCGGAGGCCGGCGAGATCAAGCGGGCCTACCGCAAGAAAGCCATCCAATTTCACCCGGACAAGAACCCGGACGACCCCACGGCTCCCGAGAAGTTCCGCGAGGCCACTGAAGCCTATGAGGTTCTCAAGGACACCCAGAAAAGGGCCCAGTATGACCGTTTCGGACATGCGGCCGCAGGGGCCTTCGGCGGTGGCGGGAGTGGTTTCCAGGGCGTCGATATTGATCTGAATGATGCCCTGGAATCTTTTCTGCGCAATTTCGGAATGGGTGGCGGCTTCGGGGACATCTTTGGCGGCCATGGCGGATCCGGGAGCCGGCGCCACGGACGCGATCTGCAGTTGAATCTGAAGGTCACCCTGCGCGAGGCTGCCCACGGCGCCCAGAAAACCGTGAAAGTCAACAAGCAGGTGTCATGCACGGATTGCCAGGGGTCCGGGTCGGCCAAGGGCAGCACGGCGCAGACATGCCCCCAGTGTCGGGGCCATGGCAGGGTGCGACAGGTCAGGCAATCGCTGCTGGGGCAAATGGTGACCGAGGGTGTGTGCCCGCGCTGCCAGGGACGGGGCAACCTGGTAACGGACCCCTGTTCCTCGTGCCGGGGCACCGGGACGGTGCGCGGGGAGGAGACTCTCAGCATCAAGGTTCCCGCCGGCGTCAGTACCGGCAACTACATGGAATTGCAGGGCAAAGGTGACGTGGGCGAGCTGGGTTCTCCGGCCGGCAACCTGCGCGTCGTGTTCGATGTGGCCGACGACGAATTGTTCGAGCGGCACGGGGACGACCTGCTGATCGATGTCCCGGTTTCCCCGGTTGATCTTATGCTCGGCACCAAGGTCCAGGTGCCGACCCTGGAGGGAATTGTATCCCTGAAAATTCCCGCCGGTACACAGAGCCACAAGGTCTTTCGCATGCGGGGCAAGGGCATGCCCCATGTCAATCGGCCGGGATCAGGGGATCAGTTGGTGCGCGTTTTGGCCTGGACGCCCAAGGTACTCGACAAGAAACTCAAGCTGGCCCTGGAAGAAATCCGGGAGGAAGTGAAATCCCTGATTCCCGAACCCGGAACCCACCTCTACGACTGACGGGGACATGAGACAGTTCCTGTTAACGTTACCCGGCCCGGATCCTGCGGTCGTGGGGGATGCCCTGACTCTGGACCCCGATGAATCCAGGCACATCAAGACCGTGCTGCGGACCGAGGCCGACCAGATCCTGGAATTGACCGACGGCCGGGGTTTTCGCTACGCCGGCCGGCTCGTGTCCGAGCGGGGTGCACCACCCGCGGTGGAGATCATTTCCCGTCACCAGGACCGGACCGAGGGCCGGCCGCCCCAGCTGGTGCTGGCGCTGGCCGTGGTCAAGGGCAAGCGTTTCGACTGGGCGCTGGAGAAGGCCTGTGAACTGGGAGCCCATGTCATCATCCCCCTGCAGACCGAGTACGGGGTTATCGAGCCCAGCGGGGGCAAGCAGCAGCGCTGGAAAGCGATATTGAAATCAGCCTTGAAACAAAGCGGCCGCTGTCTGCTGCCCCGGCTCACCGAATTCAGGACTCTGGCGGAGACCCTGCAGCAAACCGCCGGGCCCGTCTGGTACGGGGCCTCACCCGGGGCTGAGCGGGAGCGGGGAAATCACGGTTCGGTTCCGGTTACCGCGACCCGGTTGGGGGGCGTCACACCGGGGGAATTGATGGTTTGCATCGGCCCCGAGGGCGGGTGGTCGTCCACCGAACTGGACCTGTTGACCGCCGCCGGCGCCGGTCCCCTTGACCTGGGCCCGCATGTCCTGCGCACCGAAACCGCGGCCGCAGCGGCCTTGGTCGTCCTGCAGCAACGGCGTCAAACCCTGCTCCGTGATACCGGGGAGTCTTGACAGGGAATGCGAGACGGTATTTCATGAGCGCCGGGAACCCGATGGTGGGATCGGAACAGTTTTGGGAAAGGAATCGTGCCATGACCGCCTGTCAGCTCGCCACCCGGATCAAGAGCGATGTCATCACCGCCATGAAGGCCAAGGACAAGGCGCGCCTGGGGGTGCTGCGCATGATCCAGGCCGCTTTGAAACAGGTGGAAGTGGACGAACGCCGGGAACTGGATGACCAGGACGTGATCCGCATCGTGGGATCGTACGCGCGCAAGGTCAAGGATCAGATCAAGAGTTACGGTGAGGGCGGACGGGCCGATCTGCTGGCCGCGGCGGAAGCCGAGCTGGCGATCGTCGGCGAATATCTGCCCGCCGAATTGGGTGCCGACGAACTTGAGGCCCTGGTTCGCGAGGCGGTCGCCGCGTGCGGGGCGGACTCGCCCCGGGACATGGGCAAGGTCATGAAACTCGTGCTGCCCAAGGTGGCCGGCCGCGCCGACGGCGGCCGGGTCAGCGCCATGGTCAAAGGGGTCCTGGGAGGTTGATCATGGAGCTTTCACTGCTGATTCCCTTGCTGTTTATCCTGCTGTTGGCCCTGCTGGGGTTTCGCGACGGGGTCGTCAAGCGCCTGGTGGAAATCGCCGGGGTGATCGCCACGGTGATCCTGACCGCGCGATTTGCCGCGGCGGTTCAACCAGAGGTCATGGCCCGTTCGGGCGCCGGTGAGGAGTCGGCCCTGGTGATCACCTGGGCGCTGCTCTTTTTTGTCGGGCTGATTCTCAGCCGCATTCTTGCGGTCATGGTCAGCAAGTTGATCCGCTTGACGGTGTTCGGCTGGTTGGATCGCCTGGGGGGCGCCCTGCTGGGCGCCGCCCTGGGGGTGCTGGTCTCCAGCGCCGTGGTGTTGCTGATATGCCAGGCGCCCGGAGGCCGGGATATCCAGGAAGCATACCAGTCGGAGGCCGGCGGCCGGTTCATCTACGGGGCTGCTCCCAACCTGTATCAGGGCGCCCGCAAGTTGTGGGGCCAGGGGGCCGACACGGCCTGGGCCAGGGTGATGGACCAGGTGCGGGATGCGGCTGACGATGCGAAGCAGAGGGCCGCAGAAACGGTCAAGGATAAGGTCACAGACAAACTGGACGACTCCCGGGATAAGCTCAAGGAAGCGGTCAAAAAGAGTCCGGCACCCTGATGAGTCTTTCATGATTCCCCTGCTGGAGAAACTGAAAACCTGGAGCGCCGAAGCTGGACCTCTCATGGATCAGCGGTGTGCCCGGTTGCTGGAGTGGTCTGCGATCACCGACCAGGTGGCGGCCTTCTGCCGCAACGACAGGGCCGGGGCCGCTATTCGTGACCGTCTGCCCCTGGTCTCGGCGGATTATACCGACCAGGTCCATATTCTGAGCGATGAGATGCGCTTGCTGGCAGGCAACGATCCGGGGTTGCCGCTGGTAAATGTGGGGGCTGCCTGGGATTTGCTGCACCAAAGCGCGCCCTTGCGTCTGGAAGGACTCGACCTGGTGCAGGTCGCCGCGCTGGCTGAAGATCTGGATACCTTCCGCGATTTCCTGCTCCTGAACCGCGGGCTGTGCCCGGTCTGGGGCGATGCGGCCGTGGTCATTCCTGCCCACAGCGGTGTTGCCGGGGCGGTGCGCCGCGCCCTGGATTCTGACGGCCGGATCGTTGACGGCGCCAGTCCCCGCTTGGGGCAATTGCGTCGGCAGGTCACCGAAACCGAGCACACGTTGCGCCGGGATGTCACCGCGGCCATGGGCCGGGCCCGCAGCGCCGGCTGGACCACGGGCGATGAGGTGACCCTGCGTGGCGACCGGTATTGCATACCTCTGCGGTCCGGAGACAGCGCGCGCCTGCCCGGCATTGTTCACGACCGTTCCTCCACCGGGGCCACGCTCTTCGTGGAACCCGCCCAGGTGGTCAGTCAGGCCAATGCCCTGGTCGAGGCCAGGCTGGATGTGGCCGCGGAGGAAGCGCGGATCCTGCTCGAACTCAACCGGGCGGTGGAGCTGGCTGCGCCCAGCCTGCGCACGGGCATGGAACTGATGCTCCTGGCCGACGAGGTGCAGGCCGCGGTGCGATGGAGCGAAGCCATCGGGGGCAGCCGGCCGCGCCTGGATGCCGGGAGCGGATTGCGGATCAGCGGGGGCCGCCACCCTCTGCTGATCGAGGCTCTGGGCAGGAAGCGGCAGCAGGAGGGGCCGGTTCCGGATCGTGCCGGGGTGCTGGCCCGGGGCCGCGAACTGGTCGTGGCGCTGGATCTGGAATTGCCGGCCGATCATCTCGCCCTGGTCATCAGTGGTCCCAATGCCGGCGGCAAATCCGTGGCCTTGAAAACCGTGGGGGTTTTCTGTGCCCTGGCCTGGTGCGGGTGGGATGTGCCGGCGCGGGACGATACCGTGTTGCCCCAGGTGACACGGCTGCTTGCCGATCTGGGTGACGATCAATCCATTTCCGAGGCCTTGAGCAGCTTCTCGGCCCACCTGGGGCATCTGCGCCGCTTTCTGGATGTGGCCGATGGGAAGACCCTGGTTCTGTGCGATGAGATTGGCAGCGGCACCGATCCCCAGGAAGGCACGGCCCTGGCGTTTGCCGTGCTGGAGAGGCTGGTGGCCAAGGGCGCCCGCGTGCTGGCCTCCACCCATTATGGACTGCTCAAGGCCGCGGTCCACGACCATCGGCACATGCTCAATGCGGCCATGGATTTCGACGAGCAGGATCTGCGCCCCCTGTTCACCTTGCGGGTGGGGGACCCGGGCACCAGCCATGCTTTCGATATTGCCTCCCGCATGGGTTTCCCCGCCTCTCTGCTGGACCGCGCGCGGGAAATGGCCGGCACGGAACGGGTCCAGGTGGAAAGACTGCTGGCCGACCTTGACCGCCGGGCACGGGAACTCGCCGAGACCCGGCGGAACCTGGAACTGGAGCGGAACCGCTTCGGCAACCTGAACCAGGAACTGGACAAAAGACTCCAGGGAATCCGCCAGGAACGGCGAGAGATTCTGGACCATACCCGCAAGGAGGGTGAACGGCTGTCGCGGGAGGGCCGGCGGGCCATCGAGAACGCTGTCCGGGAAATCAAGTCCTGCGGCGCGGAAAAAACGGTGGTCAAGAATGCCCGGGACCGAATTGCCGACCTGGGTTCGACAGCGCAACTGGGGGCCGAGGGACGACCCTCGACGCCCGTGATCACCAGGGGTCAGCGGGTGCGCATTCCCCATCTGAATCTCATCGGCAAGGTGGTGGAAGTTCGCGGCGGCAGGATCGTTGCCCTGGCTGACAACCTGCGCCTGACCCTGGGCCTCGAGGCGGTGGTTCCCCTGACGGAGGATACCCCGCCGCAGGGCAAGGATGGTTTGGCCCGGGAATCTGGAGCGGTGGCGTCGGGAAGCTGGTCATGGCAGAGCGAGGCTCCGGTGGTGCCGCCGGAGATCGATTTGCGGGGGCAGCAGGGAGAGGAGGCCTGGCAGCTTCTGGATCGGCTCATCGATCGGGCCATTCCCGCCGGCCTGGAAGTGTTGAGTGTGATCCACGGCTTTGGCACGGGGCGCCTGCGGGATCACCTGTACGCTCAACTCAGAAATGATCCCCGGGTGGCCTCTTTCGCCGAAGCTGGTCCGGGAAGAGGCGGGGGTGGCGCGACTTTGATCTATCTTTAAGATTTTTAACGACTTATTAAATATTGATGGATTCAAATTTGGATTGTGTTATAATTATATTGTTGCCGGGGTTAGCCCTGTACGCTTTGTGGATTCCCATTTCAAACCAATCAGGTGGATCATGAAGAACAGCTCCCGTTTTCTTCTGCTTGTGGCCATTGTTCTAACGGTTTCGTGGTCACTGGTGGCTCTTGCCGACGCTCCGGCGGGATATTATGACAGCGTGGATCTGAGCAGCAAGGCGACCTTCCGGGTGACCGTTCACGCCATCATCAAGGGCCAGACCGTTTATCCCTACACCTCATCCTCCACCGACACCTGGGACGTTCTCGAGGATGCGGATCAGGACCCCCTCAACAGCACTCATATCCTGGATCTTTACAAGAACCGCTCCACGGTGAAATACGGCGGGGGGAATGATTACTACAACCGGGAGCACAGTTGGCCCAAGAGCTACGGGTTCCCCAACGAGGGCGTTCCGCCCTATACCGATTGCCACCACCTGTTCCTGTGTGACAGTTCCTACAATTCCTCGCGCGGCAACAAACCTTTCGACAACTGTATCTCCAGTTGTACCAGCAGGCCTGCCGATACCTACGACGGGGAAAGCGGCACCAACCTCTACGATAGCGACAGCTGGGAAGTCTGGCCGGGGCGCAAGGGCGATGTGGCCCGGGCGATGTTCTATATGGATGTGCGCTACGAGGGGGATGCCACGGGTGAACCCGATCTCGTGCTTACCGATAACCAAGCCCTGATCCAGACCACCTCGGGCGGGACGGCCTACATGGGTCTGATCACGGCCCTGTTGGAGTGGAACGAGGACGACCCGGTGGACGCCAAGGAGATGCGGCGCAACGACCGGGTGTATTCCTACCAGGGCAACCGCAATCCCTTCATCGACCACCCCGAGTGGGTGAATTTCCTGTTCGGCAACGGAATTATTTCAGGTGTGGGGGACCAGGCCCCGGCGGTGGTGGCGGTTTCCATCGATCGCATCGCTCCCAATCCGTTCAATCCCAACACCAGCATCGAGTACTCGGTGGGAGTGCCGGGACAGGTGTTCGTGAAGATCTACGATGTGATGGGCCGGGTTGTCCGGACCCTGGTCGACGGCATGGACGCGGCAGCCCGCGATTACCATGTCCGTTGGGATGGACACGACGACTTGGGCCGCACGCTGCCCAGTTCCACCTATTTTTGCCGGGTCGAGACGGCTGCCGGGGCGGCTACCCAGAAGCTCACGCTACTAAAATAGTTAGGTCGTGGGGGAGAAGACCACCGACCCCGCAGAGCTTGACAAACGGCGGATGAAAATCCGATATCAGAATATTATTTTTTTTGTTTACATTTCCCGATGTTTGTCCCAGCCTTTCCCTCAGTTCTGCCACCGGAGGATGTCTATCCGGGTTCCGGTAGGTACCATGCTTTGACGAAAAGGAGTCCGTCTTGAAGTGGTTCAAATGTTCGCTATTGGTGGTCGTGATGCTCTCGACCTTCGCGGCTTACGCCGCCGCCGGCTGCGACGCCGGCAACAATCCCGTGGATTTGACTATCACTGGTCAGGCCCGTTACAGATTGGAAATCGACGGTCGCAGCTTCAATGCCGATGTCAACAATGCCTGGATGCAGTACATGAGGACGCGCATCGGTTTCAAGGCCATGGCCAGTGAAAACGCCGGCGCCTTCATCCAGTTCCAGGATTCGCGGATCCTGGGGGCCAATTCGGGTACCGAGGCTTTCAACAACGGCAGCGGCATGTACGAGACCGGTGTCCATCAGGCCTACCTGTGGTACAAACCCTGCGACAAGGGCTGGGCCAAGGTCGGCCGCATGTCCGTGGGGATGCACAACGAGCGCCTGGTCGGCAAGGTCGATTGGGACAATGTCGGGCGTACCGAAGAAGGGTTGATGTTCAACCGCAAGTTGAGCGAGGATGTCAATGTCACCGGTGCTCTGTGGCAGTTGAACGAAAACAACGCGTACGACCCCGCGGATCCCTCAGGCGGCAACTTCATTGATCCGATGTTCTATGCGCTGAACTTCAATTTCGCCGAGCAGGGCTTTGACGTGTTTGGCTACCTGTGGAAGGACGAGGCGGCAGCAAATTACAAGCTGTTCACCTTCGGCGCCTACAGCCACCGCACCTTTGCCACCAGCTGGTTCTACGATGCGATGTTGGCCATCCAGACCGGCAGCGACGACAACATCGATTACAGCGGCATGCTGATCAACGCGGAAATCGGCGACAAGTTCGATAACGGCCTGGCTCTCAGCGCCCTGGTCGACTACACCACCGGTGACGACACCGGCACCGCCGACAAGAATGAAGCCTTCAACAATCTGCTGTACACCGGCCACAAGTGGAACGGTTACATGGATTACTTCACGGGTGGGCTTTCCACGGGTCTGATGGACCTGGCCCTGCGTGTGAGCTATCCCCTGGATAACGGCTGGTCCTTGAAGGGCGATTTCCACAACTTCGCCACCGTCGAGGACATGACCAACGGCAAGACCGCTCTGGGTTCGGAATTCGATTTTTCCGTCAAGAAGACCGACGGTCCCTTCGCCATCGAAGGCGGCCTGGGAATCTTCTCACCCAGTGAGGACTGGGTTGCCGGCGGCGACACCGGTTCCTGGGGTTACCTGCAGAGCATGGTCAACTTCTAGAATCGTTTTTCGCAGTCAAGAAAACCCCCGGCTTTAAGCGCCGGGGGTTTTTTTATGGGGTTGGAGGAAGTGCGTTCAGGGCGCCGGACTGGCCTGACCAGTATCAGGAGCATCGGCGAATTCGTCAGCCTGGGCGCCAAGATACTCCCGCCTCAAATACTGGTGCATCTTCCGGTCGGGATCATTCTTGCCGACCGGCAGCAGAAACTCGAATTTCATGGGACTGTCCATGGCCAGGATGGAATGGCAGAGTGTGCAGTCGTAGGGGATGGTCTGCCCCTGATCGTCCACCATGTCCCGGTTGTGACAGCGGAAGCAGCCGGCCCCGGCCCGGTGTCCGAGGTGGGTGGGATAGCTGTTCCAGCCCACGTTCATGAACGGAAAGATGTTGCGGGCGTAGATGTCCTGCAGGGCTTTTACCATCTGGTCCACCTGGCGGGGCATGCCGGCAGCGGCCCCTCCGCCGCGCAGGTAGTGCCCCCGCACACCAGCGGCGATTCCCTGCAGACCAGCCTGCTTGGTGTTGCCGTAGTGCCCCGTCAGTGCCTTCAAGGCAACCTTGCGGGCGTAGGGCAGGGCGGTGTCGACCCGGTTCAGGGCCAGGGCCCGGTCCACGGCTTCTGCGGGATCATCATAAATGTGGGTGGCCCGGTTGTGGCAGTCCACACAGTCCATGGTTCGGACCTCGCCATATGTGGACACGGGTCCGATGGCGGGATTGCGGTTGCGGTACCGATGATAGATGTCGCCCTTGCGGACCTCGGCCCAGTCCATGACCAGGCGCTGCTCGTCTCTGGCCTGATAGCGGACCGAGTTGGTTGCCGCGATGTGCCAATGGATGGTGCCGGCTTCTTCTCCGGTGCCAGAACCGATTTTCAGGGACAAGGTCGTGTGCCTGGCGGTGGAATGCTCGTCGGAGGCAAAGCGGGTATAGGTCTTGATGCGATCACCGTAGAATTTCTCCGGCCAGTGGCAATTCTCACATGTTTCCCGGGCCGGGCGCAGTTGGTGCACCGGCGTGGGGATGGGGCGCTCGTAGAGGTTGAAGGTGGCCGAGACAACCTGCCACAAGCCGTTGAGCTTGGCGTTGATCAGGGCTTCTGGGCCTTCGCCGACGTGGCATTCCACGCACTTGACACGGGCGTGCGGTGAATTCTGGTAGGCGACCCATTCCGGCTCCATGACCTGATGACACGCCGTGCCGCAGAACTTCGGCGAGTCCATGAAATGCAGCATGCGCGCGCCGCCCACGCCCAGGAACAGGATGTTGATCACGGTCAGCAGGACGAAGGTGGCCAGCAGGGAAGATCCGATACGCTTGGGCCTAGTCATGTCATCGGGAAATCGCCTGGTGAGCAACTCGGAGGTCGAACGGCCCGTGGCGCGACGGTACTGCCACCACCCCAGCGGGACCAACACCAGACCCAGCATGAAGACGGCGGGCAGGGCCATGTAGCTGATGAGCCCCACATAGGCGTTGGTCAAGATCCCCACGATCCGCAACAACTCGAAGCACAAGAAGAGCAGGAAGGCGGAGGTCGTCAAGGCTACCCCCACCGTCCCGGTCCAGTTGGTCGAGATCCCGCGGATGAAGAGTTGGAAACGCTTCATCGCTTATCCCCTTACTTGGTCATGACCTGGTAGAAGCCGTCGTACATTTCGGCCATCTTGCCCGATTTGATGTCGGCCTTGATGTCCGCTGTGGGACGGTTCAGCCACTGGTGATAGGGATCGCTCAGGACCTCGTCGATCATCTTGTCGAGCTCGGGGTTGTTAAGCTCCCGCAACTCGGGGATGTACGTGAAATAGAAATGCTGGGCCACTTCGTAAATGCCGTGCCACCAGGTATAATCCGGCCCCATCATGGCGGCGCCTTGGCGCGCACGCCGGCCTTCGTGGTGCCAGATCTCCCACCATGTCCACTCGTATTTGTTGGAGAAGGCCGCCTGGTTTTCGCCGAGTTTGAGTTCCTTCGCCTTCTGGTAGAGCATCAGTCCGGGCTTGGCGAACTTCTCGTTGTAGAGGTTGACGACTCCGTCGAACTGGGCGTAGTGGCCATCCACGAAATCCTGGCTGTGGCAATTGATGCACACGTCCTGCATGTTCTTGCGCTTGACCTGCCAGTCGGGCTTGGTCTTGGAGACGGGTGGGCGCAGGGTCCAGCTGATGCGCTGGCCCACGTCATGGGTCACGGCCTGCTGAGGAGTTGCGGACATGTGGCAGGTGGCGCACGTGGGGGCCTCGAAATAATCCAGCCCCACCACCCAGGGTTCGGCATCCAGGTTCATTTCGTCCTTATGCGTGTAGTAGGCGTTGCCGTGCTTGGACTCGGCATAGATTTCCTTCTGGGGATGATCCGGGCCGAGGTGACACTTGGCGCAGGCCTCGGGTTGTCTGGCCTGCTTGACGCTGAAGGCGTGGCGTGTGTGGCAGGCCGTGCAGGAGCCCTTGCTGCCGTCGGGGTTGATGCGCCCGATGCCGCTGTTGGGCCAGCTGAGGCGGGACAATTTGTTGGGGCTGTTGGGGTCGATCTTGACCTTGCAGCCATGGCAGTTTTCACAGCCGGCGATGGCCACCGGAGCTCCCCCGGCGGCGTGGGCGAGGTAGGCGTCATTGGATTCGAGAATTTCCCCGGCGGTGGCGTGGTAGGAGGCCATCACCTCCATGGTCTGCTTCTGGTGGCAGGTTCCGCAGTCCTTGGGGGTGACTAGGGTGGCGATCAGTGCACCTTCGTGAGTGAAGGCGTCGGGCTCGCCCTCGGTCGCCTGGTGGCAGTCAAGACAGGTCACGTTGTGTTTGGCGTGTTCGCTCTTGTACCACTGGTAGTAGATGCCGCTGGTCTTTTCCTTGTGGCAGGTCATGCATTTTCCGGCCAAGCTTTCCTGGGCAGCCTGAGTGGCCCCCGCCAACAAAAAGGTAAGGATGCAGGCAGTGATCAGGGGTCGTTTCATCATCGGTCTCCTTGCTGCAAACACTGATCAGAATGATCGACGGCTTGCGGGAAGATTCGGGGATGAAGGTGGGAGTAGGCAACCCCAAAAGCAGGGCCAGACCCGGATAGGAAGTCATGTCGCATGGGCACCCTGAATACTCTTTTGCGGCCTTACGTTCATACCCCTCCCCACAATAATTAACATCCCGGTTTGGGGGTCTTGCGGCGGACAATGGTGTTGGACAGAAAGTTAAAGAATAATTAGATAATTAAATCCAAAATATGTGAATCTGAAATTGCAAGGCGATAATCGCTTCTTCGCTTGTATTGCCCGAGCGCCATGACACAGTCCTCGGCGCGGGGCCGAACCGGCAAACATCTAGCAGGAACGCAGGGAATCGAACCTGCTCAACTTTCCTGCGGGGTTCACATTTCATCTTATGTCTTTTCCTGAAGGGAATCACGGGTCTCAGGAGAGGGGGTGGAACAAGGTTAATTTTGGTAAGCTATTGATTTTCACTATCATTGGCGCAAAAAATTGGGGCGGCACCTTGCGGTCGGCCCCTCCTTGGCTCTATTTTATAAGTCTCCAGTCGTTCGCCCGTACGGAAAAAAAACAGAAGGCCCGGGTCCAGGTCGAATATGGCACCTGTTTTTTCGCCGGACATCATTGCCCGTGTCAAAGACGAGACCGACATCGTGGAGGTCGTGCGTCGGCATGTGGATCTCAAGTCGGCCGGGGCCGTCTTCAAAGGGCTGTGCCCTTTTCACAAGGAAAAAACCCCCAGCTTCATCGTGACTCCCGCCAGGAACCGCTTCCATTGCTTCGGTTGTGGAGCCGGGGGCGATGTCATCTCTTTCGTGATGGAAGTCGAGGGGGTGACTTTTCCCGAGGCCGTGGAGATTTTGGCCCGCCCCCTGGATATCGATCTATCGGATTGGCTCAAGGATGATGAATCCGAAGGAGAGCGTCGCGCCTTTCACCGCGCCAATGCCGCGGCGGTCAATATCTGGAAAAAGGCCCTGTGGGAAGAAGCCGCAGGACGTCAGGCGCGGGCCTATCTTGCCGAGCGCGGGTTTACGGAAAAATTCCTGCGGGATTTCGATGTGGGTTGGGCCCCTGCCAGTTCAACCTGGTTGATGCGGCAACTTGACGCCGAAGGCATTGATCAGGAATTGGCGCTGCGGGCGGATCTGTTGCGGCAGAAGAACCAGGAGGCTCCGTTTGCCTATTTCCGCAGCCGGATTATATTCCCCATCAAGAGTATTTCCCGGCAGGTGGCGGGATTTGGTGGCCGGGTGCTTGGCCAAGGCGAGCCAAAATACCTCAACTCGGCCGACAATCCCTACTTCACCAAGGGAAACCTCTTGTATGGCTTCGATTTCTCTCGTATGGCGGTGGCCAGGGAGAAGACGGCGATCCTGGTGGAGGGGTACCTGGATTTGATCGCCATGGCGCAGGCCGGTTTCAACAACGTGGTGGCGACCTGCGGGACGGCTTTTACACCCCAACAAGCGCGTTTGGTCCGACGCGGCGCGCCGGTGGTCCATCTGCTGTTCGACGGGGACAAGGCCGGCCGCCAAGCCGCCGTGCGTTCCGCCGATATTGCTCTGCGCGCGGGCCTCGACCCCAGGATTGCCTCCCTGCCTCTCGGCATGGACCCGGCGGATGTGGTCATGGCCCAGGGGAAAGCGGGGATTGATGCCGTTCTGAAGGAGGCCCCCGGTTTCGTGGGATACATGCGTGAACTGGTGGCTCCCCAGTGGGAGGACCGCATGGTGAAGGAACGCGCCGTCAAACGGATTCTTTCCACGGTCGGGAACATCCCTGATGCCCTGCGCCGCGAGTATATCCTGCAGGAGACCGCGGATGTTTTCGCGTTGAGTATCGATCTGTTGCGAACCATGGTAAGCCAGGAGGCAGCGGGGACTCCTGTTGGGCACGGCAAGCGCGAACGGAGCGGTGGCGCCGTCTCCGACGGGGCCAAGGATTCGGCTGGTGCGGGTGAGGGAAGCGGGAACAAGGGCCGTTCGCCACGGGTAAGACCCCTGGCGCGGATCAACACCGCCGCCATCGAAACGGACCTGTTCGCCCACGTGCTCATGGACACCAGCGGGCGTGCCGCCGAACTCTTCGGCCCGGCAGGCGCGGACATGGAATTTGTTTCCGGGGCTGCGCGGACCTTGGCCGCCGAGATATCGGCCTGGTTGGTCGCCAGGGCGGCCGGGGAGGCCGCTTCTTTGCGGGATTTTGTTCTCGGGCGCTGGAATCTGGTGGGCGACAACGATTATCGGGCTTTTATCAGCCGCCTGGTCGATCAACCTGAGCGGCCGCAGGGAACGGATTTTGTGAGAATTACGAGGGACTGTCTCGAACGTTTGCAGCAAAACAGCAAGACCCACTCGAGCTGAACCATCTGGGGGTAAGGCTAGAACATGGATAAAGAAAAATTCGAAGCCATCATCGAGAAAATCCGCAAAGTCGCCACGGCCAAGGGTGGGTACATTCTCCATGAGGAGATAAACGACCTGCTCGATGACGGGATCGACGTGCAGGCTTTCGATCGCATCTACGAAAAACTGGGCGAACTCCAGATCGACTACTACGACAGTGAGGACGAAGCCCAGCAGAAAATGTCCCGGCGCAAGAACAAGGAGAAGAAGAAGGCGGCCGCCGCGCGCAAGGTGGTTCGCACCAATGTCAAGTACGATGACCCGGTGCGCATGTACCTGCGGGAAATGGGGCGCGTGCCTCTTCTGACCCGCCAGGGCGAGGTGAATCTGGCTCGGCGCATGGAAGACGGCCGCATCGCCATCATCCAGGCGACCCTGCGTTGCCGGCATGCCTTGAACGAGTTGAGGCAGACCGCGGCCCATTTGCAGAACGAGGCCGTGCATGTGGACGAGGTCATCCAGCATGATACCAGCACCTGGAACGTTCACCTTTCGGCCAAGAAGGAATCCAAGCGGATTCTGAACTGCCTGGAAAAGATCGAGAAGTGGCAGGCCGAAACCATTGCTTCCCGGAAGGAAATGGCGGCCTGCCGCAAGCCGGCCCGCGCAGCGATTCTGAACAAGATGGTCGAGACGCGGGAACAGAAGATCATGGAAAGCTTCATGGATCTGAATCTGGCCCCGCAGCAGGTGGAACAGCTGGCGAACAAGTTGCTCTTGATCCACGGCAAGGTTGAAGATCTTCAGGACCGCATGGCCCAGGCTGAAGAGGCGGCGGGGATGCCCTTCTGCGAGATGGCCGGGGCCATGAAGGAGAAGAAGACCGACTCGGAGGGGGACGATTCGGTCCGCGAAGCCCACCGGGTGATCAAGAACCTGCGCAAGCGCGTGGCCGAAATTGAGCGGGAGATCGGCCTGTCCTGTGAAGACCTGCATCGCCTCGGGACCGAGATCATCCTGGGCAAACAGATGGTTGACACCGCCCAGCGCGAGATGATCGAGGCCAACGTGAGGCTGGTGATCAGCATCGCCAAGCGCTACACCAACCGTGGCCTGGAATTCCTGGATCTGATCCAGGAAGGGAACAGCGGCCTGATGCGCGCCGTCGAGAAATTCGATTACCGCAAGGGATACAAGTTCTCGACCTATGCCACCTGGTGGATCCGGCAGGCCATCACGCGAGCCATTGCCGATCAGGCACGCACGATCCGGGTGCCGGTGCATATGATCGAAGCCATCAACAAGGTCAAACGGGCCCAACGGCAATTGTTGCAGGAACTCGGGCGGGATCCCAAGGCCGAGGAGGTGGCGGTCTTTCTGGAGATGCCCCTGGAAAAGGTCCAGGGAGTCCTGCAGGCCAGCATGGAACCGGTCAGTTTCGACCAGCCCATCGGTGAGGATGAAGACAGCAATCTGGGGGATTTCATCGAGGACGACAGCGCTCCCTCGCCCGCACGCCAGGCGGCCCACAGCATGCTCAAGGACCAGATGCAAAGAGTTTTGAGCACCTTGACCAGGCGGGAGGAGAAGGTGATTCGCCTGCGTTTCGGCCTGGGTGACGGTACGCCGCGCACCCTGGAGGAAGTGGGCACCATCTTCAAGGTCACGCGGGAGCGGGTGCGGCAGATCGAGGCCAAAGCCCTGCGCAAGCTGCGTCATCCAAGCCGCAGCCGCAAGCTCAAGGGATATGGGGAAATGGTGTAGTATCGCCTCGGTTTGGATTTGACCGTACTTGGGTCATGGGTTATCTTGCGCGTCCCGGCTCGGGGGCCTATAGCTCAGTTGGTTAGAGCAGCCGGCTCATAACCGGCCGGTCCCTGGTTCAAGTCCAGGTAGGCCCACCAGAATCAAGCGGAAAGATGATGCCGGGGGCGATTAGCTCAGCTGGCTAGAGCGCTCGCCTCACACGCGAGA
>CAZJGK010000048.1:10882-24968 GCA_964545545.1 uncultured Fibrobacteraceae bacterium | reverse complement strand
CTCCCTCCCGGCCAGAAACCCGCACCAACCGCCATTTCGCGGTTGGCCGCCGCCGGCGCCACCTCCGATCATCAGGACGCCGACCTGGTCGTGGTCTTCGACAAGGCCGTCAACAAGGTCAAACCCAGCGGCGTGACCTACGTCGACCACTACCGCCTGACCAAGGTGCTGACTCCGGCCGGCTGCCGCGATCACTCCGTGTTGAGTTGGCACTACGACCCCCAGAGCAGCAAGGTGGACGTCAGCAAGGTCGCCATCATTCGCGACGGCCGGTACATCCCCGTGGATATCGGCAATATCCATGACCTGCCCGCTCCCCAATCCATGATCTACTGGAACGACCGGGTCAAGACCCTGCAGCTGCCGCGGCTGCAGGTCGGCGACGGCATCGAGGTCATCACCTTCCGCAAGGGCTTCACCTACGCCCTGCTGGATGGAAAAACCGGCGGCCCCGCCCACGGGAGCGGTCAGGAGGCCTACCAGGACACCGAAGAGGAGGACGCCCGCTATATTCCTCCCATGCCCGGCGAGTATTTCGACATCGTCCTGTTCCGGGAAGATGCGCCCATCATCGAGAAACGTTACGAGCTGCAGCTGCCGCCGAACAAGAAGCTCCAGTCCCAGATCTACAACGGCGCCCTCTACGCCAGCACCGGTTTCGACCAGGACCGCAACACCTACACCTGGTGGGGGCTGGACCTGCCGGCAGAGATCCACGAGCCCCATCAACCCGACGCCAGCGACTTCGCTCCCAAGGTCGTCCTGACCACGGTGGAAAATTGGCAGGCCAAGAGCCGCTGGTTTTTTGATGTGAACAAGAACCAGTTCCAGGTTACCCCCGCGATCAAGGCCAAGGTCCAGGAAATCCTGGCGGCCGGCGGCCTGGCCGATGCCTCGGACGAGGCCAAGGCCCGCGCCCTGGTGCACTGGGTGGCCCAGAACATCCGTTACTCGGGCCAGACCATGGGCGCGGGCGAGGGCTTTACCCTGCATCCGGGCAACATGATCTTCGAACAGCGCAGCGGAGTGTGCAAGGATATCGCCGGCATGCTGATCACCATGATGCGCGCAGCCGGACTCGACTCCTACGCCGCCATGACCATGGCCGGCAGCCGCATCGACCAGGTGCCCGCCGACCAGTTCAACCATTGCGTGACGGCCCTGCGCCTGCCCGACGGCTCCTTTCGCATGTACGACCCCACCTGGGTGCCCTACAACAACGACATCTGGTCCCTGCTCGAAACCGAGCAGCAGTACCTTGTCGGCAGCCCACGGGGCGAACCCCTGGCGACCATTCCCTACAGCCCACCCGCCGCATCGCCCTTGCAGGCCCGGCACGACGCCGTACTGAGCGGCGACGGCACCCTGAGCGGCACTCTCCGCCTGGACGGCACCGGGGCCATGGACGGCCGACTGCGACGCATCGTAAGCGGTGTGCGCAAGGGAGAACTGGCCGACCGCTGTGCCCGCTTGCTGGCGGCGATCAGCCCCCGCGTGGAAATCGACAAGGTGAGCAGCCGCGATCCCGCCGATTTCAGCGGCGACATGTGGCTGGAGATCGGTTACCACATTCCCCACTTCACGGCGCACGACCCTGCGACGCTGGACTTTCCCAGCCCCCTGGCCCAGGTCATGCTCCATGAGCGCAACCTGATGGGCACCGCCGACGAGCCGTGGGCCAAAACGCGGGAAAGCGACCTGTTGCTGTGGTACACCCGGCAGATCAACGGCACCGAGGCCATCAAGTTGCCGCGAGGCTTCAAGCTCGCCGAAACCGTCAAACCCGTTGCGGTGGACGAGACCTACGCGGCCTTCAGCGCCCAGGCCGACCTTCAAGGCCGAAAACTCGAGATCACGTCCCGCGCCGAGATCCGCCGCCGCCAAATTCCTCCCGACGGTTATCCCGGCTTTCTCAAGGCCATGAATGCCGTGCGTGATTTCAGTAACCGGGAATTCCGTCTGACCAGGGAGGGGAAGTGATGAAATTTTTGCGAACCACCATCATCATGGCCCTGCTGCTGATCGCCGGCGCGACGCTGGCCGCCGACATGGGCACTTCGGACGGATTCGATCTTGACGCACTCTGGCAAAATGCCCAACAAACCTACAACCTGGCTCAGGAAGATGCCGTCGTCCTGCTGGAACGCCGCGAGATCGCGCTTGATGCCGAGGGCAACCTTGCCACCACCATTCACCGGGTCGTCTGGGTCAACAGCACCGTGGGCATTCATCAGTATGCGGATTTGCGCGTACCCTGGAACAGCGCCAACTCCGAGCTGAAGGTCGAGGCTCTGCGTACCTGGCGCGACGGCCGTTGGTGGCCTGATCCGGCGCAGGTCAGCAAGACCGCGGTTGTCGAAACCCTGCCCTACGCCGTGGACCACGCCGACGACTACACAGCCATGCGCGAGACCATGCTGTTGCACGACGGCGTCCAGCTGCCCTGCATCATGGAGACCCGCTACGTCATCACGCGCCACGGAGCGCCCGCGGCCACGGGCGTTTTCGTGTTTCCCCAGCGGGATCCGGCCCTGCGTGTGCAGTTGACGGTCACCACGCCGACCGCAGTAACCTGGCACGAGGCCACTCTGAACGGCGCCCCTCAGCCCATGGTGATGACCACCGAAGGCGGTCTGCGCCGCGCCGAGTGGGACATGTCCCCCGTGGATCCGTTGGGCCTGCCGGTCACCGACAAGCCTGCCGCCTATGAACCTGCCGTGGCCTATTCCACCTGGGAATCCTGGCAGGCCATGGGCAAGGCATTTATGGACCACTTCAACACCGCCGCATATATCGACGGCGCCCTGGCCGACACCCTGGCCGCCCGCTCCGCACACATCAACGACCCTCTCGCCCTGACCCGGGCCGTCCTGGACCTGGTCCAGGATTCCACGCGGCCCATCCATTATGATTCCCGCTTCTGGGGTAAACCCCGGGCCGCCACCCGCACCTGGGAGACCGGCTACGGCCACGACCTGGATCGCATCGCCCTGGCTGCCGGAGCCCTGCGTTCCCTGGCCGTGACGCCGGCCACCGCCGACACTTCCGGCGCTGCCAGCCTGACGGCCGAGCCTGTTTTTCTGGGCCCCGGCACCATGGCCGTAGCTCCCGATGTGCCCCGCCTTGCCGATGCCGGGCAACTGGCGCTGGATATCGCCCTGCCCCGCGGTTTGCGGCTGTTCTGGACTCCCGACGGCGATCTTCACGGAGCGGCCTGGGCTCTGGGCCGTCCGGTTACCATGCCGGCTTCCGGCGAACCCGTGTTCGTGGCCGAACCGGATGTGCCCAATCTCCTGGCGATCGACCTGAAGGTCGCGCCCACCGACGATGAAGGCTGGACCTGGTCCGGCACCCTGATCACCCGGGGCATATTCAGCTTTCAGGGCGCCGTGCTGACCGACCAACCGCTGGACAAGGCCGCGCTCGCGGCCCTCGGCAAGGTGCTTCCCGACACCGAACTCGATACCTGTAACCCGCGGGAGTTCTCGCCGCTGGGTGTGGCCGTGGTCTGCGACGGGTACCTGGCTGAACCGGATGCCGGCGACAACGGTGACATCACCCTGAAGGTGGACGATCCCGGGGACGGCGTAGGGGCACGCCTGCCCCATGACATCCATCTTTACCAGAGCACTCGCGGCTCGGCGACGCTGATCAACCCCATGCAACAGGATATCCGCGTGCAGATGCCCCTGGCCGGATTCCAGGTCCGCCGGTTGCCGGCCTCCGCCGACCTGACCAATGCCGCCGGACACTTAGCAACCTCCGGCGTCGTCAAGGACGGCCGCCTTTACTACAGGCGCTCCTTGATGCTGACCGGCCAGGGCACCTGGCCCGAGTTGCGCGCCTTGCTGGTGGAAGCCTCCGACCGGGCCCATCGCGATATCGTGCTCCATCCGGGAGGGGAAAAATGAAACGCCTGAGTATCCTTTTGGCCCTGATCATCCTGCTGGCCGGCTGCGGCGAAGAAATCACCAGCGAGCAGCCATTGAACGACCAGACCCTGAAGGCCGCCCAGGCGGTTGCCGGGCTGAACCTGACGGCCGCTGAGCGGAACCTGATGCGGAATGACCTGACCGACGCCCGGGCTTCCTACCTGGCCCTGCACAAGATGGAACTGTCCAACAGCGTGCGGCCGGCCGTGGTCTTCGATCCGCTGCAGGTCGTGCCCGCTCTGGCGGCGCGCGCCGGAACCCGCGAACCCGATCCCCGCTGGTCCCCCGTCCCGGCCCTGGCCCGGCCCGCCGACCTGAACAAGCTCGCCTTTTATACCGTGGGACAACTGGGCACCCTGATCCGCACCCGACAGGTCAGCTGCGAGGAGCTGACCCGCTTGTGCCTGGACCGTCTGCACCGCTACGATCCCCGGTTGATGTGCGTCGTGACTTTAACCGAACAGCGCGCCCTGGATCAGGCCCGCAAACTGGATGCCATGCTGGCCCGCGGTGAGTACCTCGGTCCGCTGCACGGCATTCCCTATGGGGCCAAGGATCTGCTCGCCGTTGAGGGCTACCCGACCACCTGGGGCGCCGCACCTTACCGTCACCAGGAGATCGACCAGGACGCCACGGTGATCCACAAGCTCGATGGTGCGGGCGCGGTGCTGGTGGCCAAGCTCACTCTCGGGGCTTTGGCCATGGGGGATGTGTGGTTCGGCGGCAAGACGCGCAATCCCTGGAACACCGAACAAGGCAGCAGCGGTTCGTCGGCAGGTCCGGCGTCCGCCGTCGCGGCGGGCCTGGTGCCCTTTGCCATCGGCACCGAGACCCTGGGCTCCATCGTCTCGCCGAGCACACGCTGCGGCGTGACCGGCCTGCGGCCCACCTTTGGGCGCGTCAGCCGGGGCGGCGCCATGGCCCTGAGTTGGACCATGGACAAGATCGGCCCCATCGCGCGCACCGTCGAGGATTGCGCCCTGGTCTTCGACGCCATCCGCGGCGCCGATCCTCTTGATCCCACCACCGTTGACATGCCCTTTCCCTACCGGGGCGACGCCGATATTTCCCAGCTGCGCGTTGGTTATCTCAAGTCCGTGTTCGACGGGGATTACCCCATGCACGATCTGCACGCCCAGGCGCTGGACGCCCTGCGCGCAGCGGGCGTGAACCTGATTCCCATCACCCTGCCCGGCAAGGAAGAGCTTGGCTGCAGCCCCGATGACCTGATCATCATCCTGACGGCCGAGGCCGGGGCCGCGTTCCAGGAGCTGGTGCTTTCGGGCCGCGATGACGAACTGGTCAGCCAGGACCGTTACGCCTGGCCCAACACCTTCCGCGCCGCCCAGTTCATCCCGGCGACCGAATACATCCAGGCCAACCGTGCGCGGCTCCGACTCCTGCAGCTGATGGACGAAGTGTTCCGGCAGGTGGATGTCTACGTGACGCCCTCGTTCCAGGGCGACAACCTCATGATCACCAACCTGACGGGTCATCCCCAGGTGGTCGTGCCCTGCGGGTTCAAGGCGCCCAACGCGCCCCACTCCATCAGTTTCGTGGGCGGCTTGTACGACGAGGCCTCGGCCCTGGCCGTGGCCAAGGTGTACCAGGACGCCACGGGGTGGCAATTGAAGCATCCGGAGGGATTCTAGGCGGGTTGCGCACGTGCACAGGATTCCGGGCTACCTGAGTAACTCGGTGACCTCCACCTCCTGCAGAATCTGTTCCACCTCGGCGCGATGGCACAGCTCGGTGCCCGGGGTCCTGGCAGTCGCGGCGCCGGCGGCGCAGCCCCACCGCAGGCATTGGGCGGGGTCCAGACCTCGGCTGTTGGCCAGCACGAATCCGGCCACCACCGAATCACCGGCGCCGACGGTGCTCTGGGCATCAACCGGCGGGGCCACGGCCTTAAGAAGGGCCCCTTGGCGGTCCGAGAAGATCAAGCCCTGCCGGCCACGGGACACGATCACCTGTTCGACCCCTCGGGCGTGTACCTCGGCACAGGCCATAATGATCTGCCTCTCGTCCCTGATCTCACGGCCGACCAGGCGCCCCAGTTCGTGCTGGTTGGGCTTGATGCAAGTGGGTTGCTGGGAGATCCCCTCGTTCAGCGCCGGACCGTCGGAGTCAAGCATGACGAAGGCCCCGTTTTTGCGCCCGGCCAGGATGATCTGATTGTAGAGTTGGGTAGTTACCCCGCGCGGCAGGCTGCCGCTGATCACAAGATGGGTCACATCGCCAAGTCCGCGCAGGTGCTCGTAAAAACGGCCGATCTCCGCGGCGCTGATCTCCGGTCCCGGCGCGCTGATCGCATACTGTTGGCCGCTACCGGTCTCCTTCAGGACGATGTTGGTGCGCGTCTCGCCGCCGATGGCCGTAAAATCGCTCACCACCCCGGCGTTGATCAGCAGGCCCTCGATCTGGCTGCCCGCGTAGCCGCCCACCAGGCCAAGGGCGACGCTGTACCCCCCCAGCTCCCTGACCACCCGCGAGACGTCGATCCCCTTGCCGGCCGCGTAGACCGTTTCGCCCGTCATGCGCGTGGTGTCGTCAGGCAGCAGGCCCGCTACCTCGATGGCCCGGTCAAGGGCCGGATTGAGAGTTACCGTGTAGATCATGCCGCTCCTGGGCAGGAAAAACCTGCAGTCCGTGTCACAAACCGTGCGCCACACCTTCAGATGATAAAGTCCGTGGCCAGGAACTTCGACCGGCGCTCGCGCACGATATCGGTGACGATCTCCCGGTTGGTCGCATTCTGTCTGGCCGCGACCAGCGACCGGATCGAAAACACCCGCAAGGCGTCCGACACCGAGAGCGTCCCCTCGGCGCTGTCCTTGCGGCCGGTGAAAGGGAAGGTGTCCGGCCCGCGCTGGCACTGGCTGTTGATGTTCAGGCGGCACACCTGATTCACCAGGGGATCGATCAGGCTGGCGATCACCCCCGCATCGCGCCCGAAGATACTGAGCTGCTGTCCGTAATCCGAGTTGATAACATAGTCGATGGGCTCGGCGATGTCCGCAAAAGGCAGCACCGGAATGATAGGCCCGAACTGCTCCTCCTGGTAAACACGCATCTGGGCGTTGACGGGATACAAAATCGCTGGATAAAAAAAGCTGTCGTTGATCGTGCCCCCGTCCGGGTTGACGATACGCGCGCCGAGCCGCTGGGCGTCCTCCACCATGTCGTGTAACCGGTCGGTTTTGCCCTTCTCGGCCACCGGGGTCACGAAAACACCGTCGAGCCAGGGCATACCGAACTTCAGTTCCCCGACCGCCAGGGACAACCTGGCCAAAAATTCCTCGGCGATGCTCTGGTGCACGAAAAGGATCTTCAGGGCCGTGCAGCGCTGACCGTTGAACGACAAGGCACCCAGGACACACTCGCGCACCGCGACCTCCAGGTCGGCATCGGGCAGGATAATCGCGGGGTTCTTGGCTTCCAGGCCCAGCACCGAACGCAGGCGATGCGGCTTGGGGTGGGCCTTCTTGAGCGCATCGGCCGTCTTGCTGGTGCCGATCAGGGCCAGCACATCGATCTTGCCCGAGGCCATCAGCGGCGGAATCACCCGGCGCCCCTCGCCGGTGACGATGTTGACCACCCCCTGAGGAAAGACTTCCTGAAAAGCCTCGAGCAGGGGCGTGTAGAGCAGGACACCGTGTTTGGGCGGCTTGAACACCACCGTATTACCCATGATCAGGGCGGGGATGAGGGTCGTGAAGGTCTCATTCAACGGGTAGTTGAAGGGCCCCATGCACAGCACCACACCCAGGGGACCGCGGCGGATCTGCGCAAAGATGCCTTCCTCGATCTCGAAACGAGACGAGGCCCGGTCCAGATCCTTCAGGGCGGCGATGGTGTCCTGGATATACTTCACCGTGCGGTCGAATTCCCGGGTCGAATCCTCGCCTGACTTACAGACCTCCCACATCATCAGCGGCACGATGCGGTCCTTCACCGCGATCATCCGTGCGGTGAACCTTTCCAGGTGATCGATGCGTTCGGACACCGTCATGGTGGGCCACCGGCCCCGCCCGTGGTCGTACGCGGCCACGGCCCTGTCCAAGGCTTCCAGGGCGGCCTCTTCGCTGAGCAGGGGGTACTCCCCGATGAGCTGGGGCGCCGGACCCTCCTTGCCGCCGACCGAAATGGGCGAATAGACCTTCTGGCGCGGACCGTCCCAGGTCCGCAGTTCACCATTGATCAGGTAGCGGTCCAGGACGACCGGAATACAATCGCGCATCCGGTCAGGGACCTCGCTCCAGGTCGGAAACAGGGAACCGATCGCCTCGCTCGTTATCATCGTCGCCCGCCTTTCGCTGCCGATGCCGCGACCGGTCCGGGGATATCCCGTGGCCTGGGTCGGGGATTCAGGTTACACTATCATGATAATATAGTTGAAAAGCCAAACATGGCGGCGAAACGCCGCACCCGTCAGTTTGAGCCTGGAGGAACCCATGGATGCTTCCGAACCTCTTTTCCCAGGTTTGCCGACCCGTTTGGCCGGACTCGAGGATATCGCCGAGAACCTCTGGTGGAGCTGGCACCCCCGCGCCCGCATGTTATTCAAGATGCTGGACCGGCAAGCCTGGAAGCAGAGCGGGCACAATCCCGACCGCATGCTACGCGAACTGCCGGCCGAAGTCCTTGCCACAGCAGCAACCGACCCGACCTACCTCGCCAAGTACGACGAGGTCATGGCCGATTTTCGGGGCCATGTGGACGGTCAGCAGTGCAGCTACCTGGGCTTCGTGCCCGAGGACCGGAACTTCGCCGTGGCCTACTTCTCGGCCGAGTACGGCCTGCACCGCTCGCTGCCGTTCTATGCCGGCGGGTTGGGCTTTCTCGCCGGCGACTACCTCAAGGAGTGCAGCGACCTGTGCATTCCCTTGGTGGCTGTCGGCTTCATGTATCCCCAGGGTTACCTGCACCAGCGCCTGAACCAGGACGGCTGGCAGGAGGACCAGGCCGAACAGATGGATCGCGAAGTCGCCGCGATCAGTCGCGTGCTGGACGACCAGGGCAACCAGATCCGGGTCCGCGTGCCCCTGATGGATCCCCCGGTCCAGGTCGCGGTCTGGAAGGTGAGCGTCGGCCAGATCCCGTTGTACCTGTTGGATACCGACATCCCCGAAAACGACCCGGCGAGCCGCGGCATCTGCGCGCGGCTTTACATCGGCGATCTGGAACAACGCCTGCGCCAGGAAATCGTCCTGGGACTCGGCGGCGCCGAGGTTCTGCGCACCCTCGGCATCACCCACTACCTCCTGCACCTGAACGAAGGGCACGCCGCGTTCGCCCTGCTGGAACGGGTCCGTGAACTGGTGGCCGCCGGAACTCCCTTGCCGGACGCCCGCGAAAGGATTCGCCGGACCTCGATATTCACCACGCACACCCCGGTGCCGGCCGGCCATGACGTGTTCCCCGTGCCGTTGATCGAACGCTACTTCGGCGCCTACTGGCCGTCGCTGGGCCTGGATCGCGAGGCTTTCTTCGCCCTGGGCGCCCATCCCGAACACCCCACCGACGGCTTCAACATGTCGGCCCTGGCCCTGCGCCTTTCGGCCCATGCCAACGGCGTCAGCCTTCGCCACGGGGTGGTTTCGCGCGAGATGTGGCACAGCCTGTGGCCGGACCTGGCGGTCGAAGACGTCCCCATCACCTCGGTCACCAACGGCGTGCATGTGCCGACCTGGATCGAGCCCAAGATGCAACTTCTTCTGGACAAGTATCTCGGCGCCGACTGGCTGGACCGCCACGACGACCCCCAAACGTGGGACGCGGTGGAAAACATCCCCGACGCCGAGCTTTGGCGCACCCACTACTGGTTGAAGATCAAGCTCATCGACGCCATCCGCGAACGCGCCCGGCAACTCTGGCTGACCGAGCGTTCCGTCCCGGCCATGGTGATGACCGGCGGCGCACTGCTGGACCCCTCGGTCCTGACCATCGGGTTCGCCCGTCGCTTCGCGACCTACAAGCGGGCCACGTTGATCTTCAACGACCGCGAACGCCTGATTCGCCTGGTGAACGATGCGCGCCGGCCTGTCCAATTCATCTTCGCCGGCAAGGCACACCCCGCCGACGAACCCGGCAAGAAGCTCCTGCAGGAACTCATCATCATGGCCCGCGACTCGGTCTTCGGCGGCCGCATCGCCTTTGTCGAGGATTACGGCGAACAGCTGGCGCAGTACCTGGTCCACGGCGTCGATGTGTGGCTCAACAATCCTTTACCCCCGCTCGAAGCCTGCGGCACCAGCGGCATGAAGGCCGCTTTGAACGGAGTTCCCCAGCTGAGCTTTATGGACGGCTGGTGGGAAGAGGGCTATAACGGCGCCAACGGCTGGGCCCTCGCTCATGAAGAGCGGGACGGCGACCGCGACCGGTATGACGCGGAAAGGCTATACGATATCCTGGCCAACGAGGTCACCCACCGCTACTACCAGACCGACGGCGACGGGGTGCCCCTCCAATGGGTCCAGACCATGAAAGCCACCATGCGCGGCGCCGGCGCCGCCTTTTCGGCTCGGCGGATGGTCAAGCAGTACGCGGAGAAATTCTACACCCGCGGACTGGATGACGTCGAAGCCGGGAAATAGCCCGGACGTTTGACCAGGCCATCTTTCCAGCGCTCGTCCTGGAAATCTGCGGGCGAGCGTTCCTCCCTGATCAAAGAAAATGTGCTGCCGTCATTTCAAGTATCGCCACAACGCCATGGGGCCCGGGGGCGGGATACGCCAAATTCAATCGATCTGCTTCTTTGACAGCGCCTGGAAAGCAACAAAAACCATTGCCGAAAACGTGATGCCGAAGAAATTTGCATCCAAACCAAAAGGTAACAAGGTTTTGGTCACAATCAGGGCCAAGGTTGTCCCGCCACCCAGGACCATGGAAAAAAGCGCCGCTTTTGAAGAGGGGTTTTTCAGGAACATCGTTCCCAGAACCGGCACGAATAATCCGGAAACCATAAAACCGTAGGAATACAGCATCAAATCCAGCACATTCTGCATCATGGTCGCCAGAAAGATGGAGAGAATACCAATCACCAGGGTTGCCAATTGTGAATATTTAATACTCTTGGTGTTGTGTTTGGAGAGCCTCAAGATGTCCGTTGTAAAATTGCCCGAGGCCGCCATCAAACAGCTGTCGGCGGTCGACATGATTGCCGAAAAATAAGATGACATCAGCAACCCCATCAAGCCGACAGGGAAAATATGCGCCAGGAGCAGGGGCAGCCCTATTTCTTCGTCAATGGGACCTCCCGGGGCGTATCCATAGTGAGTGAACATTCCTTGTTCAAAAGCCACTCTCCCCAATAATCCCAACGTAACCCCCATGAAGGCCATGATCGGCCATTCGAACAGGCCGGCGATAAACCAGGCTTTCTTCGCTGTTCGCTCATCCTTGGACGCAAAGATCCTTTGATACAGCGTCATCCCCACAAACCATATGGGAACAATGGTAATGATCCAGTTGATGAATTGAACAAAACTGATATTGGTGAGACTCAGGAAATGGTCCGGCAAATAGGTTCTGATCGCCGCCCACCCTCCAACCTTGACGAAGCCCAGGGGCATGCCGACAAAAATGAGACCAACCATGAGAATGATCCATTGGATGGTATCGGTATAAATAACGGCTTTCAGGCCACCAAGGGCCGTGTAGCCGATGATGACGACTCCCATCAACAACACTCCTTCGACAATGGTGATCGAAGGAAACGTTGCGGATGCCAATTTGGCGCCGGCTAATATTTGAGAGCTGGTGAACCCTATGTACCCAATCAAAGAAATAAGGCCGGCCAGAAGAGCCACTTTACCGTTGTAATAATGATTGAGAACTTCGGGAAAGCTGAGGAATTGGTGCTTTTCCGCCAGGGGATAGATTCTGGGAATGAGCACGACGGCGCTCACCCAGGCGCCGATGATTCCAGTGAAAAGCATCCAGCTGCCCGATAGGCCGAGTAAAAAACCCAACCCGCCCAACCCTATGGAGAATCCACCGCCGACATCGGTCGCGACCACGGACAAGCCAATATGGACGGAAGTCATTTCCCGGCTTCCGACATAGTAATCTTCCTGTGAGGTGTTGCGTTTTAAAAAATAGACCCCGACCCCGAGCATACCGAGCATATAGGTCACAAAGATCAAAATATCAATGACATGAACATGCATATTGGGAGGTATTCACCTCATTTCAATAGATTGAATACTGAATCCAGTTATTGCCCATGTGGGGCAAACTGGGTTGATTGGGCGATTTCGGTTAAGGACAGGAATTTCAAATGCCTAGTCCGACTCCCGGTGCTTCACCGGTGACCATTCCACAATAACCACGCGTCGGCTTTTGTCAACGCCTGGGTGAAACTCCCCAAAAATGCCGAAGGAAAATTCCTGGCCCAACGGGTCGACAGGGTGGGGTTTTCTGCCGTGGATTACTGGTGGTCCGGTTTCGAGAAGTCCTGCAATTCCACCGGCTTCTTGGTGGAGGTCAGCGGACAATCCCCGCTGGAGGCGCAAGTGGAGCACACCCTCTTGGCGCGCACCGCACGCACAATTGAGCGCACGGCCCAAACCACGGCGACCAGAACGATGACGCCGACCGCCAGGTTGTCATAGCCGATGGTCATGACACACCTCCCAGGCCCAGCAGCAACCCGCCATGGTAAACCATGTAGGTCACGATCCAGGCCAGCAACGTCAGACCCAGGTTCTGGGCCATCGCCCACTTGAGGGAACCGGTTTCCTGTCGCGTGATGGCAAAGGTGGCAATGCACGGGGTGCTGATCAGGGTAAAGAGCATGATGCAGAATCCAACCAGAGAGGAATAGCGATTCCGTAACCTGGTGCGGAGCGCTTCGGAGGTTTCGTCCACCTCGCCGACGGAAAACACGATGCCCATCTGGGCCACGAAAACTTCCTTGGCCGCGATGGCACCAACCAAAGCGGTGCCGATGCGCCAGTCGAAGCCCAGGGGCCGCAGCACCGTCTCCAGCACCCGGCCCACCCGGCCGGTGATGGAATAGCTGAGTTCCGCCGACTGGATCTGGGCAGGGTTTGTCAGGTCACCGAAATGTGTGTCCGCCGAAATCGCCGTCTTGTCGAAACCCGCAGGGACCACATAGTCGGCCGGTGGTTTGGGATAAAATGTCAAGAACCACAGAATGATGGCCGCCCCCAGGATCACGGTGCCCGCCTTCTTCACATAGAGCCAGGCCCGGGTCCACATCTGCACAACAAGGCTGTTCAGGGTCGGCATCCGGTAGGGAGGCAACTCCATGACGAACGGGGTGTTCTCACCGCGGAACAGTGTGGCCCGCAGCAGGCGTGCGCCCACCAGGGCCAGCACGATGCCCGTCACGTAGATGATCCACAGCACGGGTCCATGCCATTCGGCGGGGAAGAACGCGGGAATCATCAGGGCATAAATGGGCAACCGCGCGCCGCAGCTCATCAGCGGCAGCACCATGATGGTGATCAGCCGGTCGCGGCGCGATTCGAGGGTGCGGGTGGCCATGATGGCCGGCACGGTGCAGCCGAACCCGATCAAAAGGGGAATGAAGCTCTTGCCGTGCAGGCCCACCTTGCTCATGAAACGATCCATGACGAAGGCGGCCCGGGCCATGTAGCCCGTGCCTTCCAGGATGGCGATGGCCAGGAACAGCAACACGATGTTGGGCAGGAACACGATCACCCCGCCCACGCCGCCGATGATCCCGTCCACCAGCAAAGAGCGCAACGGGCTCGTGCTGCCCACGGGCCAAAAGCTGCTGATGAGTCCGCCCAGGGACGTGAATCCCCTGTCGATCAGATTCATGAGGGGGTTGCCCAGCCCGAAGGTCAGGGTAAAGGCCCCGTACATCAACGCCAGAAAAATGGGCACGCCCCACACCGGGTGCATGGCCCAGCGGTCGATGCGGTCGCTGAACGTCGGGCCGTTGTGGCCCACCTGGGACAAGACGCCGTGGCACAGGGCGTGGATCGATTCGTAGCGTTTGGCGGCCAGGATCGTGTCCGGTTTCTGTTCCTGGTGAGCGGCGGCGAATTCCGCCGCGATACGCGAGATCTCGCGGCGTACTTCCGGGTCGGGAATCTCCTGCAGTACGGCCGGATCCTGTTCCAGGAGTTTGACCGCCCGCCAGCGCATGGCCGCCACTT
>CAZJGK010000048.1:2152-10782 GCA_964545545.1 uncultured Fibrobacteraceae bacterium | reverse complement strand
TTCAGCACGACCACCACGGGCAAACCGATCTCCAGCAACTCGGTGGTCAAGAAGAGATTGCGCTCAAGGTTGGAAGCATCCACCACGTCCACCACAACGTCGGGTGCATGGTTGAGCAGAAAATCACGGGCAACCAGTTCCTCGGCGGAAAAAGCGGTCAGGCTGTAGGTGCCCGGCAGGTCGCAGAGCTTCAGGATCCAGTCGCCGCGCTTGAGCGTGCCCTCTTTCCACTCCACGGTCACACCGGGATAATTGCCAACGTGCTGTCGCGCACCGGTCAAGCTGTTGAAAATGGTTGTCTTGCCGGAGTTGGGATTGCCGGCCACGGCGATGGTGATGGTTTTGTCGAGGGTTTTGGCCACGAGTTGTCCTATTCGACTTCAATGCGGGAGGCCATGCCTCGCCCGATCACCACGCGGCTGCCCTTGACTGCGATCACAAACGGGCCGTGTCCCGAGTTGCGAATGACTTCCAGCTCCGTACCCGGCAACAGGCCCAGAGCCGCCAGCCTGCCGCGAAGCTCATGACCTCCGTCGACGGCCTTCAGGACCGTCCGGGTTCCCTCTTGCACTTTGGTCAACGGCATCATCACTCCTCCGCTAGCGGATCCGCAGGATCCTGGTGGTAAAAATTACAGGTATCGTGCCCGCAAGTGTTCTTGCCGGGGTCCGGTGTGCGACCGCAAACGAATCCGTTCTCATCGTCCCAGCGCACATCATTCAAGGGACACTTGTCGAAATACTCCACGAACTTGACCAGCCGGTCCAGGATCTCACCGCTGATGCTGTGCTCCATGAGGCAGGCGCCCTCGTCTGCCTCCTCTTGAGGCAAACCCAGCACCTGGGTCAGAAACGCTTTCATGGTGGAATGGCGCTTGACCACATCCAGGGCCAGCTTGCGGCCAAGAGCGGTGAGGGTGACCACGTCGTAAGGCGCATAGTTCACGAGCTCGCGCTCGGACAACGCCCGCAAGGCCTGGGTCACCGAGGAGTTCTGCACTCCCAGGGCCTGAACCAGGTCCTTGGCACGCGCCGCTCCCTTGGCGGTTTCCGTATGATAGATGGCCTCAAGATAGTCCTCAAGGCTGGCGCTGATTTGCAACCCCTGAGTCATGCTGTCATACCTCCATCGACAATATTAAGCCCATGTTTCCATTTAGCCAAAAAGTTTTTGTTATAACTAAAACTATTTATTGAGAATCAGTTGCAGGAAAGTGGATGATTTTTCACTCAGTTTCCAGGGACTTCAAAATGCGCCCGGCCTCGACGGCCTGTTTGGGATAGGTCTGCGCCCTTCTGAGCTCCTGCCGCGCCTGTTCCTCCAGACCCAATTCCAGGGAGCTGTACCCCAAAAGCAGGTAACCGCGGCCGAAGTCAGGATCCGTTTTCACCGCCGCCTGTAAAGCAGCCCGCGCCCGCCCGGGCCGGTGCGCCGCCAGCCACGCGGACGCCAACCGTTCCTGATCCTCGCGCCCGCGCCGCACCGCCGCTGAATCCGTCTCCGTCGTCGCCGGCCTTGCAGCCAGGGCGCGCTCGTAGATCCGGGCGGCCTCCAGCGGTACGCCGCAGGCCGCATACAGGTCACCCAGCTGGTCCAGGCGTCCGGCGGCCAGTGGCTGAAGATAGTCCGCAATCGTCAAGAATACGGCGGCCGACCGATAATGCTGGCCGGAGGCGGCATAACTGGCGGCCAGATCCCACGCCTGGGGATCCGCAGCAAAGTCCTCTACCAGATGATCCAGGAAAGGTGCGGCGACTCCGGGATGGGGACTTTCCAGATCGGCGGCGATCAAGGCCCGGTACCAATCCAGTTCGGCCTGCGCACGGTTCACGCGCAACAGCTCGGCCAAGACAGCCGCCGCCTGTTGGGCCTGCCCGGCCAACAACAAGCACACACCCTGGTAGTGCAATATTTCCGGCCGGGGATCCGGGGTCAGGCCGTACCCCTTGGCAAAAGCTTCCGCGGCCACAGCATACGCCTGCTGCCCGTAGGCAACTTCACCCAGCGTGAGCCAGGCCCGGGCGAAGCGCGGTTCCAGCGCCACCGCCCGGCGCAGATCCAACAGCGCGGAATCAGGCTGATCCAGGTTCATGCGGGCCAAGGCGCGCTCGAAGCGCAGCAAGGAACGATCCCGCTCCGGATGCCCGTCCAGCCACCCGTCCAGGGTACCGATGGCGGCGAGGGCATTCCCTTCCTCCATCCGCGTCCGGGCGCGGAACAGCACTTTTCGGGCACGGGAACCCAGGTCATCGCCGGACTCGATCCGGTTCTGCACGGCCGCGCGGTCCGGCAGCTCGGCATGGGCGGGCGCCCAGATCGTCCCTGCGATCAGCAGCACCAGTCCGACCATGCTCGCCTTTGGCTTCATGACACCTCAGTCCAAGGTGAAGACCACCCGGGTGATGACCCAGGATGGCACGGAGCGGCCTTCCATTTTCCCCGCGGTAAACTTCCAGCGGGGAACGGCCTTCAGGGCGGCGCTGTCGAAAACTCCCGGGGGATTGGCGTCCAGAATCTTCACCTGGCCCACGGAACCGTCGGCCTCTACCAGCAGCTTCACCTCGACATAACCCTCGATGTCGCGCTGGCGCGCCTTGAAGGGATAATCCGGGGGGATGCGCACCATCACCCGCGGGGGCTCGTCCAGATCCCCTTGCGCAAAAACAAAATTTCCGAGTTGAGGCTCGCCCTGCCACAACGAGGGGTCGAGCTTGACCTGGATGGCCCCCAGATCAGGGCTTGTCAGGCGGGGTCTGCTCAATTCAGGAGTGAAATCCAGAACCGGCGGCTGTTCCGGCTCCGCAGGCGGGGGGGGCAGGGTCTCGGGTTCGGGCGTGTCCGGCTGTACCAGGGTCACCAGGTTGACGGGAACCGGATTGATCACCGGCGGAGTCACGATCTTGTTCCCGGCCAGCAACGCCGCTCCGGTCAGCAGGATCAGGTTGAGCAACGCCGCCCCCACCAGGGCCGGCAACAACAGCCAGCGGCCGCGCCCCGTCACTTGAGGCCCCGTTTCACTTGATTCCCTGGCGACTGGCAGCCAGGCTCACGGATTTGGCTCCGGCCAGGCGGCACTGATCCATGGCCTGGACCACCACGCCGGTGCTGCTGTTTTTGTCGGCAACCACGACGACGCCCGCCTCCGGATCCTCGGCCAGGGCACGTTCGATCAATCCGCGCACGCTGCGCACATCCACGCGCTTGCCTTCGAAGTACACCTGTCCGGCGGCGCTCACCCCCAGCATGATGGTGCCGTGCTCGGTCACCTGGGCCGTGGCGGCCGTGGAACGCTCGACCTCGATGCCCGTTTCGCGCACAAAACTGGTGGTGACCACGAAAAAGATCAGCAGCAAAAACACCATGTCGATGAGCGGCCCCATGTTGATGGAGACCTCGCTGCTGCCGCGCAGGGACTTGCGCACATCGATCATGACAGCCTCTCCTGAAGACCCAGTCGGCGACCCCGGGCGGCGGCGGCCTCATCGACCGCATTCTGCAGTCTGCGTGCCAGTTCCTTGAGCCGGTTGCCCATGAAAAGGCCGGGGATGGCCACCAGCAGCCCGGTCTGTGTGGTGATCAAGGCGACCGAAATGCCGCCGGCCAACGCCCGCGCATTGCCGGTCCCGAACACGGCGATGACATCAAAGGCCTGGATCATCCCCAGCACCGTACCCAGCAGCCCCAGCAGGGGCGCCACGGCGGCCAGGACCTGGATCGCCGTCAGCCTATCGTTCAATTTGCGGCGCAGATGCAGGGCGCACTCGCCCAGGATTTCCCGGTCCAGGTCTGCCCGGCCAGGCACCCCCGCCCGTTTGACGGTGAACAGCTGCTCCAGGCGCGCGGCCGGCCCCGCCCCCCGCCGCCACGCGGCAAACTCCCGCCAGCGATCCAGGATCAGCGTCCACATGACCACCGACACCACCAGCAAGGGGATCATGATCCAGCCGCCCTGGGCCAAATAGGTCCGAACCTGCCAGAAGACCTCCGTCACCGCGTCGCCTCCTCCAGCGCCTTTTGCTTCTGGATGATGTTGGTCAGCTGCACGGCTTTTTCCTCCATGTCGCCGATCAGGTGATCGGCACGGCGCGAAATGTAGGCATGCAGCAACATGATGGGAATGGCCACGGCCAGTCCCAGTTCCGTGGTGATCAAGGCTTCGCTGATGCCGCCGGACATGAGCTTGGGGTCGGAGGTCCCGAACAGGGTGATCACCCGGAAGGTGTCGATCATGCCCGTGACCGTCCCGAGCAGGCCCAGCAGCGGCGCCACCGCGCCGAGCACCGCCAGGATGGCCACGCCCTTCTGGATGCGCGGCAATTCGTGCAGAATGGCCTCCTGCAGCACCGTTTCCAGGGTGCCGCGGTCCTCGCGACGGGCCTCCAGTCCCGCCCGGATGACATGAACGACCGGCCATTTGCTGCCCGCGTGCTGATCAATGACCCCGCGGCAACCTTCCCAGTTGCCGGCTTCGGCAAGCTCGCTGACCTGTCCCATGATCCGGTCCGTGTTGCCGTGTGCCCGGCGCAAAAACAGGATGCGGGAAATCACGATACCCAGCGCGGCCAAGGCGATCAAAAAGATGGGATACATGACCGGTCCGCCGGCGCGGACCTGGTCCATGAAACTTGTGCGGAAGGTGAGTTGACGCAGGGCCGAACCCCCGCTGATATCCACGGGCAGGTCGGAGGATTTTCCGGCCAGATACTTCTGGAGCCGGTGGCGCACCCCGCGTGGCGGCAAGTCGGCCAGCGCCGACAATTGCTCCCGGTCCTGTGACCAATCCAGAAAACCGATCTCGTTCGGGGTCTGGTACACCGTGGTGAACTTGCCCACCTGCAACACCGGGCCGGTCGCCTCCCGGCCATCGCGGCCGACGAAGGATCTCTCCCCCAGGGTGACCTGACCGGCCCTCGACATCTCATCGAAAAAGACGCGGGACATGGCGGAAATATCGTCCAGGTCGGGAAAGTAACCATCCTGCAGCAGGGCGTGGATCTGTTCCAGACGATCGGGGCGGCCGGCGCTCAGGGGCGAGGTCTTGAGCAGGGATTCCAGTTCGCGGGCCGACACGCGCACGTTGCCCGAGATTTCCTTGAGACCGAGTTCCCTCCCGCTCCAGCGTTGCTCCAGATCCTGCTGTTGTTTCAGGCCTTCTTCTTCGCGCTTATCCAGGCTGGCCAGTGTTTTTTCCAGCGCCCGCTGTTGCTGTTCCAGCCGGGCGACGGCCGCCTGCAGGCTGTCGCGGTCGGAAAAAATGCGCTGCTCCGCCAGGCGGGCCTCCTCCTGCGCCGCAAGACGATCCGTCGCCGCTTTTTGGGCCGCCGCGCGGATATCCTGGCCCGCTGCGGGGACGGCGACGATCAGGCCGCTCAATACAGCCAGGAGCAGGGCGCGCCTCATGGTGTACCCTCCGCCGAGGGCTGGATCCTGCCCACCGGCAGATCCGTCAGCTCCACCGGACGCAATCGCGAGGCCATATCCATGGCCAGGGCAATGTGTCGTCGCTGCCCGCCGCCCAGAGGGATCCACGCCGCCCGGCCCTGGTCATACACCCCGCCCTGCTTGCGGTCGGGCGTCATCCAGAACAGGGCCACCCGGCCCAGGCGCAGAATGTCCGCGCTGATGGGCTGACCCTCCACCGTGATCTTGTCCTGGTAAACCTCGACGGTGGAGCCGTACCCGGTTTCGACCTGCAGGGCCTCGAGCAAACGGCGCAACTTTTCGGCGGGATCGATATCCGGGCGGGCCAGGTCCTCGTTCAGTGTTTGCAGGCGGAAATTTCTCTCGGTGGGCAGGAACGGCAGGCCGACCTCGACGGACACCTCCAGGCGCTCCAGGATCGCCCGCAAGGTATCCTGCAGGCTGTTTTCCAGACGGTCGGCCTCGCCCATGCGCCGTTGCAGTTCAGCAACCCGCGCCTCCACGGCCTGGACCCGTTGCTCCTGGACATCCCGGCGCTCCTGCAGCCACTTGATCTTGGCCGCGGACAGACGATAGCGCCGAACCAGGATGTCTTTCTGCGCAGCCCACGTATCCTGCTGCCGCTGCGTTTCCTGGCGCACGGCGACGGTTCCGGCGACTGTATCTTTTACTGCCGTGCCCGTCTGGGCGGAGCAAAGCCTGGGCGCCATGACCAGGAAAGCCAACACAAACGGGGCCGGTATCAGCCCCCCCGCAAAATTCCTGTGGGATATCAAAGCCATCAATCCCCTTGCCCTTCTTCACTCATCCGTAGGCACGAATGAATTGAAGAATTTCTGGTACGCCGGATCATCCCACAACCCTCCTTTGTCGTTCCAGGCGGCCAGCAGATAGACATCCGACCCGCTCAACAAACCCCGAACCCAGAACTGGCCCGGCTTATCGGGGACGGTCGCCTTGACGTCGATGCCTTCCATCTTGCGACCTTCGGCAAATTCCCTGGAAACCTGGGATTGATGCTGGACCTGCACACCGAACTTATCCAAAAATTTCTGGACCTGACGCAGCACCTCCGGTGGCCCCGGGTTTCCCCCCTGGCCGTCGGTGAGGTTGAAAATGGCCATGACCGAGCACCCCTGGCCCTTCTTGTCAAAACGGTCGCAAGTTGCCACCGTCACCTGCACCACCTTGCCGTCCAGACCCTCGGCGTCGGTCTCGGCTTCACCCATCGCCCGCTTGTCGACCCGGGAACATCCGCTGGGCATCATAACCTGGAAATGGCCCTCCTTCGAGGAGTACAGGTAGGCCTCTTTCGTTTTAACCGGCGTGTTGTCCTGACTGTCCGCTGGTGAATCCTGGCTCTTGGTGCAGGACCCGACGGATACCAGGCCCAAAGCCAAAACCCCGACAATGATCAATACATCATGGTTACGCATGGATACTCTCCGGCTCGCTCATTTCAACAAATCCTCCACCTGGTCGATCAGGGCACCAAACAAGGCGACGACATCCTCCATGGGTCCCGGGGCGGCCAGATCAACGCCGCCCAACAGAACCGTGGCCACAGGATAACGACTGCACCCGGAACGCAGCACGTCCAGATACCGTTCCCGCTCCTCCTCGCCGCCGGCCAGGACCTTGCGCGACAAGGCCACCGCCGCCGAATACGCCGTGGCGTACTGGTAAACATAGTAGTTGTAGTAGAAATGAGGTACCCGCATCCAGGTCAGGGGGCTGCGCTCGGCGTCAAACGTTACCCCAGGTCCCCAGTAGCGTTGCAGCAACTCCAGATAAAGTTCGTTCAGCGAGGCCGTGGTCAGGGTGCCGCCCTGCTCTCCCAGCTCGTGCATGCGCAGTTCGAATTCCGCGAACATGGCCTGCCGGAACACCGTGTTGTTGATCTGGGAAATATGGTAATCCAGCAGGTAAAGGGTCCGTTGGGGGTCATCGCTCTGCTTGAGGAGGTGATCCATCACCAGCAGCTCGTTGAACGTCGAGGCCACCTCGGCGGTGAAAATGGGATAACTGCCGTAAACAAAGGGTTGGTTGTGGATCGTCAGCCACGAATGCATGGAGTGTCCCAGTTCGTGGGCGAGGGTGAACGTGTCGCCCAGTTGCCCCGACCAGTTCAGCAGGATATAAGGCGGCGTATCGTAAACACCGTTGGAATAGCCGCCGCCTCGCTTTCCCGCATTCTCGTGCACATCGATCCAGCCGTCGGCCATGCCCTTGCGCACCGTGTCGACGTATTCCTCGCCCAGGGGAGCAAACGCCTCCAGCAGCACGGCACAGGCCTCATCATAGGTGAACTTGAACTCGCCACCGGTGAACAGGGGCACCGCCACGTCGTACTCGCACAAGGGGTCCAGACCCAGGACCTTCCTTTTCAGCCCCGTATAGCGGTGGATGGTCGCCAGGTTGCGGTCGATGGCTTCAAGCAGGGCATGGTAGACCTGCGGGGGAACGGCGTCGGGATGCAGGCTGGCCGCCAGGGTATTTTCGTGGTGTCGGGCGCCGGCAAAAAACACGTGGTTCTTGACGTTGGCGTCCATGTTCGCGGCCAGGGTATTCCGCAGCGCTCCGTAACCGTCGAGGAAAGTTTCAAAGGCTTCACGACGCAACCGCCGATCGGTCGACTTGATGAATTTGTAGTAGCGGGCCTTTGTCAACTCCGTGGGATGGCCGTCTTCGTCGGCGACGCTGCCGAACTTGAGATCGGCGTTGTCGAAGGCGTTGAAAACCTGGGCGGCGCCCCTGGCCATCAGCCCCGCCGAGGCCAACAACCCTTCCTGGTCCGCGGGTAGGGTGTGAGCCCGCGAGCGCTGGATATCATTGAAAAAATGCGCGTAGAGCTCCAACCCGGGTTCCCGATCCATGAAATCATCCAGGATCTCCGGATCCATCGCCAACAGCTCCGCCTCGAACCAGCTGGTGGCCTCGTTGAAGCCCACCGCCAGACTCCCCGCGCGTCCCTTGCGCTCGATGTTTTCACTGATGCGGGTGTCTTCGTCGCTCTTCAGGCCGGCGTAGACAAGGACCTTCTCGAGCTTGCGCCGGATCTCGTGGATTTTCGTGACGGCATGCAACAACCCCTGGGGACCGGTCTTCAAAGAGCCCTGCAGTGCGGCCAGTCCGGGCAGCTCGGCTTCGACTTCACCGAAACAGGTTTCCCAGCTGTTGCCATCAGGAAAAATCCTGTCGAGCTTCCA
>CAZJGK010000048.1:0-2052 GCA_964545545.1 uncultured Fibrobacteraceae bacterium | reverse complement strand
CCTATTTTGCGGGCTCCATCAAACCGATTTTCTCCAGGATTTCAAGAAACTTGCATTTGATGATCGGCTTGACCAGATAACCGTCGGCCTTGGAGCCCATGGCCTTGTCGATGATTTCCTGTTTCTCCAGGGCGCTGGTCATCACGACCTTGCAGCGCTGATCCGCGGGAATATCATTTTGTTTCTCCAGCGCGCGAATTTCTTCCAGGACTTCCTGGCCTCCCATGCCCGGCATCATGATATCCAGGCAGACCAGGTTGTAGTGTTCATCCCCATCGAGGGCGGCGCGCACCGCCGACAAGGCTTCTTCACCGTTGATGGCCATGTCACAAGTACCAAACGGTTCCAGATAGCGGCTCAGCAACCTGCGGCTGATAAAATCATCTTCGACGATCAAGACCTGCATGAATTAAGTCCTTGCCATTTTTCCGGCGGAAAGGTCGATTCCGGAATCCGGACGAGTGGTTCGGGGGTTCAAATGTTGATAACCCCGCCTTTCCTTTCTAATATTTCGGTTCCTGCAGGATGAGCTTGAATCATTTTTGCTGAACGGGGTTATTATTTAATCCTGGTGATGAGATGGGGATACTGCGATCGGAGAATTCGACATGGGTCTATTGGGCACGTTGCTGGGCGGCAGTCTGGGCCTGTTCCTGTTCGGTCCCCTGGGGGCGATCATCGGCGGCGCCATCGGTTCCAACCTGGACCGCGCCAAGCCCCATCCCGGAGCTTCCCGGCCGGCCGGCCGGCCATTCAATCCCCTGGAGGCCCAACAGGCCTTCCTGATCGCGATGATCAGCCTGGCGGCCAAGGTGGCCAAGGCCGATGGCCGGGTCACTCCCGCAGAAATCCGCTCCTTCGACCTTTTTTTGCAGCACAACCTGAACATGCCCGCCGACGAGCGCCGGGTGGCCGCCCGCATTTTCAACGAGGCCCGTGATTCGACCATCCCGGCGGCGAACTTCGCCCGGCAGATTCGGGACATTCTCGGCAACCAACCGCAGCGCATGCGGGATCTGGTCACCCTGCTGTTGATGATCGCCCTGGCGGACGGGCGTCTGGACCCCGCCGAGGAACAATTGATCCGCGAGATCAACCGCGAACTGGGCCTGGCCTCCCGGGACTACGAAGACGTGTTGAAGAGCCTGCGGCCCGCAGGCTCGCCGGACTCCGCTTATGCCACCCTGGGCCTGACGCCGGAGGCGGACAACGTGGCCATCAAGACCGCCTACCGCAAGCTGGCCAAGGAATACCACCCCGACGTGCTGGCCGGCCGGGGTCTGAGTGAAGATTTCCAGAAGTATGCAGCGGAAAAAATGAGTTCCATCAACGCGGCATACGACTCCCTGCGCAAAGCCCGGAGTTTTTGATGCCCGAGCTGCCCGAAGTGGAAAACGTGGCCCGCGCCCTGCTGGAAAACCTCCGCGGCCGGCGTTTGACCGGGATGAAAATCCTGTTCCCGGGGGTGCTGGGCCAGAGCCCCCGCGTCATGCGCCGGGCCTTGCTGGGCACCCGCCTGGTGGGCCTGCACCGGCGCGGCAAGTACCTGATTCTGCACTTCATGGGCGAGAGCGGCCGCCTCGCCTACCTGATGATCCACCTGCGCATGACCGGACAGATCTTCATCCTGGATGGTTTCAGGCCCGACAAGCACGTGCATCTGGTCTTTGATTTCGAGGGCCTGCCGGTCTACTACCGCGACATCCGCAAGTTCGGCCGCCTGGCCCTGGTGGAGGACGGCTGTGAACCGGCGGCCCTCGCCCATGTCGGCCCGGACATGCTGACGGTGCGGTTTGAGTCGTGGTACCAGCGCATGGCGCTGCGCCGGTGTCCCATCAAGGCGTGCCTGCTGAACCAAGGTATTGCCTCGGGCCTGGGCAACATCTATGTGGATGAATCCCTTTTCCTGGCCGGCGTGCATCCGCTGGCCCGGCCGTGCGACCTCGATGAAACCACGCTGAAAGAGGTTCTACGCCGGGCCAAGCAGGTGCTGCGACTGGCGATCCGCCACGGCGGCACGACTTTCCTGAATTTCACGAATTTCACGGGGAA
>CAZJGK010000047.1:0-25354 GCA_964545545.1 uncultured Fibrobacteraceae bacterium | reverse complement strand
GCGTCATGGAGGTCCCGGAGCCATGGAGGGCGGAGGGGCCGGAATGCCGAGGTTGGACGTGACAGGAGGTAACGGACAACCGCGCATGAGACAGAGGGTTATGCCTGTTTGAGACTCCTTGCGGGCTAACCTTCACCCGGCAGCAACAATTTCAAAGGCACAACCAAAATTTTACACCATGAATTCCGGGTCATGGGGGTCTATTGCGGTGCAGAGAGGTCCAGGCGCTTGAGAATCACCACGGTCATGTCGTCCTGGTCAATCCCCGACAGGCCACGGGTTCCTGCTTCGGGGGTCCCTGCGCAATGGGACAATACCGCCTGCAGCAGCGATTGGAGCAGGATCTCGGGTTCCCCGCTCGGGGCTGCGGCGATTTCCCTGGCGATGCGCATACGGCCGAATTCATGCTGCCTGGGGTCAACCGCTTCGGAGACCCCGTCGGTGTATAACACGAGGGAATCACCGGGCTCCAGCGTGATGATTCCGACGTCATAGGTCGTTCCCGGCAGCAGGCCCAGGGGTGGACAAGACGCCGGTAGCCAGCTTGGGGGGCCGTTGCCATGGAGCAGCAGCGCCGGCGGGTGGCCGGCCGAAGCGTACCACAAGCGACCGGATGGCGGCTCCAGTATGGCCAGGAACATGGTGGCGAAGTGCTCGTCGTCGGTTGTTTCCAGAAGGGTCTGGTTGATCGTCGCCAGCAACAGGCCAGGATCCGGGATAACCGGGGCCAGGGAACGCACGCAGGCTTGCAGGTTGCTGGCCAGCAGGGCGGCCGGGATGCCCTTGCCCGATACATCGGTGATCATCAGGGCGGTATTGCGGGAACCAGTCGGAGGAAAATCGTAGGCATCACCGCTGACCCTGCGGCCGGGAATATTGGCGGCGGCCAGGGCGTAGCCGGGCCAGGATGGATTATCCTTGGGCAGCAGCCGTCGCTGGATGCCCCGGGCCTGCCGTGAATCCTCCTCCAATTCCTGGCGGGTCAGGGAATCATTGATCCCCTCCAGGCCGATACGGGCAGCCCTCTGTCGGGAAATTTCCAGGGCTGATTCAAGAGCGGGACTGGTCAGATCCAGATCGATGAGTGAGGACATGTGCTGGACCATCCGGCCGACTTTATTGGCCAGGACCGGGAAGTTCCACCCGGCCGCTTCAAGGTCCGGTTGAATGGCGGACATTTCGGGCGGCGGGTCGCCGTCACCGTTCTCGCCGTAGCCCAGGCCGCGGACGAACCGTCGTGCCAGGTCGAGGACATTGCCCAGGGGCGAAACGGTGTGGCCCGGGACATGCTGTCCGGCGCTCATCGCTGCGGCCAGGTCTTCAGGCAGGTGCCAATGGTCAAGCAGACGGGCGGCGATGTGGCCATGATGAAAGCCCAGCACCTCGGTTTCGGCGGTGGTCAAGGGAATTTGACGCATCCGCGCCAGCTTTCTGGCCCGGGCGAAGGCTGCGGGTGCCCGGTGGAACAGGATCGGCAGGCCGATTCCGTGCAGGAGACCGGCCAGCCAAGCGTCCGATTCGGCGACCCCGGGGAAGCCCCGTGCCAGGAGGGAGGAAGTCGCGGCCGTGGCCAGGGTGAATTTCCAGAAGTCCACCGGATCCAGATCATCCATTTTCCCGTCCAAGGGCACCAGGTCGTGCATGCCCATGAGCAGGGCGACGTCCCTGGTACGGCGCAGGCCCAGGCGCACCAGGGCCTCGCGGAGAGTCCTGACCGGATTTCCGCGAAAAACGGCCGCGCTGTTGGCCAGAGCCAAGAAACGCAGGGTCATGGGGGGGTCACAGCCTATGACCTCGGCCAGAGGGGTCAGGGTGCACCCCGGGTCAGCGGTCAGCGCCACGATGCGGGCGGCGACGGGCGGCAGGCTGCCCACGTCCTCAAGCAATTCCGACAGGGTTTGGTCGATTGCGGTACTCATGGCGCTAATATCGGCATTTATCCCTAGTTGGTGTACGTATATTTGATTCGGGAGCGATTTGCCGTGGAGGTGCTGCGGTCCCTGCGCCGGTGGTATTTGCCTTGGCTTGCAGGTTCATGATGGTATCATTCGGGCTGGATGAGGGGTCTGAAAGGCGGTGAGAGGGGGCGTATGAGGCGAACATCTGCAAGATCGACACGGTTCAGGGCGGTTGGCGAGGCCTTGATCGCCCTGATCCTGTTGGGCGCGTTTCCCTGTATGGCCATCCCTATGCCGCGCCCGGTGGCGTCCAGGGGTCTGGCGGTCGTCGACAGTTTGATCGCCTCGGGCCATCCCGAGGCCGCGGCCGATCAGGCGCGCGACCTGCTGAGGCGGTTTGTCGATGATCCTCTTTACCGCTGGCAGATCAGGGGCCGTCTGGGCCTGGCCCTGATCCGTTCGGGAAAGGCGGCCGCTGCCGTGGGGCCCCTGGAGGACGCCATCAGGGAGCGGCCCCGGGATGCGTCGTTGCACCGGAGCCTCGCCTATGCCCTCAAGGTTCTGGGCCGTAGGGGGCGGGCCCTGGCCGAATATGAAGCCGTGGTCCAGCTGGTCCCCACCGATCCCCAGGCGCACCTGGAATATGGTCAGACCTTGTTGGACTTCAGGGATTATCGCGGAGCCGACCGTGAATTGAAACTCGCGGCCGGTATGTGCGGGAACTGTGTGGAAGCCGAGCGGGCACTGGCCAACCTGGACCTTGCCCGCGGCGAACAGGCCCAGGCCATCCCGCACCTCAGGCGAGTCTGGGCTGCGGAGCGATCAGCCCACGTGCGGCTGCTTTTGGCCACCGCCCTGGCGGGTGCCGGACAAGGCCGGCAGGCCCTGGCTCTGCTGGATTCCGTGCCGAGGGGGCAGCTTCAGGCGGGGGAGTGGCGCATCCTGGTGCAGGTTGAAAAAGACAACCAAGAGCTCGGGTCCCGGTGGTCCGCCTTGGCCGTGGCTTTGTCCCCGGGTGTGGACCAGAGTCCGGCTTTGCCCCCGGCGATCCTGGGCGAGGCCTCCTTCTGGGCGGTGGTGGCTGCCAATTTGCAGCGCGACCACCATCCGGGATCCGCGTTGACCGCCCTGGACAAGGCCCTTGCCCTGGAGCCGGACAATGTGCTTTATCATCACAACAGGGTCTCGGTCCTGCTGGATCTGGGGCGTGAAAAGGAAGCACGTAAGGAATGGCAGGAAGTCTTGCGCCTGGACCCCGCTCAAACATCCAACGAAGGACACTCGCCATGAGGTGGTCACCGTTGACCCCATTTTCCTCCCGGGGATTGGTCGCCATTGTGATCCTGTTGATCAGCGCTTCCCTGAACGGATGCGCTCCGGGTCCCGGTGCATCGCAGGGAAGCGGCCGCACCCCAGGATCGCTTTCCGGTTCAACGCAGGAATTTGTTCCGCTCCATGAAATTCCCGCGCCGGAGGGTCCGTGGCGGGAGCATCGGCTGGCGCGTTGCAAACCCTATGCGGCGGTCCCCAACCGGGTTGAACGCTACCTCGGGACGTGCTCCGAGTTGTTCCGGGATGGGTCCGGTTCCGACGGTATGATCGAGCTCGAAATGGCTTTGGATGCCGGCGTCCGGCACCCGCTGGTGCTGCTCACCCTGGGCCAGCTTTATCTGATGGCGGGCCAGGGCGAGCCCGGGCTGATGCCCAATGAAGGTCCTGCCGCCGATGTCGGGGATTGGCCCCGCAATCAGCGGCGGCTGCTGGGACGCGCGCACCGGTTGTTGCAGGAAGCCGCCCAAGGGCGTCCGGATGATGCGGCCGTTGATTATCTTCTGGCTGATGTGGCCCGGGCCCAAGGCGATTTTGAGAAAGCGGGAGAGCTGGTGTCCCGGGGCATGGATAAATGCACGGGCGGCCGCAGCTTTCGTATTCTGGAGCAGTACCAGCAGTTGCATCATTACCCGGCCAAGTATCTGGGGGGTGCGGCCCCCGTTTACCCTCCCGCAGCCCTGGAGTCCCGTTTGAGCGGGGATGTTGTGCTGGACGTGTTGCTTGACCCTGCCGGCAGGTTTCGCCAGGCGGTGACCGTTTCGTCGCCCGGGCCGGCCTTGACCGCTGCGGCGCTGACGGCCTTGCACGGAGGAAATTTCACGGCCAGCAGGGTGGGGAAGTATCCGGTGTGGTCCTGGCTGCGCGTGACGATCACTTTCAATTTGGACAAATGATGGTCCGGTCTGAAAGAGTCGTGCCGGCTTCCCAATTCAATCGGTAGTTGATTTGCTGGCAAACCTTGCCTTATTTTTAAGGTTCAGGTCCCGGAATCGGAGTGGACCTGTGTCGATTTGTATTCCATCCCCGCCCTGGAGGTCCTGTTGAAAATGAAGTGGCAGCGCAACCGCTTCCTCGTGCCGTCGTACCTGGTGGCTCTTTCGATCCTGGTCATTGTCGGGTGTACGAGCAAGGAGGACCCCTCCGAAGTTTTGGAAGTGTGCGGCAATCATTCTTGTGGGGACCTGGTCATGGTCACCACCGATACGTCCAGTGACGGGTACCAGTACCTGAATCCCACCCTATCTCCCGATGGCTCGCGCATCCTGTTCACCGCCGACTGGCGGGCCGTGCCGTCGACGCGCGATCCCGGAGATAATGCTTATGTGGATTGGCGCCAGATGGTGCTGATTCCCGTGCGAGAGGGATTGGAGCCGAACTTGGATCTGGAGGATCAGGGCGCCCAGCTCATCAGATTGAATCCTTTCGGACTCAGGATCGCAGGAGCCACCGAAACCCTGGGGGATATCGTCGACGGGCGCAAGGGAGACCCCCTGTGGATGAATGACAGCACCATTGTTTTCACCTATGCCACCCGCGGGGGGTGCCGGCTCTTCCAGGCCAATATTTCCGATCCAAGCGCTGCTCCCGCGTTTTCCATGTACATGGAACCTTCCGATTCCACGGCTGCGACCCTGCGCCCCTGGCAGCACCTGGATCCTGCCTTGTCCCCGGACGGGCGGTGGTTGCTTTTCACCAGGTCCGGTTGCGCGATTCCTGACTCCTTCGAGACCTGTAGTGGTATGGCCTTGTACCTCTTGGATATGCAGACCGCCGGCGATCATTTTGGTTACTTTGCCCAGGTACATCCGCTGACCCATGAGTATTCCCGCATCCAATCGCCGTGTTGGTCTCCCGACGGGACCAAAATTGTTTTTTCCGGCGGTATGGATGTCGGAGGCGGATTTGGTACGGGGACCGAGTTGTTTTCCATGGATTTCGATTCCACGGGGTTTTCGACCGGAACCATGGAGCTGGACCGGAACATAGACCGTTTGACCTACACTTCCTATTCCCAGGGGGATCCCATCACCGGTGTCCTCAACACTTCCCCGGTGTTTTCCAACGATGGCCGCATGATTTATTTCGTGTCCACGCGCCGGGCTCCGGCGATCACGCTTCACGACCGGAATATCTGGCAGATCCCGGCCGACGGCTCCCTGGATCCCGAGATCTATTTCTTTTCGCGTGCCGATGACTGGGAACCCTCGATCATGCCGGACGGGTCGATGCTGTTAAGCAGCATGATGGGCTTCCCTACCGAGATGCTTGACCGCCTGGAGGAAGAGTCTTATCAGCAGTGGAAACAGGATAACATCGACCACAATCTGGGACTGACGGAAGTGCAGCTACGCCAGAATGCTGCGGACGAGCGGGCGCTGTTGAGTTTCTTCGAAGGTGTGATGTCCCACATTTTTATCTTCCGGAAGTAGGGCATGGCTAATCTTGTGGTGCTGCGCCGGCAGCTGGTGGAATTTGGCCTCAGGATGCGTGCCCAGGGTTTGATCGTGGCTGCTGAAGGGAACCTCTCGGTTCGCATCGGCGGCCACGCTTTTTTGGTGACTCCTGCCGGAGTTCCCAAGGGTCAATTGAGAGTGCAGGACCTGGTGGAGGTGGACCTTGCGGGGCGCAGCCCGATGGGAGACCCCACCAGCGAATGGCCCATGCACGGGTTCATCTATCGGGTGCGTCCCGATGTGGGAGCCATATGCCATGCCCACCCGCCCTGGGCCACCGCCTTTTCCGTGGCTGGCCGGTCTCTCGATGGCGGGATCATGACCGAGACGGCGACGACCCTGCCCACGGTTCCTTTGGCCGTGCGCGCCGAGCCGGGTACGGGTGCGGTCCCAGCTTCGATCGCGGCCTTGATCCCCAGGCATGATGCCATCCTGTTGGGTAGCCACGGCGCCGTGACGGTGGGGGTTGACCTGGCCGCCTCCTATGCCTTGCTCGAGACCGTGGAAAGATTGGCCCAGGTCACGCTGCTCAGTGAAGTCGCCGCCGGTCAGGGTAAAATCTCGCTCCAGGAGCTGCTGGAACTCTGTCGCCCGGGCGTGTGACCGCCGCAAATCCCCCGCAAGGCCCTTTCTCCGCTTTTCAGGCGCCATATCTAGACAACCGGGAAGCGGTCTGGTACTTTTGTTGACCGGAATGTGTCGGTCTTCGGGTCCTGCCCGGTGGCCTTTTCTTGTTTTGCATCAGGAGCGGGTAACGGCTGCATGAATGATATCCAGCAACGATTGCGGGAGCTTCCTCAGATCAGCGTCCTGTTGGGTAATGATGTTGTCCGCGGCATGGCCCGCGGCCGACGACAGGCGTGGGTGACGCGGCTGGTGCAGAACGTGGTTGACGATTTGCGGCGCGAGCTCCTGGTCAGTTCCGGACCCGTCAGAACGCGGGATGAACTGACGGTCGATGTCCTGGAGCGCATCCACGTTCGTTGGCGGCAAATGCTTGCCCCTGCCTGGACCCGGGTGCTCAACGGGACCGGAGTCGTGGTCCATACCAATCTCGGCCGTTCCAATCTTTCACCACAGGCCGCGGCCGCCGCCGCCATGGTCGCGGGAGCGAACTGCGATCTGGAATTTGATCTGCAGCGGGGTCAGCGGGGACACCGGGGCCGCCGCGTGGAGGAGAAGATTGCTCTTCTGGCCGGGGCCGAGGATGCGCTGGTGATCAACAACAACGCGGCTGCCGTCTGGCTGGCCGTCCGTTTCCTGGGCGGCCAGGGGCCGGTCCTGCTGTCACGGGGGGAAGTGGTGGCGATCGGCGGATCATTCCGGATGAACGAAATTCTCGCCGAGACCGGTTGCCGGCTCGTCGAGGTGGGCACGACCAATCGCACGGGGCTCAAGGATTACGCGGAGGCCCTGATACCCGGCGCCACGGTGCTGAAGGTTCACCGCAGCAACTTCACCGTGGCCGGTTTCACCGAGGACGTCCTGCTGCCTGATCTGGCCGCGGTGTGCCGGGAAAAGGGTGCCCACCTGATCTACGACGCCGGCAGCGGTGCCCTGTTTCCCTTCGGGGAACTGGGGTTGCCGGAGGGGGAGACCCAGCTTGCCGAGGATGTCGCCGCCGGACCGGATCTGGTGACCTGCAGCGGAGACAAGTTGCTGGGCGCCTGTCAGGCGGGCATCATTCTCGGTTCCCGGGCCTTGATCTCCGGGATGAGAAATCACCCCATGCGGCGGGCCTTCCGGGTGGACAAGATTACCTTGGCGGTGCTCGATAGCGTGGCGACGGCCTACCTGGAGTCGGAGGCCGTACCTGCGGTGCCCACCATCAGTCTGTTGGCCCAGTCCGAGGACGTGCTGCAGGCAAGGGCCGAGAAGCTGCTTGCTGAACTCGCGCCCCATGCGCCCGGATCCTGGCGGGGACAGGTGGTCTCCGGGCGTTCAAGCGTGGGCGGTGGTTCGTTTTCATGTGCCAGTATTCCCTCGCGCCTGGTTTTGTGGCAAGGGCCGAAGGCCCTTTTGGAGTCCTGCCATCTGCTTCTGCGCACCGGGGATCCCGCCCTGGTGGGGCGTATGAATCAGGAAGGTCTGGCGGTTGATGTCAGGACCATCGCCCCGCAGGAAGAAGCTCTGGTCGTGACGGCTTTTTGTCGTGCCTGGGAGAAGATATGAGCCAAACGCCCAATCATTTTACGCTCCATGAAACCGGCCTGCGCGGTCGTCTGCCGGCGGAGAATGCCGGTCCGGATTTCTGGACCCAGGTCGGTGCTGCGGTTGCCGGTCATGGTCTGGAAGCGATGGCCGGGGATATTCCCGGGACCGGGTCGGGGATGCGGGTTTGGCTGTTGCTGAACCGCATCGGGGGCGAAGAAGTCGGGGCCATGGCCGGCCTGGCCTTGACGCGGGCCCTGGCTGAACGGGGCCGCCGCACGGTGCTGATCGATGCCGATGAACCCGAAAGCCTGCTCACGCGCCGCTCCGGACGTCTCTTTCGCTCCGGCTGGCTTGACATGGCCCGCTATGGGGCATCCTTGGCCTCGGCTGCGGTGGCCGTGGACTGGGCGGGCAGGTTGGGACATTTCCTGGGGTTGGGCAGCTATTGCCCCGTGGAAATCACCCCGGGAGAAATCCAGGGGTTGATGTCCAGCCTGCAGCTTCAGGTTGATGAGCTGGTGGTGGTCTGTGGTCAGGGACCGGAGGCCGGGCCCTGGGCGGAAGTGGCCGGCGAGGTGTTGTATTGCTGGGATCGGGAAAAGGATTCGGCGGTGGTTCTCGAAGCCGTCCGCATGGATCTCGCCCAACGGGGATTGGCGTGCGGCGGCGCCCTGGTTTTCGACGCGGTATCCGCGGCGGCCACGGCACCGGTTACGGGCAACGAGTCGCCTGAAGACCTCGAACCGGTTGCGGCGGCCCCTGAACCCGGACCCGCAACCGAGACGGTTTCGCGCTTCGGCTCCGCCGATCCCGCCCAGGATGTCCATTCTTCGGGCGTCTTCCGGGTGGTGGCTATTGCGGGCTTGGCCGCGGTCATCGTGCTGGCGATTTTCATCTGGAAGTTCACCGGCATCGGTGGCCAGGGGGGGGTGGAAACGCCGGTGGCGACCCTGGACCAGGGCTTACCCGCCGGGACGCCGGTGGCCGACTCGGTGGTGAACATCCCTGCGGAAATTGATTCGACCCTGTACGCGGCCGTGCAGAACGATTCCTTGACCGCCGCCGGCGAGTATCCTGCCGCGGCCGATTCCCAGACCCTGGATCTCGCCGACCGGGCGCTTGCCGCGGCGGAACAGGTTGACGAGGGTGACGCGGGAGTTACTGTTTCCGCAGAGCCGTCCCCGGATCCGCGGCAGGCCTGGAACTTGGTTGCACCCTCTTTTTCCGGCCCCGTGGGTGAAAAGGGCTGGTGCCTGCATGTCTATTCCTTGCGGGACAGCTCGGCGGCGCAGCGGGAAATCAGGATGGTCCAGCGCAGGGGGGTCACGGCGGTAATGGCCCCCGTCGTTTTGCCGGATTCCACGCGTTGGTTCAGAATCTACACGGGGAATTTCGCGACGCGGAGCGAGGCCTCCCGGGCCGAACCGGCCCTGAAATGGAAATTGAGGACAGACTGGGCCCGGCCCGTGGTCCGGCCTGATTCCGCACGGGACTGAAGTCCGGGCCCGGCAACTATGTGACATCATCGATAGCAGCAGCGGAAGGTTGTTGGCGTGAAACTCAAATCCATCGAATTACAGGGATTCAAATCCTTTGTCGACCGCACCCGGCTGGAGTTCGACGAGGGAATCACCGCCATTCTGGGCCCCAACGGTTGCGGCAAGTCCAACGTGGTGGACGCCGTGCGCTGGGTGCTCGGGGAGCAGTCGGCCAAGCAGCTGCGCGGCGGCAAGATGGATGATGTGATCTTCAAGGGAAGCACCAAGCGGCGGCCCGTGGGAATGGCCGAAGTGACCCTGGTATTCGAGAACGAGGACCGGGGCTTGCCGATCGAATTCAACGAGGTCGCCATCAAGCGCCGGGTGACCCGGGACGGCGGCAGCGACTATTTCCTCAACGGCCAGCCGTGCCGACTCAAGGATCTGCGGGACCTGTTCTTCGACAGCGGCGTGAACAACACCTCGTATTCGATCATCGAGGAATCGATGATCAAACAGGTGCTCAACGAGAACAACGACGAGCTGCTGAATTTGCTGGAACAGGGTTCGGGCATCACCAAATACAAGGCCCGGCGCAAGGAAACCCAGCGGAAGCTCGACCGCACCCAGTCCGACCTGGTGCGGTTGTACGATATCATCGAGGAGATCGGTCGCGAGGTGCGCTCCCTGCAGCGGCAGGTCGGCAAGGCGCGGCGGCACCAGAAGCTGTTCCGGGAAATCCGGGCCCTGGAACTGCTGCTCGCCGACCGCAGGCACAAGGATCTGGACCGGCAGGAAACCGAGGCCGGGGAACAGCTGCAGGTTTTTCGCACCCAGGCCGAGGCCGGCGTCGGGGAGCTGTCCACCTTGCAGGCCAGGATCGAAGCCGCCCGTCCCCAGATCGATGAACGTGAGGCCGAGCGCCGTCAGCTGGAGGAGGCCCTGCAGGCTTTTGAAGAACAGTTGCAGGAGAACGAGCGGCAGGTCCTGCTGCTGCAACATCGGATCGGGGAGCATCAGCGGCGCATCGAGGACAACACCCTGAGTATCCAGGAGGCGGCTGATCGCCAGCATGAGATCGAAGGCCGGATCACCGCTCTGACGGGAAACCTGCAGGGACTCGAGCAGGAACTGGCGACCACCACCACCGCCCTGGCGGAAAAATCCGAGCATCTGGGCCTGCTGGAAGAGACCCTGGGAAGCGACCGCGCCGCCCTGGAGGAAGCTTCACGGTTGAACCTTGAATACATCGAGAATGATGCCTCCCAGCGCAGCAGCCTGCGTGAGATCCAGGTCAAACAGGAGAACCGCCAGGAGCGGGTGGGCATCCTCGAGGAGGATCGCCGGCGGATTCTCATGGAGGGGCAGGAGGCCGACCGCTCGCTGACCGACCTGGTCGACCAGCAGGGGCAAACGCACCAGCAACGCCGGGCCCTGTTGGCGGAACTTGCCGGTCTGGAAAAATCCGAACACGATCTGGAGGCCGACGGATCCGGCCTGCAGGAGGAATCCTCGGCGCTGGCCGCCCGCCGGGAGGCGGCGCATTCCACCCTTGAGCTTTTGCAGCGCCTGCAGGACGATTACGAGGGTTACGGACAGGGTGCGCGGGAAATCCTGAAGCGCCACGGCGCGGACCAGCGCGTGCAGGGGGGGCTCGCCGACCTGCTGAGTGTGGCTCCCGAGGACACCCGGGCCCTGGAAACCCTGCTGGCCGAACTGCTGGACGCGGTCGTGGTGAGCGATCCCGACGAGGCCCTGGCCATGACTTCGGAACTGGCTGCCGAGGATCTGGGCCGGGCCAGTCTCTTGTGCCGTGACGGTTTCGGTGACGCCCAGGCCGCGATCGCGGATCTGCCCGCCGGCGGTCGGCTCGCCGCAGAGGTCATCACGGGGGCGGGCATGGCCCTTCCCTATCTGCGCGGACTCCTGGGCCGCACCCTGATTTTCGCCTCCGACGATCAGGCTCTGGCGGCAGCCCGATCCTGGCAGGGTCCCGGCCAGCTGGTGTGTGTCAGCCGCGGCGGAATGCTGGCCACGAGCGATGGCCGGGTGACCGGCGGCCGGGGGGAAAACCAGGATTCCGGTTTGCTGGGCCGGAAGGAGAAGCTGGGCGATCTGCGGGCCGAGGTCGACCGTCTAGATGAGCGCCTTGCCGATCTTAAACGCCGTCAGCAGGAGAATCGGAGCGCGCGGGAGAATTTGCGCGAACAGTTGATCGCCGGTCGTGGCGCCCTGTCTGATCTCGATGCCCGGATCAACGCTCTCCAGGTCCAGATGGCCGAGCTGACCAATGCGCGGGATACGGCGGCGCGCCGGGCCGGCGAGATGACCGTGGAACAGGAAAATCTGACGGCCCAGATCAAGGAACTGTCGGAGCGGGAAGAGAAGCTCAAGGATTTGCTGGATGAAAGCGGTCGCCTGCGCCAGACCAGCACCGTCAATCGGGACACCCTGCGCCAGCGGGTGGCCGCCGCCGACGAACAGCGGGACGAACTGCGGCAACAGGTCGAGGAAATGCGTCTCGGTCACCAGCGCCTGCAGAGCCGGCAGCGGGAAACCGAGGTCACCCTTGAACATCTGCGTCAAGGTGTGGCCGAGCAATTTTCCAGGCGGGAACGCCTGGCCCAGGAGACCGAGGTCAGCCGGGAAACCCTGCAGGCCCTGCAGGAGGATCTGGTCGGCAAGAAGGAGAGCCTGGCCAAGGGCATGGATGAGCGCCAGCGCCGCCGTCAGGTGGTCCAGGCCGCGGTGGAAGGCATCAAGGCCCTGCATGCCGAGACCGATGTCTGGCACGAACGAGTCCAGCTTATCGAGAAACAGCGCGGGGGATTCCGGGACCAGGCCCACGAGATCGAAACCCTGCTGGCCACCTTGGACATCAAGCGCAACAACCTCGAGGAACGTATCGAGCAACAATTCGAGGGCAGCTTCCAGGATCTCATCGATTCCCTGCAGACCGCGGATCTGCCCCAGGACCTGGAAATCGAGGCGGGTGTTTTCCAGATCGACCAGGCCTCGGCCATTGTTGACAACAAGAAATCCCAGCTCTCCGGTCTGGGCCCCATCAACCATCTGGCCCTTGAGGAATACGATGAGAAGAAGGAACGGTTGACGTTCCTCGAGAGCCAACGCGACGACGTGGAACGGGCCCGGGATGATCTGCAGAAGGCCATCAACGAGATCAACCGCACGGCCCGCAAGCGGTTCCTGGAGACCTTCGAGGAGGTCCGGCGCAACTACATCGCCGTGTTCCAGACCCTGTTCAAGGGTGGCCGTGCCGACCTGCAGCTCATTCGCACCGACGACCCCCTGGAAAGCCAGATCCACGTGACGGCCCAGCCGACGGGCAAGGTGGTCGACACCGTGGGCTTGCTTTCGGGCGGTGAGCAATGTCTCACGGCTTTGTCCCTGCTGTTCGCCGTCTACCTGGTCAAGCCCTCACCCTTCTGTATGCTGGATGAGGCGGATGCCCCCCTGGACGACGCCAATATCGGGCGTTTCACCGAAATGTTGCGGGAGTTCAGCAAGACGACCCAGTTCCTGGTGATTTCCCACAACAAGTTGACCATGGAAACAGCCAACCACCTTTACGGCGTGACCATGATGGAGCCCGGTGTTTCGAACATCGTTTCGGTGAGTTTCCACGATGTGGCCGAAGCCCGTAACGACCAGGACCTGGGCGACGCCATCGCCATGCGGCGCCGGAATGTCGATGATCTGGAGGGTCCCGCCGCACCCGTGATCGAACCGGAGGCCGAGCCCGAGGCCGAGCCGGAGACCGAGTCGGATGATGACGACACCCGGTCTTTGGAGGCCAGCGAATGATCAAAGGAGCCCTCAACAGGTTTCGCCGGGGACTGAGCAAGACCCGGGCGGGTTTCGTGGGCCGGATGCGGGACCTGTTTGGCGGGCGGGTCCGCCTGGATGTGGAAACCCTGGACCAGATAGAGGAGTTGTTGATCTCCGCCGACATGGGGGTGCAGTCGGCGGTCGCCATCACCCGCAACATCGAACAGCGGTTGCAGGAGGAAGGCGGGGAGGCCACCCTGGATTCGGTGCTGGAAGTCATCGCCATGGATGTCCGGCGGATCCTGAGCACCGCCAAGCCCAAGGTGAAACCCCTGACCTGGAACCCCGCGGACGGCGCCGGGAGCCACAAGAAGAAGCGGCACAAACCGGACGAGGAATCCCCACAACCGGTCCCCTCGCCGCTGCAGGTGATTTTCGTGGTGGGGGTCAACGGCACCGGCAAGACCACATCCATCGCCAAGCTGGCCCACATGCTGAAGCAGCAGGACAAGAAAGTGCTGCTGGCCGCCGGGGACACGTTCCGGGCCGCAGCCGTGGAGCAGCTCCAGATCTGGGCCGACCGCATCGGCGTGGATTGCGTGGCCCAGGGTCAGGGAGCGGATCCGGCCGCCGTGGTTTTCGATGCCCTGAGCGCGGCCGAGGCCCGGGATTGTGACGTGCTGATCGTCGATACCGCCGGCAGGCTGCACACCAAGACCAATCTCATGGACGAACTCGGGAAGGTGGCGCGGGTCATCCGCAAGCGAACGGGCCATGATCCGCAGACCCTGTTGGTGGTGGACGCCAACACGGGCCAGAACGGATTGAGCCAGGCGCGCGTGTTTGCCGAAACCATTCCGGTGCAGGGGCTGGTGCTGACCAAGCTGGATGGAACGGCCAAGGGAGGCATCGTGGTGGCCATCGCCGAGACGCTGGGCCTGCCGGTGTGCTATGTGGGCATGGGTGAAACGGTGGAGGATTTTGCCGTCTTCGACGTCGACCAATTCACCGCAGCCCTGTTCGCGGACTGGGCCGGGGACGAGCAAGAGGACGCAGGGGATTCCTGATGGAGCGGGGGAGATGGCGTGACACGACAGCCAAAACCTAAGCGCTCACCTGCCCGCAGGCTGGAGGACCTGTTGGACAAGGTCAGCGGCAAAACCCGGGAAACGCGCACCCCAAGCGGTGACAAGCGTTGGGGCGGGCTCCGGGTCATGGATATCCGCCGCGATCGGGAACTCTTCAACCGCCTCGTGCAGCTGGATTTCGATTACCTCATGCAACAGAACTTCGCCGCCGGGCCGCGGACCCTGGCCGACCTCTTGCCGCAATCCGTCCTGGGTCGGGCCCAGAACGGCCATGGTTTGTTTACCGATGAATGGGGTGTGGCGCTGCAGTTTCCCGATGCGACCTTCGATCGTGTGCTGACGGCCCTGGAATCCAGTGACCCCAACCTTAAAGGCCCCCTGGTCCGCAAGCGGCGCGGGGTCATGCTGCATGAATTCTGCACCTGGATCCTGGATCATCTCTGGACCCATGAGCTGGAGCTTACCATCAAGGGCGCCCCGGTGTTCGGGGTTGAATTCCTTGCCGAGCGCAAGGTGGATACGCGCACCTTCCTGACGGGCATGGTGCTGGCCGGATTCATGGACGATTGGTCCTACCGCGAAACGGCCATGATGCATCAGAAGCGGACCTTCGGCGGCTATCCTTTCCACATCGGCGGCGGGGAAATCCTCATTGTCGAGCGGGAAAAATTCCGCCTGTGCGGCCTGGGGGATACGGGTCAGACGGTTTTTGGCGACGAGGAGCTGCGCGGCTTGAAGGATGCGGGAGTGCTCATGCACAGGAGCAAGGAGGCGTACAGCTATCCCGATCATGACCAGGTGTATTTCCGGCGCTGCGCCGGCGACGGAGTGAGTGACGACATGGCCATGTTCTACATCGGGGAACGGTACGGCTTCGACGCCCTGCTGGGAGCCTTCGTCATGGATGCCATCGACACCTACGACAAATATGTGATTGATTTGACCTGGGGAGGACTGGACACCGATCTGGCCCGAACCATCCAGAGGCGTTTTTCGGATCGGGAGGATCAGGCTCTGGTGGACGACCGCATGATCCTGGATTTGATCCATTTCGCGGCCAAGCGCAACGATCCCACCACGACCCTGAGTTCCTCGCATCGTCGCTTCATCCAGATCGAATGGCCGGCCAGGGAGCCGACGCTGTTCAACCACTGGCACTTCCTGCAGGGCAAGCCGGTGGCCGATATCAAACTGGGTTATAGCCGTGTGCCGGCCAAGCAGTTCTATGCTCTGGTGCGCCAGCGGTTTTTGGCGGCGGGCATGGAGATCCCGGAACCGGAATTTGTCGCCCCTGGTCGACGCAAGGGTGGCTGAGATCCCTTGACGAAGCTGTCGGGGGGGATTATTTTCCTGCAACAACTCCATATGGTCCGGCCCTGCCGGACATGAGCCCTCAACTTCGGGGCGGGGTGGGATTCCCCACCGGCGGTGACAGCCCGCGAGCTCGCGCAGAATGGCCCCTGGCCGCGCCTGCTGATCCGGTGTAAATCCGGAGCCGACAGTGACAGTCTGGATGGTAGAAGTTGGCGGACCTCAACGACGGCGCAGACCTGCGCCGGCGTGTGTTCCCCTTTTTTCTCCATCATGAGCCTCCCGGGTGGTTATGAATTTAGACCGGTTGCGTATTTCCGGTCCTGCGCAGGAGCAGGACGAACAATTCATGGCGGTGGCCCTGGGTCTTGCCCGGACCATCGACGTGCGGCCGTGGCCCAATCCGCCGGTGGGCGCGGTGATCGTCAAGGACGGCAAGATCGTTGGACAAGGCGCCCATCATGGTCCGGGTACCCCTCATGCCGAACGGGTGGCCCTTGACCAGGCGCGGCAGGCCGCCGTCGGCGCGACGCTGTATGTGACCCTGGAACCCTGCAACCACGCCGGCCGGACCCCACCCTGCGCGCCGGCGGTTGCCGCGGCCGGCATCACGCGCGTGGTGGCCGGCATACACGATCCGAACCCCACCGTAATGGGCGGCGGCTTGCGGTTTCTGCGCGAACGGGGGCTGGCCGTCCAGTGTGGCATCCTGGCCCGGGAAGCCCTTGAACTCGTGTGGCCCTTCGTGGTGACGGACAATTTCCAGCGCCCCTTCATCGAGCTGAAGATGGCCCAGAGCCTGGACGGTTGCTTTGCTCCGGACCCCGAACACCGCGATCCCATGACGCCGGCCTACCTGACCGGGACGCTCTCCCGGGTCGAAGTGCATCGCCGGCGCTGCTGGATGGATGCCGTGCTGGTGGGTGAAGGGACGGTGCGGGCTGATCGTCCGCGGCTGGATGCCCGGTTGGCCACCAAACCCGCCGATGGACCGCGTGCCCGGCCCCGTCCCGGTTACATCGATACGGATTTGAGTTTCACGGAGGAGGGAATTGGTGAGCCCTGGCTGGTGATTGCGGGCCGGAACGCCGCGAACCGGGATCGAGCTGCTGCGCTGAGGAAACAGGGCGCCGAGGTGATCTTCGCCGCCGAAAAGGACGGCCATGTCGATCCGGCGGCCGTGACCGCCGCCCTGCAGGAGGCAGGCATCAGGACCGCCATGATCGAAGGTGGGCCGAAACTGGCAGCCGCCTTTCTGGATGCGGGGCTGGTGGATCGCTGGACGCTTTTCACGGCCCCGGTGTTCCTTGGCCGGGGAGTCCGTTGGCCGGGAGAGCAGGCCAACAGATGGAATTTTACCCTGAGCAATGTCGAGCGGTTTGGCCAGGACACCATGGCGGTCTATGACCGCCTGAGTTTTCTGGATGTCCTGCTCAAGGTCATGGCCTGAGGACCATGATCCTCTGGAGGCGTTGATATGTTCACAGGCCTTGTGCGCGAGATCGGCACCCTGGGCGGCATCACTTCCCGGGGCGGTGTGCTGCGTCTGGTGATCAAGGCGCCGCATATCGTCGGCGGTTTGGCTGCAGGCGACAGCGTGGCCGTGAACGGGATCTGTCTGACGGTCGTGGCCGTGGGCGGACGCAGCTTCACGGTCGAGGCCGCAGCCGAGACCAAGCGTCTGACCACACTCCCCGGCTGGAGCCCGGGCCGCAGGGTCCACCTGGAACCGGCCCTGCGTATGGGTGACGCCCTGGACGGACACCTTGTGCAGGGCCACATCGACGGCGTCGGCAGCGTCAAGTCGCTCCAGCCGACTGCCGGCGGCCACCTCCTGAAGGTGGGCTACCCCGCGGACCTCGGCCGCTTTCTGACGGCCAAGGGATCGGTGGCCATCGATGGGGTTTCGTTGACGGTCGATGATGACCCCTGGGGCGGCTCGTTTGCGGTCAACCTCATCCCCCACACCATGCAGCGGACCGCCTTCGGCGGCCTACGTCCCGGCCAAAAGGTAAATCTGGAGATGGATGTTCTGGTCAAGGCCGCGCTGCAGGGCGGCCGGCACCCGCTGGCGGCAGCCCGGGGGGCGACCACGAATTCAGGTCTGGAAAACCCGCCCAACCTGACTTTGGCGAGAATTCTTGCTGCGGGCTTCACACGCAAAACCAGCAGAGGACCAACATCATGAACGACGAGAGTACGCGCGGACGGGCCTGTGATTCCATTCCTGAGGCGCTGGACGCCCTGCGCCGGGGCGAGATAGTCATCGTGGCCGACGACGAGGACCGGGAGAACGAGGGCGATTTTATCATCGCCGCCGACAAGGTCACGCCCCAGGCGGTGAATTTCATCGCCAAGCACGGCCGGGGCCTGATCTGCCTGGCCGCCCGGGCCGAACGGTTGCGCCAGCTGGACATCCATCCCATGGTCTCGCGCAATACGGCCTCCCTGGGCACCAATTTCACCGTGAGCATCGACTCGGCCAGCGGCGTCACCACCGGTATCAGCGCAGCCGATCGGGCGCGTACGGTGCAGGTGTTCATCGCTGAGTCCACCAGGCCGCGGGACCTGGCCCGGCCCGGCCATATCTTCCCCCTGGAATCCCAGCCCGGCGGAGTGCTGCAGCGGGCGGGGCACACCGAGGCCGTGGTTGATCTCTGCCAGGCCGCCGGCCTCTATCCGGCCGGTCTGCTATGCGAGATCATGGACGAGGATGGGGAGATGGCCCGCTTGCCCAGACTGCGCGAACTGGCGGTGGAGCACCACCTGAAGCTGATCACCATCGCCGACTTGATCGCCTGGCGCCGACGCAACGAGGTGCAGGTCAAGCGCGAGGTGGAAGTGCCGTTGCCGACCGCCTGGGGCGAGTTCCAGATGGTGGCCTACTCCACACGGGTGGACACGGCGACCCATTTGGCGCTCGTCATGGGCTCGGTCTCATCGGATGAACCGGTCCTGGTTCGGGTGCATAGCGAGTGCCTGACTGGCGATCTTTTCCATAGCCTGCGCTGCGACTGCGGCCAGCAGATGGACGCCGCCCTGCAACGGATCGCGGCCGAGGGACAGGGCGTGTTTCTCTACATGCGCCAGGAGGGGCGGGGCATCGGCCTGATCAACAAGCTGAAGGCCTACCACCTGCAGGATCTGGGCGCAGATACCGTGGAGGCCAACGAGAAGCTGGGCTTCCCCGCCGATCTGCGCGATTACGGTATCGGGGCGCAGATTCTGGGCGATCTGGGCGTGAGCAGGATGAGGTTGATGACCAACAACCCGCGCAAGATCGTCGGACTGAAGAGCTACGGGCTGGAGGTCGTCGAAAGGGTCCCCCTGGAGATTGTGCCCAACCAGAGCAACGAGCGGTATTTGAAGACGAAGAAGGCCCGCATGGGCCACATGCTGGATCACCTGTAAAGGAGTGAACGATGGGTACGAATTTCGAAGGCAAGTTTGACGCGCACGGCAAGAAGCTGGCGGTCGTGGGCAGCCGTTTCAACGATTTCTTTACCCGGGAACTCATGGACGGGGCCCTGGATTGTCTACGCCGTCATGGAGTGCAGGACGAACAGGTTGACACGGCGTGGGTGCCGGGCGGATTCGAGATCCCCATGGCCGCCAAGCGCCTGGTGAAGTCCGGCCGCTATGCCGCGGTGATCTGCGTGGGGTGCCTTATCCAGGGGGATACCCCGCACTTCCATTACATCTCCAGCGAAGTGACCAAGGGCATTGCCCAGGTGTCCCTGGAGTCCGATATTCCCGTGGTCTACGGCATCGTCACGGCCGAGACCCTGGACCAGGCCATCGAGCGCAGCGGGACCAAGGCGGGCAACAAGGGTTTCGACGCCGCGCTGACCGCCCTGGAAATGATCGATCTGTGCACCGTGATCGATGAGGGTTGAAGCGAAAGGTCGGGCATGATGAACAGTTGGCAGCGTCCCGTGGCCGGGCAGTACGACCCGTACTACCAGCAGTACCTGGACCTGGTCCCGGCCGGAATAACCGACATCCTCGGCCATTTGAAGCGGCAGGGACTGGAAATGCTCAATCTGATGCGGGCCCTGGACGAGGATCGCTCCTGCCTGCGCTATGAGCCGGGCAAGTGGTCCATCAGGGAAGTGATCGGGCATCTGATCGACACCGAGCGCCTGTTCGCATTTCGCAGCCTGTGGATTGCCCGGGGGGCGGCGGATCCCCAGCCGGGGATGGACGAGAACAAGTGGGTGGAAAATTCGGCCGCCCACGCGAGCACCCTGGCCGCCTTGCGCCGCGAACAGCACGTGTGCCGCACGGACCATCTTTATATGTGGCGCGGTTTCGACGCGTCGATGCGCGCCAGGGTCGGGGTCTGCAATGGCGCCGGGTTCGCCGCAGGCGCGGCGCCCTGGCTGGTGGCCGGCCATGAGCGCCACCACCTCGATGTGTTGCGGGAGCGTTACGGACTCCGGGATCCCGCGTAAGGTCGCAGTTTGCAATCGGGCGCCGGGTCGGTTAAAATTATCCGGGGAAGGTTGGCCTTCCTTTGTGTTTTTTGCTATCCGGTGCGGAGATCATGGTAGGGATTCGGCAGACGGCCGGTCTTCCCGTTGGGGTTCTTTGACAGGGGAATAGGGCCATGGGCAAGCGCAGAAAAGGGCGGGAGATTGTTCTGCAGTCCATGTATGCATCCTTGATCAGCGGAGCGCCTCTGCTGGAGGTGCTGGACGACCAGATCCTGCAGAGGGAATCCGCCGCCGATACCGCCGCCTTCGCCCGGGAACTGGCCGGCAAGGTCAAGCTGCACGGTGCGGAAATCGACCGCCTTCTCAAGTCCCTGATCAGCCGTAACTGGGATCCCGCTCGCGTGGGCACCCTGGAAATCGTCATCCTTTCCCTGGGAATCGCCGAACTGCTTTACAGCCCCGATGTTCCCTACCGCGTGGTCATCAATGAAGCCCTGGAATTGACCCACCGCTATTGCGAGGATTCGGCTACCGCCTTCGTCAACGGAGTGCTGGACAAGGCTGCTGCGGGAATCTACCCCCCGGCCGGAGAACAGGAATCGGCTTCCGGAACAAAGGATCCCGCATGAGAGCTTCCACGCCCGAACATTGGCAACGTTTCTGGGAGGTGGCCGAGGCCGTCGAACTCGACGAAGTCTACGGCACAGACGGGCGTCTGGTGCGGGAAATCTCAGGGTTGTACGACCTGGAGTCCAGGGGCGACCTGGCCGGGATCCGGATCCTGGAAGTGGGGGCCGGTACCGGGCGGGATGCGGTGACCCTGGCGCGGGCCGGGGCGGAAGTCCTGACCCTGGACTATGTCAGCGGCTCCCTGGGCCTGACCGTCCAGGCCGCCAGCGCAGCGGGCGTCACCGTTACCCCCGTCTGCGGCGACGGGTTGGGCTCACCCTTTCCCGCGGATACTTTTGACGTGGTTTTTCACCAGGGTCTGCTGGAACATTTCCGCGATCCCGCGTCCCTGCTCCGGGAAAATATTCGCATCCTCAGACCCGGCGGCTACCTGGTGGTCGATGTGCCCCAGACCTTCCATTACTACACCCTGGGCAAAAAAGTCCTCATCGCCCTGAACCGCTGGTTTGCCGGCTGGGAGACGCAGTTCACCGTGGGGCAACTCGAGGGGATCATGGCTGGTCAGGGATTGCGGATTGTGCGCAGCTATGGTGACTGGATGCTGCCGGGCTTGTGGTACCGCGCCCTGCGCAAGGTCCTGTTGACGCGCCTGGGGTGGAAGCTGCCCATGCATCCGGAGCCCATTGCGCCCCTGGCCCGCCTGGGCCGTAAGTGGCGCCGGTGGTTCGGCGCCAAGCGTCTGTCCCTGTACACCACCCCGACCATCGGCGTCATCGGGCGCAAGGCGATTCCCGACTCGGACCACTGACGTCCATGCGGAGGTTACCCTGAAACTGCTGGCTGTGAACTGGAGGGATATCGGCGATCCCCTGGGAGGCGGCGCGGAATTGCATCTGCACCATATTCTCAAGGGAGCGGCCGCTGCGGGCTGGGAGGTGGATCTGGTCTGCTCCTCTTATCGGGATGCCCTGCCAAGGGAAACCGTTGACCAGGTGGAGATCCATCGTCACGGCCACTGGGCGATCGCCAATTTCGTCCTGCCGCCGGTGGTGCGTCGGATGCTCAGAAGCCGCCGCTATGATCTTCTGGTCGAGGACATCAACAAGATTCCTTTCTACACGCCGCTGTATCGCGGGCAAACGCCCCTGGTCGCCATCGTGCCCCACCTGTTCGGACGCACGGTTTTTCGTGAGACCAACCCCCTGACCGCGAGTTATGTCTACGGAGCAGAAAGCCTGATCTCCCGCCTGTACCGGGACGTGGATTTCGAGGTGATCAGCCCCTCGACCCGTGATGACCTGGTGGCCCGCGGCCTGGATCCCGCCCGGATCAAGACCGTGTTTTGCGGAATGGATCACGACCGTTTTACCCTGTCGGACCCACCGCCGCGCGCCGCCGCGCCCCTGGTCGTGACCTGGAGCCGCTTGCGCCGCTACAAGAGCATCGACATCGCCCTGCGCGCTTTCGCCATCATCCACCGGGAGATGCCGACGGCGCGCATGCTGATCATGGGACGCGGTCCGGACGAATCACGCCTGCGTCGGCTGAGCACGAAATTGGGCCTGGACGATTGCGTGGAATTTCTCGGATTTTTGCCCTGGGATGAACTGGTCAGGACCCTGCACCGGTGCCATGTCTTTTTGAATCCGAGTCCCAAGGAGGGGTGGGGCCTGACGGTGATCGAGGCCAACCAGTGCGGATTACCCGCGGTCGCCAGCAACAGACCCGGGCTCATGGATTCGGTCCAGGATGGGAAAACGGGACTTCTGGTTCCCTATGGCGATGCGGCGGCCATGGCCCAGGCGGCCCTGGGCCTGCTGAAGGACGCCGATCGGTGGCGACAGCTGAGCGATCAGGCGCGGCGCTGGGCCGCGGGCTTCAGCTGGGACCGTTGCGTGGACGAATCCCTGGCCCTGTTCGAGCAGGTCGCAGGCCGGCGGGATGCGGGACGATGAGCGGCCTGAGCACAGCATCCGGTGGCGGCAAACTGAGGCCCCTCCTGGTGTTTCTCGGAAAATTCATCGTGAGCGGCGCCCTGATCTGGTTTGTCCTTTCCCGCCTTGGGATATCAGGGATCAAGGCCTCCCTCACCCAGGAACTGCGGTGGGGCTTCCTGGTCGGGGCCTTCCTGGTTTACGCCCTCTCGGCCCTGGGTGGGGCTTGGCAGTGGTCCTGGATTTTACGCGCGGCGGGTATCAAGGCCTCAAGCGGCCGGATCGTGCGGGTCTATTTCATCGGGCTTTTCTTCAACAACTTCCTGCCGGCCAATATCGGGGGCGACGCCTGGAAGATCGTGGATCTCGGCGGCCAGGAGAACCGCCGTCTCCGTGTGTTCTGCGCCACCCTGCTGGACAGGCTCATGGGTCTGGGCGCCCTGGCCATGCTGGCGGTGTTGGTGTTGGTCGGAGCTACGGTCTGCGGCGTGCCCCTGCCCCGGATCACCCTGGTCATGATCCCGGTCCTGGTGGGTTTGACCGCCATGGTGGCGGTGTTGCTTTCCCGGCGCCTGGGCTCCTTGGGGGTGGCTTTGCTGGAGCGGGTGGGGCTGATTACCCTGGCCCGGCAGTTGGCCCGGGTTACGGCGGAACTGGGTCTGTACCGCTCCCGGGTGCCTTGGCTGGAGCGGGTGTTCCTGTTCAGCATGGGTGTGCAGCTGCTGCGGATGGTCACGCATATCCTGGTGGCGCTGGGCCTGGGGATCGCCCTGGCCGGCACGCAGATGGTGCAACTGTTGGTGCTGGTGCCCGTGCTGGCGGTGAGCTTGACCTTGCCGGTGACCATCAACGGGATCGGCCTGCGGGAATCCATTTCCGCCAACCTGCTGACCTGGTCCGGTCTGGCCGGGCCCCAGGCGGTGGCCATGGAAGTGGCGGCCTACTTTGTCCAGGTGGTTTTCAGCCTGACCGGTGGCCTGCTGCTGCTGGTCAAACGCCGCAGCGGGGGAACTTACCCGCCGGTAGGCGGTTCCGATTCGGTTGGCGATTCCTGAACCTGGCCGGTTGTTGTGGCAGGGTGCGTGTGTTAGGCTTTGCGGGGCCGGTTTTCCCTGTGGATTGACTGTTTGCCCTGGCCGAAACCCCGTTCAAAAAAGGTGATATGTCTTGATCAAGTCAACATTATCCCGTCCCCAGTTCCTGGTTGCCATTGCCGTGTTTTTGTTGGCCCTGGGTGTCTATGTGGCCACCATGGGGCCCACGGTGAATTTCTGGGATTGCGGGGAATTCATCACGACCAGCCATATCGTGGGTATTCCCCACCAACCGGGTACGCCGTTGTATGTCCTGGTCGGCCGGGTTTTCGATATCCTGCTGGGGCAGGCCGACACCACCCATCCCAGCTACGAGACCGCCAGGGCCCTCAACTTCATGTCCGGTTTCTTCAGCGCTCTGGCCGTGGCCTTTATCTATCTTCTGATCTGGGAGCTGGCCCGTCGCTCCGACCCGGATGCCGGATGGCTGGCGCACGTAGGCGGTGTGGTCGGCGCGTTCTTCCTCGCCTTCTCCTCGACCTTCTGGAACAACGCCATCGAAGCGGAGGTCTATGGACTTGCGGGGTTCATGATGGCCCTGCTCTCCTGGCTCGCCGTCCGCTGGTATGACTCCCGGGATCAGGAGCGGAGCAACATTCTGCTTTTTCTGATCATTTACCTGCTGGGCTTGGGCGTGGGTTTTCATCTCGGCACCCTGCTGGCATATCCCGGAATCTTTCTGCTGGTGCTGCTTGCCGGACGTCACCACCTGCCGCGTTTCGATCTGATGCTGATGAGTGCAGGTCTGGCCCTTTTCCTGTTTTCCACCACCACCGGGAACAATCAACTGATAATATTTCTGCTGGTGATTTACGGCCTGCTGGTGGCCGTCCGCAGCTTCCAGGGGCGACACTTCGCCTTGATCGGCAGCGTCCTGTTCTTTGTCGGCCTGACGGTCCATTTGATGATGATGATCCGCGCCGGGGCCAGCCCGGAACCGGCGATCAACCAGACCGTGCCGGACAATTTCCACACCCTGTTGTCCGTTATTCGCCGCGAACAGTATCCTCCCATGAACCCCTTTGAGCGCAGAGCGCCGCTTGGCTGGCAGTTCGGGTATTTTTATCACTACCTGTTCCAGCAGTTCTACTTCCTGGGCCCCGGGCAGGGCATGCTGACTGTGGTCACGACCGTCTTGGGCCCCATCTTCCTGGCGCTGGTCGGTCTGTTCCAGGGGCTGCGACGCGTGCGGCCGCTGATTTTGGTGCCCTTGGTGGGCTACCTGATCAACGGGGAAATCCTGACCCTGTACCTGAATTTCACCGATCACGAGGTGCGCGATCGGGACTACTTCTATTTTGCCGCTTTCATGTTTTTTGCGGTGTTCATCGGCCTGGGAGCGAGCGCGTTGCTGCGTTACCTGGCCGGACCTGAAGGAAAGTCCGCCACCGAGATCGAAGCCGGCGGCGGCAACTGGCTGACGGGCATCAAGACCATCCCTACCGGCCTGACGGTCAAAGCGGGGGCGCTCCTGCTGGTTCTGGTGGCCCTGTTGCCGCTGGGCCCCGGGCAGACCAAGTATTTTGAACATGATCGTTCCCAGAACCGGATTGCCTACGAGTACGCCTGGAACATCATGGCCGGCCTGGACAAGAACGCCATCATCTTTACCAATGGGGACAACGACACCTTCCCCATCTGGTATCTGCAGATCGTGGAGAAATTCCGTCCTGATATCTCGGTGGTCAACCTTTCCCTGGTCAATCTGCCCTGGTACATCAAACAGATCAAACATGCCGACAATGCCGTGGCCATGG
>CAZJGK010000046.1:0-25618 GCA_964545545.1 uncultured Fibrobacteraceae bacterium | reverse complement strand
GTTTTGGTTTTTGGAGGCCGAGCTGATGATGCATCATGCTGTCGAACCCGACCCGAATGGTTCCAGAAACCACCCGGGTCAGGCAACAACTTACAGAATATAATAGCACAAATTCCTGTTAATATGGCTGTTTTCTGACCTAATTCGAATTTTTCAATAATATAGCCCCGCACATGGCTGGGAGTTTGACGGAATACATGCCGGAATCACCCAATTTGACCTGATCGCCCGTTTTGAAGGGAACCTGGCCGACACGAGGAAAGACCTCCGGCCCCACCTGAACCGTCAGGTCCAGTTTCCCGTCCGGCACCATGCCCGACAGGACATCGACCGGAAGCTGCAGGGTCACCGGAATGTTGCCGGCATTGAGCAAAACGACCGCCAGGTTACCGTCCAGATTGCGGGCGTAGGCGTAGCCCTCCCCCTGTGTATCGAGGGTGGTGAACGCACCACGGCGCAACACGGGCGTGTCTCGGCGCAGACGGGTGATCGTCCCGTAGTAATCGCGCAAGGCCACCCGCCGCGGGTCGCCGGTGTAGCGCCAATCGAAGGGCCTCCGGCAATCCGGGTCCTTGCCCCCGGTCATGCCGACCTCGTCCCCGTACCAGATGTGGGGCATGCCGACATAGGTCATGGAGAACATGGCCCCCAGCATCAGGCGACGCACATCGCCGCTGCTGGTCAGAAAGCGGATGGTGTCGTGGCTGTCCATGAGGTTCATCATCACGGCCACCGACTGCGGCGGATACTGGAAACGGCCCGGACTCAGACGCTGGTCAAACGCCGCCGCATTGATCGATCCCTTGCCGATATAATCCATGACCGGGTCGCGGAAGAATTTGTAGTTCATGGTGGAATCGAATCCGTTGGGCCCGATCCAGCTGCCCGCGTTGCCCCACAGTTCTCCGACCAGCCAGCAGTCGGGTTTGATGGACTTGCAGCGCTCATTGAACAGCTTCCAGAACCAGTGGGGCACCTCGTTGGGCACATCCAGGCGGAAGCCGTCGATATCCAGATCGCCCAGCCAGTAATCAGCCACGCTCAGGACATAGTTGACCACCGGCCAGTTGGGTGTGGCCTTGCTGATATCGGTGATGTTGTTCTCGCTGGCGTTGGGCAGCTTCAGGTCGTAATTGAGATCCGGGTGCATCCCGAAACCCCACCAGCAATCGTAGTAGTCGCTGGCCTTGAAATCACGGGTGTCGGGCAGTGGCCAGCGGTGGAACTCGTACCAGTTGTAGTACTTGCTTTTCGGCCCCTTTTCGACGGCGTCCCGGAAGGCGAAATGCCAGTTGCCGGTATGGTTGAACGCCATGTCCACCACGATGCGGATTCCATGCTGATGGCAATCCTTGACGAAGGCCTTGAACTCGTCCGTACTCGCGAAGTGCGGATCGATCTTCAGGTAATCCACCGGGTCGTACTTGTGGTTGCTCATGCCCTGGTTCAGGGGATTGAAGTAGATCACGGTGATGCCCAGGTCATTCAGATAATCCAGGTGCTCGCGCACGCCGGCAATATCCCCGCCGTAAAAAGAGAAGTAATCCGGCTTGCCGTCGGTGCGGTAGGGACTGTGGACCAGCCCGCCGATGTCGTACCAATCCTTGACCAGATGGTAGTACTCGCCGTTGGTCTTGCCCGAAGGCGGCAGTTTGTTCACACCCTGATACCACGGTTCGTGGAAATCCGGGTCGTTGGCCTTGTCGCCGTTGGCGAAACGATCGGGAAAGATCTGATAGACAACGCCGTCCTTGGCCCACTCGGGGGTATAGAAGGGCGGAAAACTCTTGGCGGTGTAGACGAACCCGGTTGCCGGACGCTGGGCGTGCATGCCCTGGGGACCCAGGTATTCGACGGTCGGGCCGTCCTGGTAACGGATCACATACTCCAGGCGGTCACCGACGTCCTTCAGGAAAACATCGGCCCGATAATACTGGTAGGCCGCATCGTGTTCCACTTGGCCCATGACCAGATCCTGGACCTTACCGCCGTTGAGGCTGTACTGCACCGTCACGGACTCCACATCGTCCAGGTGAGCGCGGGCGGTCAGGCTGATTTCCTTCGGCGAGAGGGGATTGCAGGTGGAATAGTCGAAAACCGGTTCGATGTCGTCGCTGAAGATCTTGCCGTCGCCCAGCTTGATGGTGACCGAGGCATAGGAAGCATCCACCTTCAGCACGCTGTTCTGCCCGCCGTAACCGTCGTCGGCACTCTCGGGATTGTTGGGGTCCTGCTGCCATTTCCCATCCACGACGAACTTGTACTGATAGGTGCCCTGGGGCAGCAGCATGGTCACGGTGTAGGTGCCGTCGTTGTCGGGATCGGTCATGCGGGTTTTCGAGTCGCTCCAGTCGTTGAAACTTCCGGCCAGAAAAACATTGGTCACCCCGGAAATGACCGGAGTGTAGGAAAACTCCACCGACCGGGGGGCGCCGTCTCCCGCGCCGGCGGCAGGGGCCTGGGCGGCGGCCGCGGGAGCCGCCGGAGCCGCGGTCCCACCTGCGGCGGCCATCATCTTCTTCTTGCCCGCAGGTACGGTGACCAGGCTGTTCTGCCCGCCGAAACCGTCATCGGTCGTGTTGGGATTGTTCGGGTCCGCCTGCCACTTTCCATCGGCCACGAACTTGTACTGATAGCTGCCCGGTTCCAGATCCATGGTCAGGGTCCAGACGCCGTCCTTGCCCGTCAGGGGATTGGCCGAATCGCTCCAGCCGTTGAACTCGCCGGCCAGAAATACCCCGCTCGCACCGGGGTCCGTGTACTGGAAAGTCACCTTGCAGGGGCCGGCGGCGGTTGCCGCGGCGGCAGGGGCCTGGGCGGCGGCCGCGGGAGCCGCCGGAGCCGCGGTCCCACCTGCGGCGGCCATCATCTTCTTCTTGCCCGCAGGTACGGTGACCAGGCTGTTCTGCCCGCCGAAACCGTCATCGGTCGTGTTGGGATTGTTCGGGTCCGCCTGCCACTTTCCATCGGCCACGAACTTGTACTGATAGCTGCCCGGTTCCAGATCCATGGTCAGGGTCCAGACGCCGTCCTTGCCCGTCAGGGGATTGGCCGAATCGCTCCAGCCGTTGAACTCGCCGGCCAGAAATACCCCGCTCGCACCGGGGTCCGTGTACTGGAAAGTCACCTTGGCCCCCAGGGCAGGCAATGCCAGCCACAGAGAGGCCAGCAGGATCAGGCAAAGGGCTCGAGAGAAACGCATGGGACTTGCTCCTTGATCATGATGATGCCGCCGAATCTTGAATCGACAGATACTGTAACAGAGTCCCAGGAAGCGTCAAGTCCACCAGGCGTCAGGTCAATTTTTGTGTTATAATAATGCAGACCAGAAGATACCATGAATGCGGGGTGTTCCCCGTTTTTTTCAGGGAGTTTTCCATGACCCGCGCTCGCCCCTTTACCCTGGTAGCCTGCCTGTTGTTCCTGGTAGCCATCCTGGCCGCCTGCACCGGGAATGACGACCCGGGGCGGCCGACTTCCCCTGAAGGCGACCCGTTCGCCAAAACCCGCACCGATACTTTTACTCTGCGGGCCTATGGCTTGGATTCGGTCTACCTGGCGGGCTCGGTCAACAGCTGGAACACGCAGGATCCGGCCTGGCAACTGACCCTGCAAACCGACGGCTACACCTGGCAATTGATCAAGGATGTCCCCGACGGCATGATGTATTACAAATTCATCATTCGCGAGGGCACCAACATGGCGTGGCTCACCGACCCCGCAGCCCTGGAAGTCACCCCCGACGGGGTCCACGGCAGCCCCGCCGATTGGAATGCCGTGCGCGGTCGTGTTTTCACCACTCCCCGGCCCCTGCCTCAACCTGTTGACCGGTCCCGGCTGGTGATCTACGAGACCAACCTCAACGAACTCAGTGCGACCGGAACTTTTTCCGGGGCTGTCAGCGGCCTGACTTCCGGCGCCGACCTGGAGGATCTTGGCATCAACGCCATCGAGATGATGCCGGTCACCGCCCCCTCCTATAACGGCTGGGGCTACGATCCGGTGCTCCAGTTCGCTCCCAATCCGAGCTTCGGCTGGCCCTCGACCTTCGCCTCACTCGTGGACGCGGCCCACGGCAAGGGTATGGCCGTGATCCTGGATGTGGTCATGAACCACATGGCCGGCAGCGCGCCGTTGCGCCAACTGGATGATTTCACCGGCCGCAACGATTTCACGACCACCGAGAGCAATCCCTTCGGCATGGTGGAAATGAACTGGACCAACCCCGCCCTCAAGGATCATATGATCGAGGCGTTGAGCCACTGGGTGCAGGCCTACAAGGTCGACGGTTTCCGCTTCGATTACATAAGCGGCGAGCCCTACACCACCTGGGTGTACATCAAGAACCAGCTCCGGGCCCGCTTTCCCGACCTGCTGCTCATCGCCGAGGATTTCGGCTACCCCACCAACTCCGTCACTTACGGCTACGACGCCCAGTGGGGCGGGAATCACACCGACAGCTGGGGCGGCGGCGGCAACAATTTCAATCAGGTGCTGATCACGGCCCTGACCGAGCACGGATTTGCCTGGCGGGGCGAAACGACCATCAGCATCGGGGCCTTCGGTCCGGCCTACAACAACATGTGGGCGGTGGCCAACGTCATCTCCGGCAACGCCGGCTATGCCGGCAGCGCGCCCGGCGATGGTTTCAGTGACATCAAATACCTGGAAAGCCACGACGAGAACCGGGTGGTGTGGGCGGTGGACAATCTGGGTTCAGCCGGCGCGATGGGCATCGGCGGCCTGCAGAAAGCCTATCTCGGGGCGGTGGTGAACATGACGACCATCGGCATCCCCATGCTCTACAACGGGCAGGAAATCGGGGCCGACGAATACCGTCCCCAGGGCACATCCCTGACCAAGGTCGCCTGGAGCACCGGCGATCAGCAGCTGCGCCAGGCCTACAAGTCGCTCATCCACCTGCGCCTGAATCATCCCGCCTTGGCCACCGAAAACATCTTTTTCCAGTGGCGGGCCGGCAACCTGGACCAAACCGAATACACCCTGACCTACTGGCGCGGTTCCACGGGAGCTTCGGACCAAGCCGAAATAGTGGTGGTCTGCAATTTCGACCATAACGACCACACCTGGGCCGTGGCCTTTCCCGCCTCGGGAACCTGGTTGAAGTACGATTTCAACGTCGGCAAAATCACCATGACACCCGTCGCGGGCACCACCTTGTCCATGACCGTTCCCGCGTCCACCGGCTACATCTTCGTCAAGCAGGATGGCGTATCCGGGGTGCCCTGATACGGGGTTTTCCCAAGATCGCGGTGCGGCGCAACTCGACTGATCCCGCCCCTTTTTGGCCATGGCACGATCCGGGCGACTGTGATAGGTTTGTGGCGTTTTCCGCAGTGTGGTCACCATCCGGGAGAGCGTACCTTGGCCAATGTCATCCTCCAGCAGGTTAGCAAAACGTACGCCGGCGGCGTGCAGGCCGTCCATCCGGTGGACCTGGCCATCGCACACGGGGAATTCGCCGTCCTGGTCGGGCCGTCGGGTTGCGGTAAATCCACGACCTTGCGCATGATCGCCGGTCTGGAAGAGGTCACCTCCGGGACCATCGCCATCGGTGACCGCATCGTCAACGATGTGGAACCGCGGGACCGCAACATCGCCATGGTTTTCCAGAGCTATGCCCTGTATCCCCATATGACCGTGAGGGACAACCTCGCCTTCGGTTTGAAAATGCGGAAAATGGCCAAGGATGAGATCGTCCAACGCGTCAAGGCCGCGGCTGAGGTGCTGGGCATTCCCGACCTGCTGGACCGCAAGCCGCGCGCCCTGTCCGGCGGCCAGCGCCAGCGCGTCGCCCTGGGCCGGGCTCTGGTCCGCGATCCCGACGTGTTCCTGTTCGACGAACCCCTGAGCAACCTGGACGCCAAGATGCGCGTGCAGATGCGCACCGAGATCGCCCGTATCCACCACCGGCTCGGCGCGACCATGATCTATGTGACCCACGACCAGACCGAAGCCATGACCCTGGGCCAGCGCATTGTCGTGATGAAGGACGGCGTGGTCCAGCAGGTCGCTGCGCCGCTGGAGCTGTACGCCAAACCGGTGAACAAGTTCGTGGCCGGTTTCATCGGCTCGCCCGCCATGAACTTCCTGCCCGGTCGCCTGGTCCGCGATGGCGGCCTGGTGTTCAAACCCGAATCCCATGATGCGCCCATCGTCCTGCCGGAGGGTTTCTCCCCCCCGCAGAACGCCTTGAACCAACCGCTGATTCTGGGGATCAGACCTGAACATGTCTTTGTGGTTTCCGAGGGTCCGGGCGAACTCACCGCGCCGGTGCAGGTGGTCGAAGCCCTGGGCAACGAAACGCTGCTTTATTTCACCGTGGCCGAGCAGTCATTCATCGTGCGGATGGCCGGCGCCATCACTCCGGCCATTGAGCAAAAACTATCCATGGCCTTCAAGCCCGACCACATTCACCTGTTCGCAAATGATGCCGAGGGCCGCTCGATTCCAGCCTAGGCCGTGCGCTTCTCCTTCCGCAACAGAGCCAGATTGCGGTAATAGATGATGATGCCCATGGATTGTCCCAGAATAAAAACGGGATCCTTGATGTGTAAGGCGTAGGCAAAGAGAATCGTGCTGCCGATGATGCTGGCGTACCAGAAATAACGGGGGATGTAGCTGTGTCCTTTGCGCTCACTCTGGATCCACTGGACCAGAAAGCGGGATGCGAAGACCCCCTGACCCAAGAATCCCAGGATTTTCCACAAGATCGGCGTCATATTCCACTCCCTAGGGGATTCTGGTAGCACTGCGGTGACATCAGGATTTGGCCGAACTTGCCTTTGGCCTGATCCTGGTGCATCCTCAACGGGTCACTGATTCTCAAGCATAGGTGTCAGGCATGAGATATTCCACCGATATCGTCGTCATCGACCTCGAAGCCAGCTGTCCGGCCGAGGACGAGGGAGACAACACGATCGACCGCAGCAGCATCATCGAGATCGGGGCCGTGCGCCTGGACCGGCGTAGCCTTGAAATCACCGCGACGTTCAGCGAGCTGGTCCGCCCGGAGGACTATCCCCTCGTGCCTTTCATAACCGGGATCACGGGCATCACCGCGGAGATGGTCGCCGGGAAAGAGAATTTTGCGGCGGTGGGCTCCCGTTTCTTCGACTGGTACGGTCCCCGCAACAAGGCCATCATCGCGGCCTTCGGGGCCTACTACGACATCCCCCTGCTGCGCAAGGAATGCGCCCGTTACGGCCTTGATTACCGGACCCATATCGCCGGCGGGGCCTTCGACCTGCGGGCCGTGGCCACGGCCTGGCTGGCCACCAACAATCACCGTACCAGCGGGCTGAATCTGGAATCGATTCTGGATAAAATGGGGCTGGACAACCGCTTCGCTTCCCATCGCGCCGTCGAGGACGCCCGCGCGGCCGCCGCCGTTTTGCAGATGCACCACCTGGGCCGCATGCTGGACAGCTAGCAAATTGTCCCCGGGAGACCGAATCCACCCTTGAAACCTTTCCGCCCTTGGGCCACCTTGTTCCCAAGCAGTTTTATCGGTTCCAGAACAATCCTTTGAAAGGAGAGGCCCGTGTCCGACGCCGCCAAACTCTATGATCAGCAGATGGTGAATTTTCCCCGCTGGGAAATCATCAAGGATATCGTCGATCAACAGATTGATCTGATGCTCAATTACCGCCAGAGCGGGCATCCGGGCGGAAGTCGCTCCAAGGCCCACTATTTCATCAGCCTGCTGCTGAGCGGCGCCATGCGGTGGGATATTCGTCATCCCGAGAAACGCTTCGGCGATCGTTTTGTGCTGGTGGCCGGCCACACCGTGCCCCTGGTCTACGCCACCTTGTCGGTTTTCAACGAGGCCCTGCGGGTCATGCACGAAAAAACCGGGGACGACAAGTACCTGGTCGGCGGGGGAGCCGGCCGCATGTTGACCTGGGAGGATCTGCTGGGCTTCCGCAACATGAACGGCCTGCCCGGGCACGCCGAAATGGCCGAGAAAAATCTCTTCGTTAAATTCAACACCGGACCCAGCGGTCACGGCGCTCCGGTATGTGCCGGCGAGGCGATCGCCCTCAAGCGCGCCGGCGCCCCCGAGGTCAAGGTTTTCGGCATCGAGGGCGAAGGCGGCCATACGGCCGGTTGCTGGCACGAGACCAAGAACTCGGCCTATGGGCTGGGTCTGGACAACCTTTACATAATCCTGGACTGGAACAATTTCGGCATCGACCCGCATCCGACCAGCAGCATCGTCGCCGGCACACCCCGCGACTGGTTCGCCCCCTACGGTTGGCATGTGCACGAGGCCAAGAACGGCAGCGCCTGGGAAGACGTCACCCGCGCCCTGTTTGAAATGACCGCCGGCGACAACCCCGCCCTGCGCCCCGGCATGATGTTCGGCCACACGCGCAAGGGCCGTGGTTACCACAAATTCGACGCTCCCAGCCATGGCGCCCCCCACAAGCTCAACAGCCCCGAGTTCTGGCAGTGCCGAGCCGACTTCACCCAGAAGTACGGCGTCGCGTGGGTCGGCACCGACCAGCCCGCACCGCCCGACAAGGGCGAAATGCGCGAGCAGTTCGCCGCCAACCTCAACGTGGCCCTGGATGTTCTGCGCCAGAACGAAGACCTGGTGGCCTACCTTGCCGACCGCCTGGTCGAGCTGGGCGACAGCGTGCCCGAGGACATCTCCACCTTCAGCCTGCCTGTGCAGAAGAACCCCCTGCACGACCAGAAGCTGTTCGACGTCGCGGCCTACCCGGAAACCATGTGGGCCAAACCCGGCGAGAAGAAACCCAACCGCGCCGGCTTTGCCCAGTGGGGCAGCTACATCAACAGTTACTGCCTGCAGAAGTACGGCCGACCCCTGTTCCTGGTCTGCTCGGCCGACCTGGCCGGTTCGACAAACATCTCCGGTTTCGGAGACGATTACGGCGACATGAAGAACACCGGCTGGTACGAGCGCGAAAAGAACCCCGACGGCGTGATCCTGCCCCAGGGCATCACCGAGTTCACCAACGCCGGCGTCATGGTCGGGGCTTCGTCGGTGAACTTCGCCGATGATCCCGAGCGGGAATTCAACGGCTTCTACACGGCCAGCAGCACCTATGGATCCTTCAGCTACCTGAAGTACGGCGCCATGCGCCTGTACAGTCAATTGGCCCAGGACTGCGAATGGAAGGTCGGCAAGACCATCTGGGTCGCCGGCCACAGCGGACCCGAAACCGCCGAGGACAGCCGCACCCACTTCGGCATCTTCAGCCCCATGGCCACCCAGCTGTTCCCCGACGGCCAGGTCCTCAATCTCTATCCCTGGGAATACAACGAAGTGCCCGTGATGCTCGCGGCGGCCATGAAAACCGATATTCCCATCGTCGCCCTGCATCTGACCCGACCCGGTGTGGAGATCCCCGACCGCAAGGCCCTCGGTCTCGGCTCCCACCTGGAAGCCGCGCGTGGAGCTTACATCCTGCGCGACTATCAGGCAGACGCGCCCCGGCAGGGCGTGCTCATGGTCCTGGGCACCATGAGCACCTTCAACCTGATCCAGGCTTTGCCCGGGATCGACAAGGCCGGTGTGAATGTGAAGATCGTCGCCGTGCCCAGCCCTCAGTTGTTCGCCCTGCAGTCCCCGGAGTACCGGGACAAGGTGATCACCCCGGGCGACAGGTTCAACAGCACCTACATCACCAACGGCGCCAAGCGCACCATGCAGGACTGGGTCTTCAACCCCCTGGCCGACCAGTACGCCATGAGCAGCGACTGGGACGATAAGTGGCGCCCCGGCGGTTCCCTGGACGAGGTCTGCCTCAGCGCCAGGATCGATCCGGAGTCCATCCGCGACGGCGTGGTGAAATTTGCCCGCGATTACGAGCAGAGGATGCAGATCCTGGGCGGGATGATGCGGCAGGCCAAGGGCTGACCCCGGTCGTCCGCCACGATGGAGAGTCCCCGTCGCAGGATGGGGACTCAAGGAATTTCCGCCGCTTTCTCTTCAGCCGAAGGTGCCCCATGAAGAATCTTCGCCGCTTGTTCCCCGTCCTGTTGAGCCTTGTTCTGCTGGGGGCCGGGATCCATGTGCCGGACCTCCATGCCCAAACCTCCCCGCCCGGCACCCTCACCTTCGTGGAAAGCCGGCCCGAGCAAACGGTGCTCGATCTGCCCGACATCCCCGACGCCCCTGACGTCTGGCGGAGCGTCATGGCCGGCGCCCAGAGCCGCATCGACATCGCCAGCTTCTACTTCAGCCGCCTCGGCGACGGCAAGGACGCCTACGGTCCCGAGGGCGTAATTGACGGCCTGGTGCCTGTCCTGGATGAGGTCGCCCGCGCGGCAGGCCTGCGCCATGTCCAGGTCCGCGTCCTGGCCGACGCCAAGTTCGCCAAAACCTATCCCCAGGTGCCCGCCTGGCTCGGCAGCCACGCGGGCATCACGGCCCGGACTTTCGACGCCGGCGCCGCCTTCGGCGGAACAGGCGTGTTGCACGCCAAGTACTTCCTGGTGGATGATGACGAGCTCTTCATCGGCAGCCAGAACTGGGACTGGCGCGCCCTCGGCCAGATTCACGAGCTGGGTGTGCTGGTTCGCGACCGCGGCCTGACCGCGGACCTGCGCCGGATCTACGACCTGGACTGGCAGTTTGCCTGCGGCAATCCGGCACCGGCGGCGGCCGGTACCGTCTTCGGGCCGCGCCCCCTGCTCACCGCAGCAGGCGACACCGTCTCGGCCCACGTGGTGGGCAGCCCCCAAAACCATCTGCCGGAGGGCATCCCCTGGGATCTGCCCGCCATGGTTTCGTTGCTCGATGCCGCGCAGGATTCGGTCCATGTCCAGCTGCTCTCCTACGGTGTGACCGATCGGGAAAAACACCTGTTCGACGACCTCGATCGCGCTCTGCGCCACGCCGCGGTGCGCGGCGTCCAGATCAGGATGATCATTTCCAACTGGGGCACTTCCCGGCACAGCCTCCCCTGGCTGCAGTCCCTGGCCAAAGTGCCGGGAATCGAGATCAGGATCACGTCCATTCCCCAACTCTCCGGCGGCTTCATTCCCTTTGCCCGGGTGGAGCACGCCAAGTACCTGACCTGCGACGGCAACGCCCTGTGGCTCGGCACCAGCAACTGGTCCCGCGACTACTTCTATGCCTCCCGCAATGTGGGGCTGATCATCACCGGCCAGGGTGCGCCCCGCGATCCCGACCGGTTTTTCAACCAGAGCTGGCACGGGCCCTACGCCGAAACCCTGGATGCGTGCGGAGAGTACAAGCCCCCGCGCCGCAACTGACGACAGGAGCACAACCGTGGATATGGAATACCGCTTCAAGGATATGACCAGGGAGGAACTTCTGGGCTGGCTGCAGGACGCGGCCAAACTCTGGCTGGCGCACGACGGGTTGTGGTTCCAGGCCGTAGAGAAGGGCGACGGCATGTCCCGGGCCATGGAGCACGACACCACCGCCTGGTCCCGCTTTTCGCCCCTTGAAGCCAAGCGCATCATGAAGCGCCTGGGCCTCGCACCCGGCGGCGGCATCGACGCCCTGATCACCTGCCTGCCCTACCGCCTGTACGCCCATTTGAACGAACAGGAACTGGTGGAAAAATCGGACAAACACTGCATCTTCCGCATGAAGAAATGTCGGGTCCAGGACGCGCGCCGGCGTCACGGACTGCCGGATTTCCCTTGCAAGTCCGTGGGCCTCGTCGAGTACACCACCTTTGCCCAGACCATTGATCCGCGCCTGAAATGCCGCTGCATCGCCTGCCCCCCGGACGATCACCCCGAAAGCTGGTTCTGCTCCTGGGAATTCACCCTGGAGGACGTGCCGAAAGGATGAGCCATGTCATGCCAGAAGATCCCCGCCCGGCTGCAGGCCGATCGCGCCGCGCTGGTCGTGGTCGACATACAGGATCGTTTCGAAGACCTGATTCACGGGATGGATGGCGTCCTGCGCAACACCGGGCGTTTGATCCGCTTCTGCACGGCCATGGACATCCCCATCCTGGTGACCGAGCACTACCCCCGCGGCCTGGGCCACACCGTGGCGGAGATCGCCGCCCACTGGGAGAAATTCACACCCCTCGAAAAAATCCATTTCAGCTGCTGCGGATGTGAGGCGTTCAACGAGGCGCTGGCGGCCACCGGCCGCGACCAGATCATCCTGTGCGGCATCGAAACCCACGTCTGCATCTATCAGACCGCCGCCGACCTGTTGCGCCGGGACAAGCAGGTGGTCGTGGCCGCCGATGCCGTCTCATCCTGCAGCAAGCAGAACCGCAAGCTGGGCCTGAAGGCCATGACGGCGCTGGGCGCCCAGAACCTGGGCGCCCAGATGATCATGTTCGAGATCCTCGAGCGGGCCGATGACCCCCGCTTTCGCCGGGTCAAGGACTTGCTGATTGACTGAAGGCCCCCGCCGCAGCAGGGGCCTTGTGCCTGATCAAACCCCTTGAACCTAGAACGAATAGCCCAGGCCCAAGGCCATGGTCTGCTTGAACTGGCCCGCCTTGCGGATGGCCCTGGCGACGGCATCCCCATTGGTCAGGGCGCCGGCGTCGTCCACCACCGGTTTGACGCTGTTGTCGTACTTGTCATAAACCCAGCGCACGGAAAACACCACCGAGATGGCCTTGGTCACGTGGGTCGAGAACGTGTTTTCGAAGTCCACATCCAGGGCCGTGGTGTAATCGGCAATATCGGCAGGCAGGGATCCGTCGGCGACCATGTCATCCTCGAAAACCGACTTGCCCGAATAGCTGAAGGGCAGGCTCAGGGTGAGTTTGGATGCCCAGTCGACACGGCCGTCCAGGGCGGCGACGTTGTACTCGGTGACCATCTCGGCGGCCGCCTCGGTGCTGGTCACTGTTTCGGTGTTGTCATCCGGGTACGCATCGAGGTAGAACTTGCGGCTGTTCTGGATGAAAGCCACACCCAAACGGGTCATCAACACCTGGCCTTCATGGTTGATGAGCTTGCGGGACATACCGGCCGATTCCTTGAATTTCAGGGGATTGAGGCTCAAGGGCCGGGCAGGATCATCGGTCAGGTCCTGGAACAGGGAGTTGAAATTGAAGGCCACGAAGGGATCCCAACCGCCGTTGGTGGTCCAGCGCAGCAGGGATTCGAACTCGATGTTGTCCGTGGTCTTGTCCGGTCGCTTCCAGTAGAGGGAGCCCGTATTATCCCTGGCCTGGCTGTGGGTTTGCCCATAGGCCAGGTTGAGGGTGTTGCGCAAGTTGACCGCTTTGCTGAACTGTTTTTCCAGGCTGGCGTCCACGACCCCGCTCCAAACGACCGAGCCCTTGTCACCGCCGTTCCAGTTGTCGCTGTAGTTGCTCTGCAGCAGATTGACACTCAGGCCAACCTTGTGCCGCCAAACCCCAACCGTCGCATCGTCCGCAGCCAGGGCGGTCACGGCCCCCAGCATCAAAACGGCCAGGATTGTTGCCTTGATATTCATGATTCGTCTCCCTTTTCGAAATTTCAGCCGTCTTTTTTCTGCAGGTGAACAACCGTCTGGGGGAACGGGATCTCGATCCCCGCCTTGTCGAATGCTTCCTTGCAGTTCTTGTGGAAATCAAAGTACACACCCCAGTAGTCCCCCGAATTCGTCCAGGGACGCACCACGATGTTCACGCTGGAGTCGGCCAGTTCGGCCACCGCAACAGTGGCCTCGGGATCCTTCAGGACGCGGCCATCGGCGTGCAGCAAGCCGCGAATGATCTCCATGGCGTGATTGATATCGGCAACGTATCCAATGCCCATGGTCATGTCCACACGCCGGGTTTCGTACCCGTTGAAATTCTGGATGGTCCCTCCGAAAACCGCGCCGTTGGGCACCGTGATCCGGATGTTGTCCGGTGTCGCGAGGGTCGTGCTGAAGATCTGGATCTCCTTCACCACCCCTTTGACTCCGGCGGCCGCGATAAAGTCGCCGGCCTTGAAAGGCTTGAACAGCAGGATCATGACCCCGGAGGCGAAATTGGCCAGGGTGCCCTGCAGGGCCATGCCCACGGCGAAGCCGGCGGCGCCCAGAAGGGCGATGAAGCTCGCGGTCTGGACTCCGAACTGCCCCACCACGGCAATGACCGTAAAGGCGATGATGGCGAAGTAGGCCAGGCTGGACACGAAACCGGCCAGGCCGGCATCCATTTGGCGGCGCCCCATGACGGACTTCATACCGCTGCGCACCCGGCCTGCGAGCAGGCTTCCCACCCAGAAGATGACGAGGGCGCCCAGGACCTTCAGCCCCAACTCAGGGCCTTTATCCCGGAGAAAAGCCAGCCCGCCCGTCCAGAAATCCGCTACGTTGATTTTGGCGGCCGTGCTGTCGGATGTCGCCGCAGCCGCCTGCCCCAGAAAAGAGAGCATGGAGATCCCTCCGTGGAAAATGTCAGAGTGGAAAAAGGGGCGGGAAACCCGCCGAGACGACCCCTGCCCCCATCGGCCTTAAAAACGTGAGCAGGACAGTAGCCTATTATTTCTGATTGTCAATTTCATTGGTGTGATATTTCACCACCGGTCACGATCACCACATCGATCCTGCGGTTCAGGGCCCGGCCCTCGGGGGTATCGTTCAGGGCCACGGGACGGTCCGGGCCGAACCCCTTGGTGGCGATTGCACCTGCGGGCAGCTTCAGGTCATGTTCCAGCAGACGGGCTACCGTCTCGGCGCGGCGCAGGGAAAGGCGCAGATTGGCTTCTCTGCTGCCGGTATCATCGGTATGACCGTCCACGCGGTAGGTTGCCCCGGCAAAGGCCTGCAGACCCTTTTCCAGGCGTTGGATCAGATCATTCTGGCCAGGGGCCAGTTCGGCGCTGCCTACCCCGAAGGCAACCCCATGCAGGCGGATCATGACCTCGCCGTCGGGCGACAACAGGACTTTACCCTCCTGGGGCGAAAAGCTGTTCCGCAGCAGTTGCACGGCATCGGCGAACCTCTGCTTGCTGGTCAACACCGACTCGGCCGCCGAACGGTCGGCCTCGGCCACCCCCACCCGCAGTTGGGAGTCCCACAGCTTGTTGCGCAGATCGCTGACGGTCACCCCCAGGGCGGTGATCACCGAATCCTGGGCCGCGACCTGCCCGCCGATGACCTCCCGCAGCTGCCGGTTGGCCACGCGAAGGGAATCGGTCAGGACCTTGGCGTCCAACTGGGTCCCATGGAGTGCATCCAGCAGGGCCGCGGCCCGGTCGTCACCGGTCAATTCCGGCTGGAGCTTGACCCCGCTCTGTGCCGCGATTTCGTCGAGAGCCTGGTCGTACCTGCCCAGCAAGGCCTCCAACGGGCTCTTCTGACTGCGCATGGATTCCACAAAGAGCGCCATGTTCACCAGCCGGCGGGCGTCGCTCTTCAGGGCAGCCCATTGCTGGTCGGTGACGCCCTGCTTGCCGGCCTCACCATATCTGTGGTCCAGATCCCACCAGGCCTGCGGCAATTGTCCCTTGGCGCCGTGATCCTTGGCCTGGTCCATGAGGTCCTTGACCTCCGCCTGCTGATCCCGGGCCCCATCCTGGGCATACGCCGCCACAGCCACCCCCAGCAGAGTCGCCATAACAGCCAGCAAAACACACCCCAGGATTTTTTCCCTGCCGTCAAAAACTATCCGCATCATGATTCATCCTCTTGTCCGCCGGATAGCGTCCGTAGATCCGCCAGGATTTTGGTGACCTGCCCCACCACTTCAGCCGGGGTGATTTTTTCCAGGCAGTTATAGAAGGTGCACTTGTCAAGCGCGCAGCGGCGTTTGGCGGGGCACCTGATGTCAGGGAGCAGATGAACCGCCTTTTCGCCACGCTGCCCCCACCGTCCGGGACTCATGACCGGCGCCGGGGGGAAAAGCCCCACGGTCGGAACCCCCACCGCGGCGGCCAGGTGCAACGGCCCCGTCGACGGCGCCACCATCACATCCCCCTGGGCCAGAACGCCCATGAACTGGCTCAAGGTGAACCGCTCCAGCAGGATTTTCACCCGGGGATCCAGATGGGCCGCGACGTTCTTGACCATGCACGCGTCGGCGGCCGCCCCCGTCACGAAAACCCTGGTCCCCGGCCGGCGCGCCAGCTGCCCGGCGACGGCGGCAAAACGTTCCGGCCCCCAGTCCAGGGCCGATCCGCCGGAACCGGGATGGATAAAGACGATCCGCTGGGAACCCGGCACTTCATCCTGTCGCCAAGTTTCCCCCCAGGCCCTCTGGCCGCGCGTAAGATGAACCCGGGGCCGGCGCACATCCGCCACAACCTGGCGTTGCTGGTCTGTGGACAAACCCGCCAGGGCGCCCGCCAGTTCCAGATTCAGATCCACCTCGTGGCGACTGCTGCGGGAACGTCCCTGGCTCTTGCCCCCCTGGAGCAGGAACCAGCTGCTGAATTTGGAGCGTGGACCGAAAATTTTTCCGGTGCCGGTCTTGCGCAGCAACAGGGCGAGTTCCCGGCGGTACTGAAGCATCAGGACAGCGGATATGCCTGAGGCGGCGAGCTCATCCTGCAACCGGTGGCAACGCCGAGCGGGCCAGCTGTCCGACCAGACCCTGACATTCTCCACGCCGGGATGCCCCTCGACCACGGCCTCCAGCCCAGGGGCCACCAGCATCTGCAATTGCCAATGGGGCCTGACCCGCCGCAAAAAGTCAACCACCGGCAGGGCCAGCACCAGGTCTCCCAGACGGTCCGTGCGTGTGATCAGGACCTTCACCGCTTCTCCAGACGCCAGAGCTTGACGTACTTGCTCATGGTGGCATAGGCCGACCCCAGGCAGAGGACCAGGCCATGCGCCCCATCCAGGATCCCGCCCTGGAGCAGCCACATGCGCCAGAATCCCGCCACCGCGCGCAGGACCGCGCCGCCCAAACCGGAACGGCGGCCATCGGCGTGCATCTGCCCGGCCGCCAGGGAAGTGTAGCGGTTCAACTTCTCCTGATATTGTTCCATGGAGGTGTAGGCAAAATGGCGCAAATGACCCGGCAACTGGCCGATCCTCCCGTTGACCTCGACCTCCTCGTGAACCTGACGCTCATTGAACCCGGCGGCCCGGCGGTTGAAAAGCCTGACCAGATAGTCTGGATACCATCCGCAATGATGGATCCAACGCCCCAGGAACATGCTGATCCGGTTGACCCGGTAGGCCGCATACTCGGGATCATCCGGCAGGGCGCACAGAGCATTCTTCAGGTCCGGGCCTACGACCTCATCCGAATCAATGCTCAGGATCCAGTCGTTGCGGCACAGGCCGGCGGCCTTCTGCTTGGTGGGCCCGAAGCCCAACCATTCGGTCTGATAAAGCGTCGCGCCGAAGCGGGCGCAGATCTCCCCCGTGCCGTCATCGCTGCCCTGGTCCAGCACCACGATCTCATCCGCGAAATCAAGAGAGGCCAGACAGCGCTCCAGATCGGCGGCGGCATTGCGTGTGATGATGGAGGCCGAAATCTTCACGCCTTTCCCTCCTGATCAGGAACCAGCAGCACCTTGCCGATATTCAGGCGCTGTTCGAGCCGGTCATGGGCCTGGGCGGCACGGCTGAAGGGATGGACGCTGTCGATCACCGGGGCAATATCCCCTTGCTGAGCCAGGACCATCAACTCCCGCATCCAGGCCCCCACCCGCGGTCCCTGGTCCCACATCCGGCCCAGATTCACGCCGCCGACCATCTTGTTGTCGTTCATCATCCGCACCGGATTGATGCGCAGCCAGGGAACGCGGGCAAGCGTGCTCAAGGCGGACCAGGTTCCCGAGCGCGTCCCTTGGGCGGCCGCGGAAAAACCGAACAGGATCAGGCGTCCGCATTTGCCCAAGGCCGCATAGCTTTCCCCGATCCAGCGCCCGTGCCGGGGCTCCAGAATAATGTCGGCCCCCCGGCCGCCGGTGGCGGCCAGGACTCCCGGAGCGAATTTTTTCTGCCGCGAATCGAAAACATACTCCACTTTCTGGTCCCGCAAAAAAGCGTGTTTGGAGGGGGAAGCCGAGGCCAGCACCCTGGTCCCCGTCAACCGGCAAAGCTGAATCACGGCCAGGCCGACACCCCCGGCCCCCGAATGCACCAGAACCGTGTCCCCCGCTGCGGCAGGCGCCATCACCCGCACCATTTGCCAGGCGGTCAGGTAATTGACCGGCAAGGCCGCTGCCGTCTGCAGGTCAAGGCCGACCGGAAGCCGGTGAACGGCCCGGGCATCGACACACACCTGCTCGCTGTAGCCACCGAACCGGCACATGGCCAATACCCGGCCATCGAGCAGATCCGGGGCAACCCCGGCGCCCACGGCCTCAACCACGCCGGACACCTCGTAGCCGGGAACCGCCGGCAGCTTGGGCGCGTCGGGATAAAGGCCCCGCTTCATCATGATATCCGCGAAATTGACGCCGGCAGCCGCAACCCGGATCCTGACCTCTCCGGCACCCGGCTGGGGCACGGGAGAATCCCGGAGCTCAAGGACCCCGGTTCCCCCTTCGCGTTTTATCCAGATCCTGCGCACGGTCTTACAGCTTCCTTGGCGTTGATTCACCTGAAAGCGGGAGGTTCGGGTTTGACGCTCGGGAACAGGAATTCCTCCTGGTTCCGCCCTCCGCCGAAGACCAGTTCCACAATCATGCCCGAGGTCCTGATCCTGTCGCGCACACCCACCCTGATCTGGAACGGGGGCAGGACAAGACCCGGATTGTCCATGCGTACCCCGATTCCCGTGCTGATCATGACCGGTTTGTGGGCCAGGGACTCGTTCTGGTCCGCGATGACACCCGCATCCACGTACCCCAGCATCAAACACCGAAACCCCAGTACCGTCCACGGCGTAAACAGGCGCGATTCCAGACTGGTCACCAACCGTTGGCGGCCGGTCAGGACATCATCATCCACGCCCCGCAGACCCGTGCGGTTCCCCAGGCTGATCACCTCCCCGGGAAAACGGTCGAACCCGCAGGTGTAATGGGCACGAAGATACCATCGTTGGCCGTAAGGTCCCAGGTCGTACAAGCGGGTAGCGAAGAAACCCGAGGCGTCCAGAACCCCTTCCTCGAAATCTCCCCGCCGCCAGTAACCCCCGCCGCCCAAGCGCAGCGCCAGGACCCTCCCCCGTCCGCCGACTGCCACCATGGCAGCCTGCAACCAGGTGCCCGATCTTACCTGGAACTCTCCATCCTCGTAGGCTGTGGTTATCTGGGCATCCCAGCCGGAGCGGATATCCTCCGTCTCGCCCATCTTGTAAAAATAACTGGTCTTGAAATCCTTGACCCGCAGCAGGGAAAGCCCCGCCAAGAGGAGCGTGCGGTCGTGGTAGCTCCGGTTCTCGTCCAGGGACACCTCCGGCCTGTCGCTGAAGGAGATCCTGTTGTAGCCGACGGTCGGCACCAGCAACAGGCGTGAATATCCCGTTGAGGGATCCGCGGAACCCAGTCCCAAGGCCCGGCCCAGCCAAAAATCGCCTGCGGTGAACTTGCGTGCCACCTGGTCGTTGTCCCGATCATCAGTATTTTCGAGTATGCCGCCGCCCACCATCCGCACCGCCGGGTGGACCAGATTCTTTTGCAGAACGATCTTCCGGCTCAAGCGACGCCATGAATCCTCGAAATCCAGATCCAGGTCCACGAAATGGCCCGTCGGATTCGGTTGGCGCAAATGGCTGTGATACCCCCAGCCATGATCCCGTCCGGCATTGCGGACCAACTCGTGTGACATGGCCAGGCCGTAGCCCAGCACGTTGACCGAATACAGGCTGGCGTTATAGCGATCCTTGTTGACAACCTTGGCATCCACACCCAGGGGCCAGTTGTCCCGGGTCTCGACCACGACGGCAACCTTCCGCTCCGCCCCGGTCAGCGGCAGCACCATGATCCGTACATCATCGATGAAAGGCAGGGACCGGAGCAAAAGCTCGGAGTCGGCCAAGGCAAGCGGATCGAGGAGCTGACCGCGGTGGAACAACAACTGGCGGCGGATGGTCGCTTCGCGCGTATTGCTCTGCAGCGGATTGGTCAAGCTATTGACGAAGCGGGTCGCGAAACCCGTTTGGGCGTGCCGGTCCTCGTCGAAGGTGTCCACCTGGTTGACCAGGACCACCTCGATGGTCCAGCCGGCAAAGGAGAGATAGCGGGAGACGGTTTCCTTGGCCTGGCCGCGCAGATCATCTTCCGGGTGGGGCTTGGTGCGAAGATAACGATCGAACAGGCCGCTCAACCAGGAATGGCTTTCCTGGACAGGAACCTGGACACTGCTGTCGGTATCGGCGGCGGCGGGAAATGCCGACGCGGTTTCGGGTATGCCCAGACCCGCCAGCAGGAACCAGCCCAACAGGATCATCAGGGAGAATGTGGGCCTGCTTCCCCTGGCCATGGCTCAAGCCCCACAGCACCGCTTGTACTTGCGGCCACTGCCGCAAGGGCACGGATCATTCCGGCCGACCTTGGGTTCGGTATTGACGACCGGCTTGTTCACGCCTGGACGCCCATCCTTGAAATACCAGATCCCATCGACCTTCTCGAAGGACCCCACCTCGTGGTAGGGACTGAATTCTCCTCCGTACTCGAAACTGGCTATGAACTCGACCTCGCCGGTCTCGTCTGCAGCGCCGCCGCCGGTGGTCTCCAGGATTTGCAAACCCAGCCACTTGCTGTTTTCGGCCCAGTCCCGGGTGCCTTCGGGGTCATTCCCCTCGCGTGAATCCGGATGCATGGATGCGGTCAGAAAATCCACGTCCGCCTCGACGAATGCCGAATACCTGGCCCGCATCAATTCCTCGGCCGTGACCGCCTGTCGCTCGCCCTTGATGATCGGTTCACAGCAAGCGGCATAGGCTGCTCCGGATCCGCAATGACAATCCATGATGATCTCCTGCACCGCGGGTGCAATGTAATCAGAGGTAAAGACGGGCCGCTTGTTCGCGGCCCGTCATGGGAATCTCAGCCGACTTAAGCCGCTTAGGCGTCGCCCGCGTTGCGCGCGCTCTTGTAAAGATAATAACCCAGCAGACAAAAGACGATTATCGTCACAATAGCCGACAGCTCCATATGCTCGGACCAGTTGGCCAATCCCAGCGCACGGTCAACGCTCCATTTCTGGTCGCCGGTGGAACTGATGCCGGCGAACCGTCCCAGAGCCGCGAGCACACCCATGATGGCGCCGCCGGCCACAAAACCGCTGGCCATCAAGGTGCCCTTATCCTTGCGCTTGGTCTGCTGCGTCTCGGTTCCGCCCCGCTCCACCCAGTGGGCGATCAAACCACCGGCGAGCACCGGGGTGTTGACCGAAAGGGGGAGGTACATGCCCAGGGCAAAAGCCAGGGCGGGCAGACCGGTCCACTCCAGGATCAGGGCCATGAATACGCCCGCCATGTACAGCAGCCAGGGCGCGGGCATACCGGTCATCAACGGTTCAATGACCGCGGCCATGGCGTTGGCCTGGGGCGCGGGCAAGGCCTCGCTCGTGAAACCGTAGGTCGCATTGAGCAGCATGATGACGCCGGTCACCGAAACCGCCGCGACAATCGTGCCCAGGAACTTCCAGCGTTCCTGGGTGGCGGGCGTGGTGCCCAGCCAGTAGCCGATTTTCAAATCGCTCACAAAACCGCCGCTCATGGACAGGGCGGTGCAGACCACGCCGCCGATCAACAGCGCGGCCACCATGCCTTCGCTGCCGTTGAGGCCCACGGCCTTCAGCAGCACCGAACTGATGATCAAGGTCATGAGGGTCATGCCGGAAACAGGGTTGCTGCCCACGATGGCGATGGCCCGGGCAGCGACGGTCGTAAACAGGAAACTGACACCGCCGACGATCAGCAGCCCCACGATGGCCTGCACCAGACTCACACCCGGCACCAGGGCCCAGAAGAAGAAGAACACCACCGCCAGCACGATGAAGGTCAGGAAAGTGACCAGGTTCAGGGGCAAATCACGCTGGGTCCGCTCGGAATCCCTGGTAGCACCGCCGCTCTGGGCGTTCGAATTGAAGGCCAGCTTGATCGCCCCCACAATGATGGCGCGGCTTTTCCAGACCCCGATCAGACCGCTCATGGCGATGGCGCCGATACCTACCGGCCGCACGAAGTTGGCGAAGATATCACTCGTGGACAGGGCATTCAGGGCGTCAAGTTTGTACTCGACTCCGTTGATATGCACACCCTTGCCCAGGATCCCGATCATGGGAATCATCACGAACCAGCTGAGGAAGGAACCACAGGCGATGATCAGGCTGTAGCGCAGTCCGATGATATAACCGAGTCCCAGCACGGCAGCCTCGGTCAGCATATGGAATTCCAGACGCACCTTCTCGCTAATCTGGCGGCCGAAGCCGAAGGCCGTGGTGGAAAAGGTCTCGCGCCACAAACCGATGGTCTGGTGGCTGAGCAGCTGGTAGAGCATGGCGATGCCACCGCTCTTGGCCAGGATGCTGGCCTGGCCGCCCCCGGACTCGCCGACCACCAGCACTTCGGTGCTGGCGGTGGCCTCGGGGAAGGGAAATTCCCCATGCATGTCCTTGACGAAATACCGCCGGAATGGAATCAGCAGCAGAATACCCAGGAAGCCGCCCAACATGGAGGCCGCGCACATTTGCAGGAAGTTCGTCCGCTCAGCCAGGCCCAGGATATAGATGCCCGGCAGGGTGAAAATGGCTCCGGCGACCACGACGCCCGAGGCCGAGCCGATGGACTGAATCAGGACATGCTGCTGCAGGACGTTTTTCTTACCCAGCATGGCCGAAACACCAATGGCCAGAATCGTGATGGGAATGGCCGCCTCGAAAACCTGGCCGATCTTCAGGCCCAGATAGGCGGCGGCCGCTGAAAAGACCACGGCAAAAATCAGCCCCATGACCACGGAATAGACCGTGATCTCGGGAACAATGGATTCCGCCGGAACAACGGGGACATAGGATTCACCCGCTTCCAGTTTCCGGTATGCATTCTCGGGCAAGATCTTCGTTTGTCCGACGTCCATGGGTACCTCCGGGCACAGTGAGGTCCAGAAAAAGCGGGTCACCAAGGCAACCCGTCATTGCAGGACAAAACCCTAACATCCCCTTGGCCCCGGGACAAGGAATCTCTTGCGGGTTTTTGAGCCAAACGATCCTTGCATCCTTGGCGACCACTCCCCTATCTTGGGTCCGTCATCAGTCTTCTGGCCACCCGGTCGGACGCCCGGGTGCCTTCTGAATCCGCTTGTGGAGGACCCAACATGCTGGAACGAAAAAGCCATTCCCCATTCCCTTCGGTTGTCGATCGTTTTGTCTCCTACGCCAAAATCCACACCACCAGCAGCGAAGAGAGCGAGACGTATCCCTCCACCGCTATCCAGAGGGATCTGGCTCTTGTGCTGGTGGACGAGCTGAAAGCCCTGGGAATGGATGACGCCGCCGTGGATGAGCATTGCTACGTCACGGCCACCCTTCCGGCCAGCGACGGCTGCCAAAACGTGCCGGTGATCGCTTTTATCGCCCACCTGGACACCTACCCCGAGGTCAGCGGCGAAAACGTCGTGCCCACCTTCCACGAGAACTACCAGGGCGGAGATATCGACCTGCCCAAGGCGGGCCGTAAGATTCTGGCGGCGGAAAATCCCTATCTGCAGAAATGCCTCGGCGAGACCATCATCACCGCCGATGGGACCACCCTGCTGGGCGCCGACGACAAGGCGGGCATCGCCGAAATCATGGACGCCCTGACCCGGATCCATGAAAATCCGGAGTGGAAGCACGGCACCGTGAAAATCGCCTTCACCCCCGACGAGGAAGTGGGCACCGGGGTCAAGTATTTCGATGTGGAGAAATTCGGCGCCACCGTTGCCTACACCATGGACGGCGGCCAGCGTGGCGAGGTCGAAGACGAGACCTATTGTGCCGACAGCGCCATTGTGACCTTCGTGGGCCGGGACATCCACCCCGGTTTCGCCAAGGACAAGATGGTTCCCTCGGTCAAGGTCGCTGGATCCTTCCTGGCGAGCCTGCCCCGCGAAGGCGCCCCCGAAACCACCGAAGGCAAGGAGGGCTACATCCATCCCATCGCCATCAAGGGCAACACCAGTGAAACCGAGGTCACCCTGTTGATCCGCGATTTCGATCTGGGTCAGCTGAAACCCAAGGCCGAAATGATCCACAAGTATGCCGAAAAGGCCTGCGCCCAGTGGCCCGGTTCCAGCTTCCGCGTGGAGATCAAGGAATACTATCGCAACATGAAGTACGACCTGGAGAAGGAGCCCCGCGCCATGGCCTACGCCCTGGAGGCGGTCAAGCGGGCCGGCATGGACCCCATCCGCGGTTCCATCCGCGGTGGCACCGACGGTTCGGTATTGTCGGCCAAGGGGCTGCCCACGCCCAACATCTTCACCGGCGAACAGGCCTTCCACGGTTTCGGCGAATGGATCTGCGTGAAGGACATGGATTTGGGCACCCAGGCCATGTTGCGTCTCATCGAGGTCTGGACCGAAAAGGGCTAACCAGAAATCAGGAATCAGATGTCTGATTCTGATTAGGGTTCAACCATCAAACAAAATTTCCCAGCGCAGCCCGGCATCCGTGCTCGCCCAACACGTGATACCAGGCTGGCTGGGATTTTAGCGTCTGACTTCAATTTTCTATCAGTGCTGCGATGCAGACCGGCTTCGCCTCCCATCACGTAGTATGTCAATCGTTGAATGGGTTGGAAACATTTATCACACGCACCCATAACGTATTGCGTAATCGGCCGCGGAAATGTGCAATTGAAATGCATGCAGAATTATGGGAAGATTGTCCGATCATGAATGAATTTACCGGGGATGGGAATCCATGACGAAACCTCAAGATCAGGATATCAACCCTTCTGATTCGCTCCCACCTGTGGTCGACTCAGACCGGCCCCTGTCTGTGGATGCCTTGTTCGCCTCCACGCTTGCGGAATTGCGCCGACAGGCCGCTGCGATGATGCGCAGGGAACGCCCTAGCCATACCCTGCAACCGACAGCCCTGGTCAACGAGGCCTATCTCCGGTTGTACAAGGCCGAGGGCCTCAAGGACCTGGATCGGGCCCATTTTCTCAACATTGCAGCCCAGGCCATGCGCAGGATTCTCATCGAACATGCCCGCGGGAAGAATGCGACCAAACGGGGCGGCGACTGGGTTCCGGTGACTTTGCACGACATCGGCGTGGCGGACTTTCCTGATCAGACCACGATCATCGATCTGGATTCTGCGCTCCGGAGATTCGCAGAAATTGATGAGAGGGGTGCGCACGTCGTCGAATTACGAATCTTCACCGGCCTGACCATGGAGGAGATCGCCGGGATTCTGGGGGTCACCCGGCGTACGGTCCAGACCGATTGGCGCATCGCAATCATGTGGCTGAGGCGTGAGTTGTCTCTATCCGAAAAGCAATAATCCTACCAGGACGGCGGATACTCCCAATCCGGCACGCTCCAACCGTCGATGGTATACCCGGATTGTTTGGTCGGATCCGACAGCGTCCGCAGATTCGAAAGTTTTTCCATCCATGCCAGGAAAACATCATGGCCAAGATTCAAGGGGGAAATACCCGAGGGGATGGGTATCAAGGAAATTGTGCCCTCACTGCAACATGCCAGCCAACGGCCCTTGGGGTCCAGCACAGGACGGGTAAGGGTGTCATGCAGGGGAATGCGGATAGTCTCCCCGGTGGCAAAATCCAGTAATTCGAAACCT
>CAZJGK010000045.1:0-25701 GCA_964545545.1 uncultured Fibrobacteraceae bacterium | reverse complement strand
ACCAGGATTTCCTTGAAGACCTGGTCATTGGGAGCCCGCACCGACCGCACAATGCCCACCGGGATTCCCCGGGGAGCAGCGGCGCCGGTATGCAGGCCCGCGCCGTCTGCCCGCAGTTCGGTAATTCCCGAAGTGATGACCTCATCTCCGGGCTGAATATCCTCATCCCTGCCTACCATCTCGATCACAAAGCGATCTCCCCGGGGCTGCAACACGCCCAGCAGGCCCGTTCTCTGGAACTCCACCCCCAAAGCGAAATCCGGAGCCGACATCAATTCCACCCAGGCCTCGGAGGGGCTGATGACCGTGCGCACACGCCCCAGCATACCGTACATGTTGACCACCGGTTGCCAAGGATGCCAGTCAAGATTCTGTCTGCTTTGGATCCGGACCATGGTCGCAAACCGCGACCTCTGCCGCATGATCACCCGGCAGGGCGCCAGCTTCCCTCCCCACTCTTCCTGGGGAACCGCACCCTCGTCGCGATCCTTATCCCGGCGCTCAAGCTGCGCGGCCGTGGTTATCAGATCCTGACTGAACAACGCTTTCTTGAGTCTCGTGTTTTCGGCCCGCAGGTTCGTCACATCATCAAGGAAATTGCGCGTCGACCAGTAGGGATAGGTCAAGACCTTGCCCAGGTGATCGGCCACCTGGATACGGGCATTGCCCGGCAGGAGAATCAGTACCAGCGACAGCAGGATGCACAGGGCCAGAACCGCCAACTCACCACGTTCAGAGATGCCGGCAGGTTCACCACGCATAAGATCAGGATCGGCTTCCGCTCATGATGACAGGTCTATATTTCTCGAAGTCATCGAGAATCTTGCCAGTACCCAGAACCACACAGAACAGAGGATCATCCATGAGGTTGATGGGCAGGTCGGTCTGCTCCCGCAACAATTCTGGCAGGCCCTTGAGCAGGGCGCCGCCGCCCGTCAAAACGATCCCGCGATCCTTGATGTCCGCGGCCAGTTCGGGCGGAGTCTGTTCGAGGGATTGCTTCAAGGCGTCACAGATGGCCTGGATGGGCTCCAGCAGGGCTTCACGGATTTCCAGAGAGGAGATTTTCAGGGTCTTGGGTACGCCGGAGACCTGGTACAACCCCTTGACCTCCATTTCGCGTTCCTCCTCGGACTTGTGGGCCGAGCCGATGGTCTTCTTGATGTTCTCGGCCGTCTGGTCACCGATCAGCAGGTTATGGTTCTTCTTGATGTAGTTGACGATGGCTTCGTCGAGCTCATCGCCGCCGACGCGAATGGACGTATCACACACGATCCCGTTCAAGGCGATGACGGCGATTTCCGTGGTCCCGCCACCGATATCGATGATCATGTTGCCGCTGGGCTGGTCCACCGGCAGGCCCACGCCGATGGCTGCCGCCATGGGCTCGGCCACCAGGAAGACCTCGCGCGCCCCGGCATGTTTGGCGCTATCCCTGACCGCCCTCTTTTCCACCTCCGTGATCCCTGACGGCACACAGATCACGATACGCGGCGCGATAAAATGCTTTTTCTTCTGGGCCATCTTGATGAAATCCCGAAGCATGTATTCGGTAACTTCGAAATCAGCGATCACACCGTCCTTCATGGGCCTGATGGCGGCGATCCTGTCGGGCGTCTTGCCAAGCATGGCCTTGGCCTCGGCGCCGACCGCATAAACCTTGCCGGTGGTCTTGTCCAGGGCGACCACCGAGGGCTGATTCAGGACAATGCCTTTGCCCTTGATGTAAACCAGGGTGTTGGCCGTACCCAGATCGATGGCGATATCGTTGTTAAAGAAACCCTGTAGCCGCTTGAACATGGGGAGGCATCCTTCCTCACTTGAACTCGGATTCACCCTGTGACCCGCATGGCCACCCTAATTCCCTGATGCTGATTATTTCCCCTGATCCGGCCACAAGGTGATCCAGCAGGGAAATGCCCAGCAAGTGTCCGCACCGATCCAGTCGGGCGGTCAATTCCAGATCCTCCGCACTCGGCTCGGCGCAACCGGAAGGATGATTGTGGGCCACGATCACCGCGGCGGCGGACAGGGCTACTGCCAGCTTGAACACCTCGCGCGGATGGACGACCGACACATTCAACGTCCCGACCGAAACCGTTTCTGCAGCCAGAATCCGGTGCCTGGTATCGAGATAAAGCGCCAGGAAGCGCTCCCTGTCAAGACCCCTGAACGATCTGCGCAACAAAGGATGCAGATCCTCGGGCCTGTTCACCCTGATCCCTGCACGCGGAACCTCGCCGGCCGCCCTTGATCCCAGTTCCAGGCAGGACAAAAGGCGCACGGTCAGGGCGGGTCCCAATCCCGGAACCTGACCCAGGACAGCGGGGTGTTGACCCACCAGCCCCGAAATACCACCGGTCACACCCAGCACCCGCTCAGCCACGCCGAATGAAGAGCCCCGGCCGCCACCTTCGAGAACCATGGCCAGAAGGTCGCGGTCACCGAGGCCCGCGGGCCCCTCGGACAGCACCCGTTGACGCAGATCAAGTATGGAATGGCCCCCGCAGGGGTCGCCGGAAAGGGTCTGCCGAACCCCGCTGACGTCTATCTTGTTGATTATTAACATATTCCGCCAACAGGGAGGTGTGTTTAAACTAGCAGTTGTTGCGATCATGGGCAACAGATAATCCTGGCGGGAAGCCGCCGCCGCCTGGAACTTGTCCCCCGGCACATGATGGGCTATTCTCGGCTTGATCATCACCTTTTTCGGTTTTCGTTTTTCCAGGTGAGAGGCGTTGCGGTGTCCGCATCAACTGACCGCCCCGGCAAGGGTATTGTCGTGCGAAAATATGGTGGATCCAGCCTGGCCACCGTGCCGCGCCTGCTGGAGGTCGCCAGGGATATCCGGCGCGCCCGGGATGATGGCTACGCCATGGTCATCGTGGTCAGCGCCATGGGTGCAACCACGGACGAGTTGGCAGAGCTTGCCCACAGAGCCCACCCCACTCCTCCGCGCCGTGAACTGGACATGCTGCTCTCGGTGGGCGAGCGCATCACCATGAGTCTGCTCTCCATGGCCTTGGACAGGGAAGGCTGTCCCGCCATCAGTTTTACCGGCAGCCAATGCGGCATCATCACCGACAACAGCCACACCGACGCCCGTATCCTGGAAGTGCGCGGCGATCGGGTCCGGGAAGCCTTGGCCCGGGGTTTGACGGTGGTCGTGGCGGGATTCCAGGGTGTCAGCAAGGGACGCGAAATCACCACGCTGGGCCGCGGGGGCAGCGACACCACCGCGGTGGCCCTGGCCGCGGCCCTCGGCGCTGTGCGCTGTGAAATCCTCAAGGATGTCGACGGCGTCATGACCGCCGACCCCACGACGGTTCCGGATGCGACAAGACACGAATTTTTGGACTGGGAGCAAATGCAACAGGTCGCGGCCACAGGCTGTCAGGTCGTCCATCTGAGGGCTGTCGAGTACGCTGCCGCCCATGGTGTGCCGTTGGTTGTACGCTCCAGCTTTCACGACGGTCCCGGCACGGTCATCGGCAATCCCGGCGACCCGGTGGCCAGGCCCTCTGCTGCGCCGCCCGCCATGCCCTCTGCGGCGAAAACCCCATCCGCCGAACACCGATACCGCCCCCTGAGCATGCACACGGCTTATCCGGTGGCACGCCTCCACCTGGATACCGGGGATCCGGAACGCTTCGAACAATGTCGCGAACATATTCTCGCCCGGATCGATCCCTGCGCCATCATTGCCGAATGGCTCGACAGCGGGACCATTTTTCGCTGGGAAGCCCTGGCGTCGGTATCCCCGGACCGTCCCCTGTTTCCCGACCCTGCGTGGCCCGAGATCACCTGCGACCCCGACCTGACGGTCATCAGCTTTGCGGGGGGCCGGCCTGATACCTGGCTGGCGGTTCAACTGGATCTGGCGGGGTACCTGAAGAGTCTGGGGTGCCTGGATGCCCGCTTCAGGGCCGACGGTTCCGCCTTGAGGCTCATCCTGCCAGGACACCAGGATCAGGAGCTGTTTCAGCACCTCCACCGGTATCTGGTGGAAACTTGAATTCCCTGGCCAGAAAATCCCGCCAGCTGCCGACCGGCAGGGTTGCATAGGCGCGTCCCAGGTATTCCCTGGCCAGTTCAGGATCGGACGCCTTGCCCGACGCCAACACGATTGTGCGCACCAAGGCACGGTGGCCCAAAGGATGGTCCGGGTAGGTGTTGTGCAGCATCCGGTAGGTTTCCAGCGTCCCTTCATGATCCAGTTGCAGCTCCTGGTAATGGGCGACACGCGAAATTTCCTCCGGTTCCAGCGCCTGCGGGCCGCACTGGCGCACCCACTCGTGAAACACCTGCAGCAGGCCGCCGATATCGCCTTCCTCCAGACACAGACTGAAAGTCGACCGGTACAACTGCGAAGCCTCATGCGGTAGCTGGGACACTTCCAGGGTCCGGGCTAGTTCCAGCATGCCGTCGCGGCACCGGGGGCGCAGCTCCAGGTACTGGGAAAATTCGGCCGTTGCGGCGTGGAAGGCGCCCTGCCGCATGTAACCCTGGCCACGGCCCAGCAGGGCCTCGGCGCGCCCTTCCCTGTTCCCCCCCAGCAGGGCCGCCATGAGCAGCCCCAGCGCGAAGCCCCCGAGGTGAGCGCCGAAGGAAACGGTCGATCCCGTCATGCCGGCCAGAGAGGCCTGAACCGCCTGCCATCCGAACCACATCAACACGCCCACCACCAGGGGTATACTGTTGCGACCCACACGGTTTTGCCCGACCAGGGGAGCGAGCACCCACCAGGCGATTTCGATGCGGGCCCCCTGCAGGCGCAACAGGGAAAAGCCCATCATCCCGGCGATGGCTCCGCTGGCCCCCATCACGCCCAACCCGCCTTGACCAAGCAAACCGAAGGCCGAAACAAAACCGTGGGCAAGATTGCCCGCCACACCCCAGATCAGGAAATAGAGCAGCAGACGGCCGGACCCCAGGCGGCTTTCCAGCGCCGGCGCGAAAACCCAGAAATATATCAGGTTACCCGCCAGGTGGGCCCACCCGTTGTGCATGAACACCGCGGTGGCCAAAGTCAGCGGCGCGCTGAGTCCGGGAAAGAAGACGAGCTTCCAGGGGTTGAAGGAAAATGCCCACGGCAGGTAATGGAGCCATAAAAAGGCAACGGTGAACACCGTCATGAGTCCGATGGACAACACGGGGGGACGGCGAGCGCCGCGGTCAAGACCTACGGGGTAGAAAAAAAAGAAATACATCCCATCTCCGGTCAACCATCAGGAGCGGCCGCATAGGACTCCGACGACCGGAAGATCGGCTGTATGGCGCGAAACTTGAGTCGCAACTCCCCGGGCGGGTCAGGGCGCAGCGGTATCCTCGATGATTTTGCCGTCACTGAGGCGGATGGTGCGGCGACAATGGGCGGCGATGTCCGGCTCATGGGTCACGATGATCACCGTATGGCCCTCCCGGTTCAGTCCCCCCAGGATGGACATGATTTCTTCACTGGTCACCGAATCCAGGTTGCCCGTGGGCTCATCAGCCAGGATCAGGACCGGTTTGTTCACCAGAGCCCGGGCAATGGCCACACGTTGACGCTGTCCGCCCGAAAGTTCGTTGGGCCTGTGTTGACCGCGATCCCCCAGACCAACCGCCGCCAGCGCCTCCTTGACGCGCCGGCGCCTTTCGGAGCCCGGCACCCCGGCATAGACCAAAGGCAGTTCCACATTCTGGGTAGCGGTGATCCGGGGCAACAGGTTGAAGGTCTGAAAAACAAAGCCGATTTCCCGATTGCGGATCTCGGCCAGCTGGTCGTCGCTGAAGCTGGTCACCTCGGTGCCGTTCAGGGCATAACTCCCACTGGTGGGGGTATCCAGGCAGCCGATCATGTTCATCAGCGTGGATTTCCCGGAACCGCTGGAGCCCATGATGGCCACATACTCTCCGGGAAAAATTTCCATATCAATCCCCTGCACGGCGGGGATGCTTTCGGTTCCCATCACATAGGTCTTGTTGAGAGCCCGGGCCCGGATCACCGGTTCCCGCCCCTGTTGGCCGGTGGTCATGGTTGGTCGGACCGGGTTGGCCGGCCCACAGCCCGGTTGAGCTGTGCCTTGGCGATAAGGAAGTCACACTTGGCCTGGACCTCCTGTCCCTTGGAGCTGGCGAGATTGGCCTGGGCCACGATCACATCCAGCGCCGTGCCGGCCCCGACCCGGAACCGTTCCCTGGCCAGCCGCAATTCCTCCTGGGATTGCTTGATGGTCTCGGTGCTCACGTTGGCGCGTTCCCTGGCTTCGACCAGGCTGTTGTGCAACTGCCTGATCTCAACCTGGGCGTTCTGGCGCGCCTGTTCCAGCTGATACTCGGCAATCCTGACGTTGGCCTTGGCTCGAGACCGGCCGTTGATGGTCCGCATGCGATCGAAAATATTCCAGGTTATACTGGCGCCGTAAGAGACACTTTTCGAAACCTGTGCCCCGAGTTTGTAAGGGGATTCGTTGTTGTACTTGGTATAACTTCCGCTGAGATTGACCTGGGGCCAGAGATTGCCGCTGGCTGTGGTGACGTCCTTACGGCTGGCGGCCAGTTGTTCTTCACTGCTACGCAGATCCAGGCGATTGGCGAGCGCTTCGTCGTAGAGCGCATCCACGGGCTCCACCTGGAAATCCGTGGCCAGAGCCGAACTGTCGATGGCGAATTCCTCGGCCAGGGGCTGGTTCATCACGAAGGCCAGGTCCGCGAAAGCCTTGGCCACGTTGTTGTGGGCCACCACCACATCCAGCTTGGTATTTTCCAGGCGCACCCTCTGCTGCAGGACATCGCTCTTGGCCGCGCTCCCCAGACGAAAATAGGTCTGCGTCCGTTCCAGTTCCTTGCTCGCCTGGTCGCGGGCTTCCAGGGCCACCTCCTCCAGCTTCTCGTACCGCAGGAGATTGTAGTAGGCGGTGATGACGTCCTGGACCACGAGTTCGCGGTTGTAGCCCAGGGTCGCCTTGGCGGAGGCACGGCCATGTTTGGCGGAGCTCAGGGCGCTGAACTTGGAAAATCCGCTGAATACATTCAGCGAGGCCCGTCCGCTCCAATCCTTGTACTTGGTGTGGACGGTCTGATCATGGACGCCGTCCGGCAAATTGGCCTGGCTGTACCAGGTTATAAAATCATCCGTGAAGTTGTCATGGATCTGGATGGAATCCACAATGGTCGGCGCAAAGGTCTGGACATCGAAATCGGTGCGGTCGGACTTGCTCATGTTCCGGCCGAGGCTGAGGTCGGGCAGGAAGGCCCCGACGGCATCCGAAACATCCTTCCCGGCAATGTTGAGCCTTTCGGAAGCGATCAAGAGGCTGGGATTGTATTCCAGGGCAATATCAATGCACTGGCGCAAGCTGAAAACCTGGTCCGTGACATCTCCCTTGTCCGCAGTCCCAGCGACCGCTGCTCCGGGCGCCAACAGTAAAGTCATCGTCACCAGCGCGCAGCCCATCAGCATGAATCGAAAACCTCTCTGTGGCATCATCACTCAACTCCCTGAAAGGCCATGCGGCCTTCCTGTTCAAAACCAATACCCGCAAGCTGGACAAATCATAAGCCCCGGGATGCTCAAGCCCCAGGGGAAATCCGGACTTCATACGCACAAACCTGGCGGCAAGTTGCATATCAAACAGGCCGCAACAAAAGTTGCGGCCTGAAGATATTACAATATGCGTCTGGCCAAGGTCAATTCAAGCGGAAGACAAAAGGTAGAGCCATCCAGGCCTTGACCGGAATGTTCCGCTGCTTGCCGGGAATGAACTTGCATTTGCGCGCGGCAATGAGGGCTTCCTTGTCGAGCATGGGATTGACACCCCGCAGCAGCACTGCCTCCTTGACCGAGCCGTCAGGTCCCACCAGCACCTTCACCAGGACCGTGCCCTCGATCTGGGCTCGCCGGGCCATTTCGGGATAGAGAGGCTTGGCCCAGCTGAGAATCTGGGGATTTTCGGAAGAGGCCACGAAACCCTCATCCCCGCCCGTGCCGTAATTAGGCATGGCGCTGTCAATGGCCTGCCCCAGATCCATCAGGGTATCCGCAATTTCCACGTCATCGGCGACCTCGTCGTCAGGAGCCGCTTCAATAACCTGCGGCGGCGGCGGGGCCTCGACCGGCGGCGGCGGAATGTCAATGACTTCCTGGTCCTCGATATTGACCGCTTCCATCTCCTGTTGGCGCAAGGTGTAGGGATGGGGCACGTAATTGGGACTGAGCAGGAACCCGAGCAGAGTCAGCGTCACGGCGATGAGCGCAGACCACCGCAGATACCTGTTGTATTTGGCCTTGAACTGATCGTTTGCAGACAACTGAAACGGGCTATCCACCGACTGCGTGCTCATGACCCTCCTAGTACTTGGCGCCGGGATGGGAATCGATGTCGTTGTTGAAGAACACCCGGACGGCATTGACTTCCTTCAGCTGCTCCATGACATCGCTGACTACCCCATAGTCCGTGTAAGTATCGGTCTTGAAGGCCACCACCAGTTGGGGATTGGAGCTAATCTTTTGACTGATCAGATCCGAGACGAAATTTATCCGGACCAGACGGTCATCAATGGAAATCTGACCCTGCCTGTTAATGTAGACGTTGGAAATAAGCTCCCGGTTGACCTCTTCACCGGCCTCGGCCCGCGGCAGTTCCACAGGCAAACCGTTCTCCTTGCGGAAAATGGTGGTGACCATGAAAAAGATCAGCAGCAGGAACGCGATATCACCCATGGAGGACGTCGGGATGAAAGTTCCCTTGCTGGTACTCCGATTAAAATCCATCTCCGCCTCCTTTCTATTTCGTAGAGGTCTTCAGCGAGACCTTGGTGGCATTGGCCAGTTTGAGTTCGTCCAGACATGCGACCATCATTCCGTAGTCCGCATCCGGATGAACCTTGAGCAGCACCACCAACTTGGGGTTGGAATAGATGCGGCCCTCGATGGCGTGCATGATGTGGTTGATGTTGATTGGCTTGCCGTCCAGGGTCACGGAATTGTCGGCATGGACGAAAAGGGTGGCGATGTTGCTCTGCTTCACCTTCACGACATCGGACTTTTCCTTCTGCTTGCCGGGAAGGACAAGGGTCAAACCCTGTTCGGCGGCGAAGATCGTCGTTACGATGAAGAAGATCAGCAGCAGGAAGGCCACATCGCTGGTGGAGGCCAGAGTCAATTCCCCCAGGGGAGTCTTCTTCCTTCGTTTCAGCAAGCCCATGAAGCCTTACCTTTCCCTGCAACGCCCCGCACGCAAAGGGACGCCGGCACTCTAACCATTGATTTTTTCCAACTCATCAATCAGTTCCGCGCTGGTTTCTTCCATTTCAATCACGAAACGGTCGATGGCCGACACGAAGTAGTTGTAACCAATGGTGGCGGGAATAGCCACGACCAGACCGGTAGCCGTGGTGATCAGGGCTTCGGAAATACCGGAAGCCACGAGCTTGGCGTTAACCTGCTCACTCGCAGCGATGGCCTCGAAGGCGTTGATCATACCGGAAACCGTTCCCAAAAACCCGATCAGCGGGGCGATGGTGGTCACCGAGGAGATCCAGATCAGACCTCGTTCGAGAAAAGACATCTCGATGGTGCCCGCCGTGGCGATGGCCTTCTCCACCGAGTCGCGTCCCCTGTCGGCCTTCTGCAGACCGGAATAAAGGATGGCCGCAATAGGTCCGCGCACCTTCTGGCATTCCTCGGCCGCCGCCTGCACCCCGTCGTTGCGCAACGTAGTGATCACCGTCGCGATCAGGCGTCTGGTGTTGACGCGGGCCCGGTTAAGCGTCCACAGGCGCTCGATGAGGAAGATGAAGCCCACGAGGGCCACAATGAGCAGCCACCACATGAACTGCCCGCCCTTGACGAAGAGTCCACCGGCGCCGGTCTTGCCGATGGGAGATCGTTCGACGACACCCATCAGACCCCCGGTTCTCTTGATAACCTGGGGTATCTCCCTCATGGAGTCGGCGGCGGAGGACCCGAAACCCAGCGAGTCGCTGGAAGCTTGGACCTTGGCGAACTTGTCGACTGCCCCCGCTTGGCCGGTGTCGTCCTGTGCAAAGGCAGGAGCGGCCAACAGGAGGGCCAGAAGTCCACAAGTGATCAAGACATAAATGGCGTTTTTCAACGTACCCTGACGAGCCATTGTTCAAGTCTCCCTTTCCATGGATGGACCCATGTAATGCTAGTGCCGGGAGCGGGACGGCGTTCAGGTGGGGGACGCCGACCAACCACCAGTGAGGGCCCCGTATCCGGTAGCGCGGCTGCGCGCAGAGGGGGCCTCAGATCACCCGGTCGATGGTGCCTATTCGCTTGATATAATTAGTGCAGGGGGGGGTACCAAGTCAAACCCTTTTAAGCTGCACAGACCAGATTATCCATCGCGGCTACTCATCACCCTGAATGAGATTGGAGGATTCAAGGTAGTAATCCCCCGAACCCGTTTTGTCCACGAACAGGAATCGCTGTCCCATCCCCTGTTCGGAAAACCGATTCAGGAACAGGGGCTTGCCGCCGTGATCATACTTCCACAGTTCAAAACCGTGGGCATGACTAGCGGAATACCGGGTGGTGTTCATGACCTTCTCCGCCCGTGGGGAATACGGCATGGGGATTCCGCCCTGAGCATTGTACGGGTCTCTGGGCTGGCTCGATCCCTCAAGGGCCCCGCCTTTGGCCCACGTCCCTTCCCGGTCGGGAGCGAAACGGTTGAAGACCTTGATCCTGGCGTCATCCTGGTCCAGCTCGTTCATGGGCAGCCGTTTGGCCTGGATCTCATCAGGAGGTCCCAGGAGGAGAAAAACCTCACCACGTTGATCGTAGGGACCATACTCGCCGAATCCGCCCAGGAACTGCTGCACGTAGGCCAGGCGATACTGGAATTCCATGTAGACCGGGTTGACGTCATCCGTGGGATCGGGATCCAGCGCCCCCCAAAAATCATCCAGCATCTTTTCCTGCACCGAATAGCTTGCCGCCAGGAAACGGGAAAGCGTCCCGCCGGAAAAGACCACCCGTCCCTCGCCCAGAACCTGGTCGCGGCCGCGCCCCAGGTGGGCCAGCGTCCAGACCACCGAGAATTCCCTGATGACACCGCGGCCGAAACCACCCAGCGGGGCAAGACTCAACCGGTACGGCCCCTGCGGCAGGATATTCACATCAAGGGAATACAGGATGTTGGTAGGCCTCCCGGCGGCCAGGGCCAGGCGCCCCGAATCGTCGAGGTTGATCGTGTCGTTGACCACAAAGTCCATATCAAGGTTGGTGATCTGGACCCTGATGTCGGGGGGCTCATGTCCGGGCAGAATCCCGGCGGCCGGAGGCCAGACCGGGACGAAAAGCTGAAGGTGGTCCTCCTCCAGTCCATAGCGTCGGGAAGGATGCGCATAGTCATGCAACCAGCCACCCGCATCCTCGCTCCGGTCGGCACGATGCGGGTTCCATTCCTGCAGGGGGGCATGCGCCAGGAACAGGGGGTCCTCCAGGGCAAGACCGCGGTCGGGCCGCGGGCTGTCCTCGGCAAACCAGAGTGTCTCGCAAGAGCTTTGCGCCAGGCTCCTGGTGATCTGATTCAGCAGACCGCGCCTGACCTTGTTGACGTCGCGCAGGGTGCATTTGAAGTGCCCCGAGCGAAAGGGCACATTCTCAAAAACCGCGCCGAAGGTCTGGAACAGGGTGCTGCTGCCGGCTTCATCGGAATTCAGCGGCGCTGTCCGGACCGGGTGTTTCTCGGTCAGCGTCTTGCCATCCGGCCCCTCCAGGGAAACCTCAAGGTTGAGCCGGGCCACCAGACCTCGATCCTCTTGTTCATAGGCCAGATTGGCATTGGCCACCTCGATCAGAACCAGGACATCCAGATGATTCTCATCCACCCAGCGGTTCACCAGTTCAACGGTGGAAGGGAGGTTCCCCCTTCCCTCCAAGGGAACCAGCAACGCCAACGCAGGCACCGCACCCAGCATCCCCACTACCACTGCTATACCGCCAAGGAAATCCCGGCCGCGATTGCGGCAAGATATCAAAGCCATGACACGGCCTTTGCTGAAGGTGGCGTCCCGATCCCCCTCGATCGGACATGATGATTGTAAGGAATATTCCGTTGAATTGCCAGCACCATTCCCCGGGTGGCTACCGTCATCGGGGGCAAAAGAAAAAAGAAAGCCGCCCCACCAAAAGCGGGGCGGCGCAACAAGGATGGTGCGGGATCTGGAGGGTTCCCGCCGATCCTAATAACTCACGGACAAGCTGATGCGATGGACATAGCCCAGGGCACCCATATCCACCATGCTGTAATCGGCCTGCATCCTCGTGGCCACGCCCGAGGTAAGCGCCGAACCGAACCCGAAGGCCAAACCGTCGGCGTCGTAATTGATGTTGTAGCCGGCCCGCAGAAAGAACATGCTGTTCAGGGCGAATTCGCCGCCGACATTGGCACGCTCAAGGTTGTCCGAAGGATGCTGGAACTCGACCGAGAGCGTCAGCCGCTGGGTATCGCTCTTGAAGGCATTGAAACTGGTGCCGACCTTGAAGGCGACCGGCAACTTCGATTCCCGTTCGTCAAAAGTGAACTTCCCGCCCAGGTTCTGGATGACCATGCCCAGCTTGAGATCCTTGATACCGATCCGGTACATGATCCCGAAATCCAGGGCGGCGGTGTTTACCGCGGTTTCTGCCAACCCCATATGCAGGTAATTCATGGTCACACCGGCGGAAAACTTGTCGGTGAAGAACCGGGAATAACTCAAGCCGAAGGTCGTGGTCCCGGAGTCGAATGTTTCGCCGGTCCCCTCGGGATTATAGGCGGTTCGCACCAACTGCGGATCCATCCAGAACGACCGTACCGCGAAGGCAAAGGTCCCGGGAATGGAGCGGGGATTAAAAGCCACAATCGCCGTACTCAGCTTTGTATCCGCAGCCCAGACTACGTGATTAAGCGATACTTCGTTTCCGACGACATTGACCAGCCCGCCTGGATTCCAAAAAACCGCCGTAGCGTCATCCGCAACCCCGGTAAAGGCCGAGCCCATTCCCGTAGCGCGCGCACTCACTCCGATCTTGAGTTCCTGACCGCCGAAGGTACCAACCTTCGCAAAGCCAGCAGCTCCAACGAGTGAAGGTACAGCCAGCAACATGGCAGTCAGAATCGCGATGCGTTTCATGAAAACCTCCAGATCCGTCCGCAGACGGAGTTGACACCTATCTGCCCCAATCAAAGCCCTTGCTACCTAACGACGACGAACTTTCCGACAAAATCAGCGAAACGGTCGTCGTCCGACTGCACGGAGTACAAATAAACCCCGCTGACGATTTCCTGAAGGTTGCGGCTCATGAGATTCCAACTCACATGCCCCTGACCCGTCGTTCCATCGTGATGAATCGTCTGCACCAGGTCCCCACTCACCGTATAAATATTGATGGTATTGTGAGCCGCAGGCAAATTTGTGAAGGTCACCCTGACCCCGGTGGGATCATCCCCGTTGGGGAACAACTCCTGGTACTCCTGCAACGCATCTCGGGTCGCGGGATTCGGAAAAACATAGATGTTCGTCCCGAACTTGGCCCGTTCCTCCGCGGTCTGGCTCTTGCCGCCGGGAACCGCGTTCGTGAACGAGGATCCGGGATCGCCGACCAGGCCCGGCCCGGTGGGGAAACGGTTAACATGGCCCCCGATAACGGTTCCCTCGGGAAGCAAGGTATGATCCGAAGCCGTCACCGAGTAGAAATAGATGAACCCGTTATGGATATCCCGGTCAACGTACTCGTAGTAGTGAGTGGCCAATTTTTCCTTGATGTCCTGGCTTTGGTCCGGCGCCCGATAGGACACGGCGAAAAACGTATCCAGCACATCGGGATAGGTCTCCCAGGGCAACAGGGACTCGTAACGCACATCTTCGCGGCCTTGGGCGTCCCGCAAGGCGGGACGAACCATCAACTCAGGATCGGCGTTGACCACATTTTGCATGGCCTCAGCAAGTCCTTCGAACCTGGGATCCGACAGAACCTTCGGCGTATACGCAATGCCTCCCAGGCCCGTATTGGCGCCCAGGGGAATCGTGTCGGTGACCGTGTGACCATCGATGTCGCGGTAGGTGATGAAACTATCAACCACATCGTATTCGGCGATCAGCTGCCACAGGGAACTTTCCGGACCGTTGACCAGGGAAGACCCGAAGGGCCGGTCCCAGTTATCCGCCCGCCAGATGCGATAGGACTCAAAATCGATCTTCTGCAGCCGGATATCCTTGGTGACCTCACTAAGGTCATCCCAGAAAACATGAACCCGACTGTCGGCCGGCCATAGGCGCAGACCAGGGGGCGGCGGCGCCATCCCCACCAACCAGTGGATCTCGGTCTCCAGGCCGTCCACACCCGTACACCCGGCCAACTCCTGCGGACTTGCCTCGGGGTCGTTGCACTTCCATTTCGGGGGATCCTTGAAATCATCCGGTCCACAGATATAGCCCAATTGACGGGCGCATTCGAAGCAATTATCCATGTTGAACATGGCACACTGCTTCATTTGTCCGTCGACCTCGATATCAAAAACATCTTCGTCCTGGACCCGGGGCTGGTTCACAACCCATGTCTTGTCGAGACAGCTGGTGTCGCCGTAATCGGGACTCAGGTTATCGAAATCACCCGGAGGCAAATCCTGCTTGCAGATCATGGTTTCCCGGCCCTGTTGTCCGGGATTCAAATCCTGGCCCCCGTGCGTCTTCACCGTGCCGACATCATCCACGTAAATACCGTACCAGGTCAGGGCGGCCTCGGCGCAGTTCGCCAGCAGACCGCTCCCGCCGCGGGTACTTCCCAACCCCGCCCCCATGACCATGCCCACCTGGAATTTCAGGCTGCCGCCGGGAGGCATCACCGCAAACGGTCCGGCCGAAACCAGGAAGCGGAAATCGCCTTTCTTACTATCAGCCGTGTTGCCGTCCCACTCATCCCGAGTAGCGCTGAGAAGCTGATAACGCTCGTCATCGTTGGTGGGGTCACCACCCTGTTCAAAACTCGAGTTACCCGAGAAGGACTGGAATGTCCGCATGCTCACCGTTGTTGGAGCGGTTATCCCCGTGGGATCGATATCATGACCCAGAAACAGGATGCCGTAATACCCATCCAAACGTTCTGTTTCGGCGCCGTCATACATATAACCGACCTGCAGGGGCACGAAGCTCCCATCGGAGGCCCGCACCAGACCCGGGCTGCCATGGGTGTTGGGCCAGGAACCGGCCAAGTCATCGCTGGCGCTGCCGTTGGAATTCCTTTTGGCGATGTCGGAATCGGAGAAAAACCCGATATAGACCCTTTCCACATCGGTCACACCGATGTTGGTGATGGTGTATTCGAATCCCACGAAATCGTCGACCTGGTCATTTTCCCACTGATAGGTCTGCTGAACGAACTCCAGGTTCATGGGTGTATGGTCAGGATAATTCTCCTGGGCCAGTTTGGTGTTGTCATAGTTGGTCAACACCATCATCTGGTTGCCGATCTGGGCGAAATCCTCGTCGATCTTGCCGTCACCGTCATCGTCATGACCGTTGAGGATCTCCTCGTCGATCAAGCCATCGTGGTCGTCATCAGGTCCCGGCGAAGGCGCCCGCTTCCCGCCGGCATCCGGATTTCCGGGGGGTCGGACAATTTTTGCGCCCTGGGCTTCATAAATGGTCGCCTCGACCTCATCCAGGGGGTAGATTTCACTGGCGTAGCCGCCGGTGGAGACCAGCCGTTCGCCCAGCACGACACCACCGACCCAGATGCCCGCAGCCCACAGGTATTCATCGCCGGAGCCGGCGGGCCACTGGCAGGAAGGAGCATCGGACCAGGGACGCGCACTGGAATACTCGGACCCGATCAGCCCCCAGTTGGTGATGTTGACCTGGACCTCCCCCACGTTCATCACGTAGGAACCATCCAGAATAAAGATCCCGGTAGGATCATACCCTGTTTCAAAGATTGGACTGTTGCCAACCATCACCGCGCCCGATGGAGCAGCAAGGCAAACCACCAGCAAGCAAAGACAGAAGAGAGCCGAGGCCGCTTGAGGGTCCCAGAATCCCGCCCGACTTCCATTGGTTCGCACCATCGTTTTCCTTTCCCTCCCGGCCGTCTGGGGCCGGGTATTTCCGCCCCGGTTAGAAATAATATCCAATTCCGATCCTGAACAGGCGATGAGCCCCGAAGGTTCTCGGGTCCACGATGGGGATGTATTCGTCCTCACCATCGCCATTGGCGTCCTGCAGCAACGCAGAACCGTATTTTCCCGTCTCGGTAAGGAAACCGATACCCAGACTGGCGGCGCCATTGACCATACCCGGAGTAATGCCGGCGCCGCCTTCGTTGACCACGACGTCCTGATTGAGAAGGTTGAGTCCCTGCATCTGGAGCGAAAGCCGCTTGCCGTAGAGATTGATGTTACGCTCGAACTGGATGTCCAGGGAGTACGTCGCAGGAAGGCGCTCACTGTTTTCCAACAGGGGATCCTGGCGCTTGGCAAAGCGGTCGAACGGCGTCCAGGGAAAACCGCTGCCGTAGGAGAACGAGAAGGAGGTCGACCACACGCCCGGTTCCGAGAACAGCACCATCAGGTTAAGGGTGTGGCGCTGGTCCCAGGACAGCGGCAATTCCTGGTTGGGCAGGAACTGGAGCCCCTCGGGGTTGGAGCCGAAGGATGTGTCGGAGGCGACGCCGTCCGCGAAGGAATAGGTATAGCTGAAGGTGAACTGGTAATTGTCGCTGTACCTCTTCTCAAGGGTCATCTCGATACCACGGGACGAGGCATAGGCCTTGTTGATGTATCGGGCAAGGGTCTGTCCGGTCTGCTGGTCGGTCACCTGCGTGGAGGCGATCAGGTCGTAGATATCCTTGCTGTAAAGGGAAAACTGGCCGGCTATGTAATCGGTGAACTGGTGCTTGATACCGGCAGAGTATTGAACCGTTGTCTCAGGATCAAGATTCGGGTTGCCCAGGGTGCCGCTGTTGCCGACAGGATCCTGGCTGGCGAACAGGTATTCGCGGCTGGGGAACTGGACGAAACGGCCGTAGGAAAAGTTGAAACCGTCACGTTCGGTAATGGGGAAGGCAAAACCGAGCCGGGGCTGGAACGCTGTCTTGTACTTGGTCACGTTCTGGTTGACGTCATCGTTGCTCAGTTCTATGGAAGCGGCCGAGCCGGGAGAGAACATGTCCCACCGCAAACCGTAATTGACAACCATACCCTCGTATTCCCAACGATCCTGGAGATACCAGTAACCCTCAGGATTGTAGGTGTGGAACACGTTGCGGTTGCCGCCCTGGCTCCATAGCTGGGTATACCGACTCTGCCGCATGACGGCCGGGGCGACTAGGGTGAATCGCTCCAGGTCGTTGTACCGAACACCGGCCCCGGTTTCCACGAGGTGCCCATGCCAACGGCTGCTGATCAGCTCAAAACCCAGGCTGTAAGTGCGGCTGTATTCCTCGCGATAAACGAAGTAGTCACTCGTGGTCACATAATAGGGGCTCAAGGGGTCGGTATAGTAATCGCTCCCCTGTTGGTATAGCCGTCGCTGGCCGAAGAAAACCCCCGGCGACCAGATGCCGCCTTCGTTGTATTCCCAGGGATCCTTGCCTTGGACGTCGCTGCGTAAATCGAAGGCGACCAGTCCGAGCCGCACGGTATAGAACGTGTTATCGCTGAGATTGTGCCGCCAGACAACCTTGCCGACCTGGCCGATGTTCTTGGTCTGGTTGAAATGATTCGCGCTGTTGAACTCGGTGTATGAGCTGTCCTCCGCCACGGTGGAGAAGGAAGAATAGGGATATTTGAACCCGTCATATTCCGATTGGGCAACCACGGTATAGATCTTGTTGTCCACGGCGCTGCGTACTTCGAGAATCGGCATGGACAAACGCAACTCACTGGAATTCCTGGTATCCACCACCAGGGCGGATCGGGCATTCTGGAGCATGTTGTCGTACCAGGGCCCATAATAGACGGGTATGGACCGACCGGTGGGATACCAATTTCCATGGCCATTAGTAGGGTAAATGACTTCCGGCATGTAGATGACGCGCTTGGCGTAGCCCTTGACGCTCCAGTTGGGGCTGTAGGATTCATTGAGGGCGGTGGAATAGGAATACTCCGCCGTCACTTTCTTGTTGGGCGAGAACGTGTAGGCCAGCTTGATCGAGCCCTTGGCCTGATTGAGCTGACGGCGGCGGAACTTGAACAGGGTGGTGTTGCCCACGTTGACCTTGTATTCCGGCCGGTGGGCAACCGAGGTGTTTTCCCCGTCGGAAAAGGCCAGATCCCCCGCCATGTAATAGGTCAGGCCCTTGATCATGCTCGGCCCGCCGAAACCGTACTCGAACCGGTCATAGTTGGTGAACGTCTTGTCCTGGCGCCCGAAATCATCGGTCAAAAATCGCATCCCGCCGGAAAATTTCTCCCCGCCTTCCTTGGTGGTGATGTTCACCACGCCGGACAGGGCGTTGCCGTACTTGGCGTCGAGACCGCCGGTCGCCATGCTCATGTTGTCCACGGCGAGGGAAGAGACTTCAAGCGCTCCGGTCCCCATGGGATTATCCACCGAGACACCGTCGATCTGCATGCTCACTTCGCCGGAACGCCCGCCGCGCACGTAGAGCTGCCCGGCGCGATAGACGACACCCGCCTGTTTGGAAAGGGCGTCCTCCACCGAGTCGATGGCGTATTTCTGGAAAGTCTCCGAACTGACCTTGTGCTCATTGACAGCACTCTTGACCTCGACCATGTACTCTGCGCCCTCAACCTCGTAAGGCTTAAGCGTTTCCACGATCACGGCCTTCATGTTGAAACTCAGGGTCTTGGAGTCCCCCGGTTCCAGGGTCGTGGTGATTTCCACCGGAGCATATCCAAGGTACAGGACCTTGATGGTATACGTGCCGGGCGCCATGTTGTTGAAATAGAAGACACCGCCCCCAAGAGACATGGTCCCTCGCGTGGTTCCCACCAGCAACACGTTCGCATAATCCAGCAACTCCCCCGACTCGCTGTCCTTGACGATACCCTTGATGCTGGCAGGGGCGCCCTGTGCCAGGACCTCCGCCGAGAGGATCGTCAAGGTGAGAAGCAAAAGGAGGCCGAGGGACAAAAGCCACTTGGTCCGGTGACGCCGGAGCATATGTGGGCTCCTTTCCAAAGGAACATATCCAGCCGAATCTGGGTTCAGCAGGGAACCTGGGGACTGATTTTTATTGTTGTGCACTGGACCTAGCCGGGCAGTGTGGGGTGCCTTGATTAACCGGCGTTTCCGCCTGTTCATGGTGCGTTCCCTCGACCCCGAACCAGGCATGGGGAATCCGCGCCTCAACTGGTGTTTGAATATAGAGATTGCCCTATTACGTGTCAATAAAATGTGAGCGGACCAATCAGGGCCGTTCATGACACCGCAACGCGTGACCGTGCGCAAGAGTCCGCAGTGGCGGCAAACCCTTGGCACAGCTTGAATTCTCAAGAGGACAACGTCCGGCAAAGGGACAGGAATCAACCGTGCCATCTTCAGGGCCCGTACTTTCCAAACCCCCAGCGGGGTGGTTCTCGCCCTCCTTCCGACCAAGCAATTCTCTCGTATAGGGATGAAGCGGATTCCAGTCCGGGCCCGTCATCTGCTCGACGATCCTGCCACCCAGCATGACCCGGATCTCGGCGCAGGTATCCATGAGCAAGGGCAGGTCGTGGGAGATCATCAACACGGCCAGATTCCTGTCCGCCATCACCTGCCGCAACAGGATCATGATGCGGTCCCGGGTGTCAGGGTCCAGTTGCGTAGTGGGCTCATCGGCGATCAGGACCCATGGCTCGGCGGCCAGGCAGCGCGCCAGGGCGACCCGTTGCCTTTGACCACCCGACATCTGGTGAGCAAACCGTCCGCCGAAATCGTGGTCGAGCCCGACCTCACCCAGCAGCTGCGGCCAGGTCTTTTCCCCCGCGGAGCCAGACGCTTCCCGGAGGGCGGAGGTCACGCTCTGCCGGGGATCAAGACTGGCGCCCGGGTCCTGGAACAGGATCTGGACCTTGCGCCTCAGGTCACGAAACCGTCTTCCTTCAGCTGCCATGAAATCGTTGCCGGCCAAGCGGATTTCACCCGCGACAGGATCAAGATGCCGGGCCAGGGCCAGGGCCAGGGAAGATTTCCCGCACCCCGATTCTCCCGCCAACCCGGACATGCGCCCGGGGGCCAGTGCCAGGTCGACGTCGGCGACCGCCACCTTCAGCCGGTGGGACCGGACAGGGAACGCCACGGTCAAGGCCTTGGCCTCAAGCACCGGGTTACCCGTCTGGACCGTTGCGACAGCAGGACGCCCGGCGAAACCCTGCGCTCCCCCGGCAGAGACTCGCTCTTTTAATTGTCCGTTCTGCAAAACCAGAGGCCGTTCAGGCCAACAATCCACCAACCCGGAATCATGGGTAATCAGCAACAGGGCCATATTCCGGCGCACCCTGATGTCTTCCAACAGGGTGAGGACGGTGCCACGGGTCGCGGCGTCCAGGGCCGAGGTGATTTCATCGGCGATCAGCAGGCTGGGATTGCAGGCCAGGGCACAGGCCAGCAACACGCGCTGCCGCATCCCTCCACTCAGCTGGTGAGGGTACAAGCTGCGCAGCCGGCCGGGTTCGGCTAGGCGGACCTCACCCAGGAGGGCCTCCGCACACGCCACCGCAGCACGGCCAGGTATTCCCTGGTGCAGCATGATGGTCTCACGCAGCTGGTCCCCAACGCTCAGCACGGGGTTCAAGGCCGTTCGGGGTTCCTGCAAAACCAGGGTCATCCCGCGGCCGCGCACCGGCGCCCAGTCCGCCTGCCGCCTCAGCAACCGGCCCTGCCAGAATATCTCGCCGGACCAGGATGACCCCGGGGGCAACAGTCCGAGGAGGCACCGGGCCAGCAGGCTCTTGCCGGCTCCCGACGGGCCGGTCAGGACGACGGCTCCCCCCTCTTCCAGCTCGAATTCCACCTCGCGGAAAACCGTTCTATCGCGCCCCCCCGCCGGGCCGGGAACCTGGACGCAAAGCCGGCGGACACGCAACAGGGGATCAGCCATTATCGAGGCCCCCGTTGCGACGAGGATCAAACCGGGCGCGCAGCCCGTCCCCCAGCAGATTGTATCCCACCACCGTCACCGTGATGGCCAGGCCGGGGAAGGTCACCAGCCACCAACCGTCCAGCAAATGCTCCCGGCCCTGCTGGATCATCAGGCCCCAACTGACCACCGGATCCTGCACCCCGAGTCCCAGAAAGCTGAGAAAGGACTCGGACAGAATGGCGCCCCCCACACCCAGCGTCGCCGCCACGATGACCGTCGGCAGCAGGTTGGGCAGAACATGACGCCAGGCCACCTGCAGGTTGGTGAGACCCAGGCCCCGCGCTGCGGCCACGAACTCCCGTTCCCGCAGGCTCAGGGCTTCGGCCCGCACCAGCCGCGCCACGGGCATCCAGCCGGAAAGACCCAGCACCAGGATGACGAGCATCACCGAGGGACGGGTCAGGGAAACAAGCAACAGGATCAGGAAGATGCGGGGAAAGGCCATGAAGGCATCGGTCAGCATCATCAAGGCCCGCTCCACGGACCGCGGACCCAACCCGGCGACCAGTCCCACCACGGTCCCGAGCAGAACCGCCACGACCACCGACAGCCATCCGATCAGCAGGGAAACACGGCTGCCGTAAAGCAGGCGGGACAGGATATCCCGGCCCAGGACATCGGTGCCCAGAAAGTGGGCGGACGAGGGCGGGCTCAAGCGCTCCGGGCCCATGCCCATCGCCCCCGGTGCTTGGGGAGCCAGCACCGGGGCCAGCACCCCCACGATCACCAGCAGCCCGCAGCAGATGACCCCGAACATCAGCGTCCGGTCCCTCCACCAGGAGCGGTCGCCGGCGGACCATGAGCCACGGCCCATCACGCCCCCCCGTCCTTGCCCGACAGGCGGATCCGGGGATCCAGGAAATGGTAGCCGAGATCCGCCAGCAGGGACCCGGTCACCACCAGCAGGGAAGCCAAGAAAGTGGTCGCCATGATCAGGGGATAATCCCGGCTCCAGATGGCGTCGATGGTGACGCGTCCCATTCCCGGCCAGCCGAAAACCGCTTCGACCACCACGGCGCCTCCCAGCAAAAACGGCAGGTGCAAGCCGATCTGGGTGACGACCGGCAACAGGGCATTGCGCATGGCGTGACGCCACAGGACCCTGCGCTCAGGCAGTCCCCGGGCCCGGGCGGTCAGGATGTAATCCTGGGCAAGGGCCTCTTCCAGGGAAGCGCGCAGAAACCGCGCCGTACCCATGAAAGACCCCAAAGCCAGCACGCAGACCGGCAAAACCAGATGATGAGCGACGTCCACCGCCGCCCGCCAGTGGCCCATGAAGGCCGCATCCGGCGACCGCATGCCTCCCAGGGGAAAAAGTCCCAGCTTCACCCCGAAGATCAGGATGAGCATCAGTCCGAACCAGAACGAGGGCAGTGAATAGAAAACCAGACCACCGATGTTGAGCCACCGTTCAAGGGCGCGTCCCCGGAAGACCGCCATGGCCATGCCGATCAACAGGGCGAGGGCAAGATGCAGCAGATAGGCGCTGACGGTCAGCAACAATGTGGCCGGCACGGCCTCGGCCAGAATGGCCCCGACCGGCCGGTGCTGGCTGATGCTGTCACCCCAATCCCCCCGCAAAACCGCCCGCATCCAGTGCAGATACTGGGCGCCCACCGGGCCGTCCAGATCCAGCCGTTGCCTGATCAACGCCCGATCGGCCGCGCCCATGCCTTCGACCACCATCTGATCCAGGGGATTGCCCGGAGCCAGGCGCACAACCCAGAAAACCGCCGACATGAGCACGAAAAGCAGCAGGGCCGACGTTGCCACCCGGCGCAGGATCCACGTCCTGAGATTGTTCGGCTGCATGTTCATCCCCGTCGCCAGGCACTGGTGAAGCATCAGATCCGCAGGAGCGGTTGATAGTAGTGAGGATTCGCCGTCGAGGTCAAGCCCGGGCGCGCATTACCGCAGGCCGCGGACATCCCGGGTCCGGATCACCGATCGACAGCCCGCAGGTCAAAGGCGGCGGCAAACGTATCCGCCAACTGCTTGGCCAGCTCCAGGAGATCCCCTGTCCCCAACGGCCGGCCCAGGAGTTCTCCCAGATCGGTGGTTCCGGCCTCGAGGTGTGCCAACTCCTGCCGCCTGGCTTCCGGATCCAGGTCCAGGAAACGGACAAGCCGCCGGTGGCCGTCTCCGGTCAGGATGGATCCGTGCTGCAGGAAAACACCCCGCATCCGCCGCTGGGCGCTGCCGATGATCTTGCGCCCCGCGACCCTGATCTCATGGCGGCCGGCGCTATGAAAACAGACCAACCCGCGCGCCGCGTCCCGGCTCTCTCCCGCCGAGACATCGGCGGCGATACCCAGCTGGGACAGGAAGGCCAGCAAGGCACGGTTGATGGTCATGTAGGCGTCGTGGAGAGAGTGGCCGAACAGGGGCCCGGGCGACGTGCCCACCACGGCATAGGTCAACTCCTGGGCATGAAGGATGGCGCGCCCGCCCGTAGGCCGCCGCACCAGATCGTAACCGGCGGCCCGCACCGCCTCGGCGCTGAACGCCCCGGTATCCTGGTTGAAACCGATGGTCACGCAGGGCGGGTCCCACAGGTAGATGCGCAGCAGGGGATCGTCGCCCGGTTGGTGGGTCTGCAGCAGCTCCGTATCCCGGGCCATATTCCAGACCCCGTCGTGGACACCGTCCAGAAAAACGCGCAGACCGCCGTTCACCCGGTCAACCGCACGGACACGGACCGAGCCACGACAGATCCGGCTGCCGGGCCGCGCGCGCCTCGTCCATGCGTCCCACCGGAGTGGTCTCCGGGGCCCGGAACAGAATGTCAGGATCCTCCATCGCTTCCCGATGGATGGCCTTCAGGGCGGCAATGAATTCGTCGAGGCTTTCCTTGGCTTCGGTCTCGGTGGGTTCGATCATGATGGCCTCATCGACGATCAAGGGGAAATAGATGGTCGGGGCGTGGACACCGAAATCGAGTAACCGTTTGGCGATGTCCAGGGTGTGAACCCCGAACTCCTTTTTCCAGGGGGTTCCGCTGGCCACGAACTCGTGCATGGTTTCCCCGGCATGGGCCACCGGCAGGATATCCTGCAGGGAAACCTGGAGATACCGCGCGTTGAGCACGGCGCACTCGCTGGCGCGCGTCAAGCCGTCGCCGCCACAGCGCAGAATGTAGGCCAGGGCCCGCAGACACACCCCCACGTTGCCATGGTAGGCATGGATGACCGGCGCGTCGGCAGCCGGCGCCGCGACCAGGGAAAATTGCCCGCCCCCTACCGGCACGATGCGCGGCCCGGGCAGAAAAGGCGCCAGCTCCGCCGTCACACAGATGGGGCCCGCTCCGGGACCGCCGCCGCCGTGGGGCGTGCTGAACGTCTTGTGCAGGTTCAGGTGGGTCACGTCGAAGCCCATGTCCCCGGGCCGGACCTTGCCCATGATGGCATTCATGTTGGCCCCGTCCATGTACAGACGTCCCCCCGCCGCATGCACGATGTCCGCGATTTCCCGGATGTTGTCTTCGAACAGGCCCAGGGTGTTGGGGTTGGTGATCATGATCCCGGCCGTCCGGGGGCCCACGACCGACCGCAGGGATTCCACATCGATGCGGCCGTCCTCGCGCGAGGCGATGGTCCTGGGTTTCAAACCGGCCATCACCACCGAGGCCGGGTTGGTCCCGTGGGCCGAGTCCGGAATCAAGACCTCGACACGCTCATGGTCGCCGTTGGCGCGATGAAAGGCACCGATCACGAGCATGCCCAGGTATTCCCCCTGCGCACCGGCGGAGGGCTGCAGGCAACAGGTGTCAAAACCCGTGATCTCACTCAGGGAAACCTCCAGCAGGTGCAGAGCTTCCAGCAAACCCTGGATGTCTTGCTCGGCCTGCTCGGGATGAAGATCCGCCAGCCCGGGCAGGGCGGCGATCTGTTCATTGACCCGGGGGTTGAATTTCATGGTGCAACTGCCCAGGGGATACATCCCGCGCTCGATGTGATGATTCAGGTTGGACAGCCGCGTGAAATGCCGCATGACTTCCGGCTCACTCACCGCCGGCAGGTCTGCGGGCACGACGCGCCGGGCGTCGGCTGGCAGTTCGGCCGCAACAGGATCGCCGTCCCAACGCGGAAAGGTCAGAGCCCTGCGACCTGGCGCTCCCTGGCTGAAGATGCTCGCGGGGAGCGTGGCGTTCCAACGCCTGGTCTTGCCGCTTTTCGTGTTGTTCATCACGCCTCCTGCGCTTCAGCCGCAAGGTATTGTTTCACCAGATCACCCCACAGGGAGATCTCCCCGGCGGTCCGCTTTTCCGTGGCGGTGACCAGCAGGTCCCGGGCGCCGCAGCCCGCGAAGCCATCCAGGGGAATGCCGGCCAGCACTCCGTGCGCGCGCGCGAAGTGGACCAGCCCCTGCGCGGATCCTTTGCTCAACCTGACGACGGTTTCGTTGAAAACGGCGCCACCGAAGGCGAGGTCGACGCCGGCCAGGTCCCCGACCAGCCGCCTAAGCGCGGAAATCCGGATCAGGTTGGCCTCTCCCAGTTCCCGGAACCCCTCGGTGCCCAGCATGGACATGTAAATGGTTGCGCGCAGGACATTGAGTCCCTGGTTGCTGCAGATGTTGCTGGTGGCCTTCTCCCGGCGAATGTGCTGTTCCCGAGTCTGGAG